>NZ_ASZV01000024.1:0-261875 GCF_000442475.1 Ralstonia sp. AU12-08 | reverse complement strand
GGCGGCGGCAATCAGGTCGCGGTCACGCGTGGCAGGGTCGCTGCGATGGGCTGGGCGCGTGGCGGGCGCGGCACCGGGCGTGGCTTTGGTGCTCGTACTGGTAGCCACGTGCAGCGTCGGCAGATGCTGCTCCTGCCAGGCGTTGGCCATGTCGCCCACTGCCAGCGCGAGACCCAGCATGACGCCGATCAGCTGGTTGAGCGCGGGATGGCGGGCGAGGAGCATGGCAGGCGGGCTCAGGCGCTGAGGTAAGGGTCGGGCTGCTCTGCGGGCTCGCCGGCGACGGGCGCGTTGGCGGCGTCCATGGCTTGCAGGCGTGTCCACAGGCGGTCCAGATACGGATCGTGCAGCCCGTTGCTGGCCAGGCCGATCAGTGTGCGTTGCAGATATTCACGTGCCGGCCCGTACAGGCCGACCGCATCGCGCAGGCAGCCAACTACGCGCTCATCGGGCAGGCGGCCGGCATAGGCTTCATGCGCACGGTTCATGACAAAGGCGAGTGCGAAGACGCGTTTGCCGTTGATCTCGGTGGGCAGCCAGCGCGGCTGGTAGGCGCCGGTCAGCATCTCGCGGCGCCACAGCACGCGGAATTCGTGCTCGGCATGGTCGCGCGGCACACGGAAGGCCACGCCCCGGCAACTACCGCCACGGTCCAAGCCGAGCACCAGCCCCGGGTTGTCCCAGGTGCCGCGGTTGATGCGGGAATAGAGGTAGAAACCGCGGTGGTATCCATGCACCGTGGCGGGCGCCGCTTCGGTGTGGAAGATCATGGGGTTCCAGATGAGCGAGCCGTAGCCAAACACCCAGGCGTCCTGGCATTCGCAGGGCGAACTCGACAACCGCGCGAGCGTCGATGCAAGCGACGCTTCCAGCGCAGCCTCGGTTAGCAACGACGACGCGACGGGTGAATCACCCAGGGCGGCGCGCAACCGGTTCTGTTCGAGATCCTCTCGGGTGACGGCCATGTCGCAAGCATAGAGCAATCGTTACGAGTGGTCACGCGAGTGGACAGCCGATGGCCCGGAAACAGGGCGTTGCGAGGCTTGGGGAACGTTTGACTATGGCGCGGCCGCAACGGTAAGGATGTCGAGGCCGGAAAACTGGAGGCGGGGGAACGGAATTGAACCGTCTTATACGGCTTTGCAAGCCGCAGCATTGACCACTCTGCCACCCCGCCGGGGGAGGCGGCTGCGATGCGTCGTGTGATGCATCGCAAGCCGGGTGCGGATTCTATCGCAGGATCAGACGTTCAGCAGTTCAACTTCGAAAAGCAATGTTGCGTTCGGGGGGATGACGCCGCCGGCGCCGCGTGCACCGTAGCCGAGGCTTGCCGGGATGATCAGATTGCGCTTGCCCCCGACCTTCATTCCTTGCACGCCTTCGTCCCAGCCCTTGATGACGTGGCCGGCGCCCAGCGGGAAGGCGAACGGGTCGTTGCGGTCCTTGCTGGAGTCGAACTTCTTGCCAGCCTGGCCGTTGTCGTACAGCCAGCCGGTGTAATGCACGGTGACATGCTTGCCAGCCGTGGCCTCAGCGCCGTCGCCGACGACGACGTCTTCATATTGCAGACCGCTTGCAGTGGTTTCGATGGTCATGGTGAGCCTCGTGGGTAATGACGGGGTGGGAGACAAACTCAGGCTTGCGCGGCCTTGAGCGTTTCAAGCTGGACGTGGACGTTGTCCGCGTCGTTGGCGATCCAGATGTCGCCATCCTGGATGGTGACCTGCAGACGCATGGTGCGTTCCACCATGACGGCCAGTGCCGCCACGGTGTCGGGTGCCACTTCGTAGACCGACAGGTTGGCAAAGCGCGCCACCTTGGTTTCGATCTGCTGCCACCACACACGGCTGGCATTGCCGCTATACGTATACACAGCGACCTGCTCGGCGCGGTTGCTGGCCTTGCGCACCCGGGTGTCATCGGGGTTGCCGAGGTCGATCCAGAGCTCGATGGCGTCGGTCAGGTCGCGTTGCCAGAGTTCGGGTTCGTCGGGTTCGGACAGGCCGCGCGTGAAGGCGAGCGTTTCACTGGCGTGGCGCGCAAAGGCGAGCACGCGCACCATCATGCGCTCGTCGTTCTCGCTCGGGTGGCGGGCGACGGTCAGCGCGTGGTTGCCGTAGTAGTGGCGATCCATGTCGGCGATCTGCAGATCGACCTTGTAGATCGTGGATTTGAGGGCCATTCGGACAGCGGGTTTTTCAGCAAAGCGCGCATTGTCGCACGGCCTGATGACACGATCCTCATAGCGTTCTGAGACTTGATCGATTCCATTCGGGGCCGGATTGCGGTATACGCAAGCGGTGCGTGCATCTTGGGCAGGTGTCGGGTTGCCCAGGGCGCAGGGAATGCGCGCGCATTTTCCAATACCAACAGGACAATCAGAACGATGCGTTGGATTTTCGGAATCGTGGGCCTGGTGTTCGGGGCCTTCTCAGGGGGTGTGGTTGGCGCGTTTTTTGGCGCGCTGATCGGCGTCGGGTTGGCTTCGCTGATCCTGGTCATGGACAAGCGGGCCAGTTCGCAATGGGCCAAGACGCCGGATGTCCCCCAGGGCAATGCACCGGCGCAGGTGCCGCTGGCCGTGCCGATCAATGAGCGCGTGACGCGGCTGGAGCACGAGGTGGCGCTGCTGCGCCGCCAGATCGCCGAGCTGAAAGGGCAGTCGTCCGCAACGCCGGTGCCGGAAGTGCCAGAAGTGCCGGGGGTCGTCGAGCCCACGGTGGCGCCTGTTCCTGAAGTGGTGCCGGAGCCTATCGTGGCCGAATCGTTGCCGCCGGTGGAGGTGCCTGCAGTGTCGCAGCCGGTGCCTGTTGCTCCGCCGCTTGCTCAACCCACGCTGATCCCCCACGAACCCGATTGGGTGGAACGCGCTGTCGGCGCCGCGCGCGACTGGCTGCTGGGTGGCAACAGCGTGGTGCGGGTCGGCATCCTGATCCTGTTCTTCGGCGTGGCCTTTCTGCTCAAGTACGCGGCTGACAACAGCCTGTTACCGGTCGAGTTCCGCCTTGCGGGTGTGGCGGTCGGGGCGATCGTGCTTCTGGGCATTGGCTGGCGCCTGCGCGACAAGCGCCCCGGCTATGCGCTGGTGTTGCAGGGTGGTGGGGTCGGGGTGCTGTACCTGACCGTTTTTGCGGCGACACGCATGGTGCCGTTGCTGACGCCGGGGATGGCGTTTCCGCTGCTGGTGCTGATCTGTGCATTGGCAGCCGGACTGGCCGTCAAGCAGAACGCGCCAGCGTTGGCCTTTACCGGTAGCGCAGGCGGGTTCCTGGCACCGATCCTGATCTCGACCGGGCAGGGCAGCCATGTGGCGCTGTTCAGCTACTACGCGCTGCTGAACGCGGGCATCTTCGCCATTGCGTGGTTCCGTGCATGGCGCGCGCTGAATCTGCTGGGCTTCGTGTTCACCTTTGGCATTGCCACGGCTTGGGGTGCGCTGCGCTATGAGCCGTCACTGCTCAAGAGCACCGAGCCGTTCCTGATCCTGTTCTTCCTGATGTATGTGGGCATTGCGCTGCTGTACGCGCTGCGCCGCCAGGTCAGCCTCAAGCACTACGTAGACGGCACGCTGGTGTTCGGCACACCGCTGGTGGCGATGGGCCTGCAGGCCGCACTGGTGCACCACATTCCGTTTGCGATGGCGTGGAGTGCCGCAGCGCTGGCGGCGTTCTACCTGGGCATTGCCGCGTGGCTGGCGGGCAAGCGTGCGCGCCTGGGGCTGCTGTTTGAATCGATGTTTGCGCTGGGCGTGATCTTCATCACGCTGGCGATTCCGTTGGCCTTCGATGGGCGCACGACGAGTGCAATCTGGGCGGTGGAAGGTGCGGCGGTCGTCTGGGCCAGCGTGCGTCAGAAGCGTCGCCTTGCGCTGGCGGTCGGCTTGTTGCTGCAACTGGCGGCGGGTGTGGCCTTTGTATTGGGAATGCTGTTCGAGTGGTCGGCGTCGCTGCAATGGCCGGTGCTCAACAGCCACTACGTCGGCGGGGTGCTGATTGCAGCGGCGGGCATCTTCAGCGGCTGGCGCCTGCATGGCAAGGCCGAGGCGCGCGATTGGCTGAAGGTGGCACCTGTGCTCGGCATGGCTGCGTCGGTGTGGGGCTTGCTGTGGTGGCTTGGCAGTGGCGGCGATGAGATCGACCGCTATGCATGGCGCCTTGGCTCCAAGGCGGTCGATCGGCCGGACATTCCGCTCTACGCCGCCTTTGCCGTGCTGACCGCATGGGGTGCGCACGGCCTGCGCCGCAAGCTCGACTGGGCGCTGGCGGAGTGGCCTGCGCTGGCGTTGTCGCCCGCGCTTGCGTTGATCGCATTGTTGGCGATCGAACACTGGGCACCGTCGCCGCTGGCCGGCTGGGGTGGGGCGGTGTGGATTGCATCGATCGTGTTGGCCTTCGTGCTACTGCGCCGTCAGCAGCGCGATGTTGGGGATGCCATCCTCGCGCCGCTGCATACGGCGCTGTTTTGGTTGATCTGCGGCCTGCTGGCCACCGAGGGCTACTGGCGCCTGGACGCCTACGTGCCGGAAGGCACATGGAGCTTTGCCGCCTGGGCCTATGGCTACGGTGTGTTGCTTGCGCTGCTGGCCGGCGCAGGCTGGCGCATCCGCTGGCCGATCGCCCGCTTCGAACGTGCCTATCTGCTGTGGGGCGCTGCGCCACTGGCTGCACTGCTGTGGCTGTGGAGCGTGGTCAGCGCTGCCAGCAACGGCGATGCCGCGCCGCTGTTCTATCTGCCCATCCTCAATCCGCTGGATGTGGCGCAGTTGCTGGTTTTCCTGGCCATCACGCTGTGGATGCGCCGCGTGGCACTGCAGAAGCTCGTGCCCGAGCCGTTGGTGATCGGCTACGCGGTCGGCGCCACGCTGTTCATCTGGGCCAATGCGGTACTGCTGCGCACGCTGCACCACTGGGCGCATATTCCGTACACGTTGGACGACCTGGGGGACTCGATGCTGGTGCAGGCGTCGTTGTCGATGTTCTGGACGGTCCTGGCGCTGGGCGTGATGGTGTTTGCCACGCGGCGCGTCAGCCGTGCGTTGTGGTTTACCGGCGCGGCACTGCTCGGTGTGACGGTGATCAAGCTGTTCCTGTTCGACCTGTCGCGTGTGACGGGGGTGGAGCGCATCGTTTCGTTCATCGGCATTGGCGTGTTGTTGCTGCTGATCGGCTATCTGTCGCCGCTGCCGCCCAAGGGCAAAACGCAGGGTGACGCCGAGGCCAAGGAGGTTGTGTGAAGAAGGTTGTTCTTGCGATTGCCGCGGCATCGCTGCTGTCCGCGTCGGCCTGGGCCGAGCGTTTTGCATTGACCGGCACGCCCGGCGCGCCGTACTACGCTGTCACGCTCAGCGAAGACGTGTATGCCCACGCGCGCAGCATCGGCGACAGCGGCCTGACCGACCTGCGCGTTCTCAATGGCGACGGCGAGCCCGTGCCGTTCACCATCGAGATCCCACGCGATCCGGCGCCGCAGGCACGCACGCTGCAGGACGTGCGCTGGTTCGCCACGCCCATCGACGAAGGGCAAAAGCCGGGGGCCGCTGGTGTCGTGCTCGGCGCCGATGGTGTGCTGCGGGCCACTGGCACGCTCGCATCGCAGGAATCGGCACGCGCGTGGCTGGTCGACCTGAGCCAGTTGCACGACACGCTGACGGCGCTGGTGGTCGGTTTGCCCGCTGCCGAATTTCAGAGTGGTGTGACCGTGCAGGCCAGCGATGATCTGCAGCACTGGAACCCGGTGAGCCAGGCGACGCTGTTCCGTCTGTCCAACCAGGGCAGCACGCTGGTGCAGGATCGCATCGAGTTCACTGGGCTGCGCGCGAAATATCTGCGGCTGACGTGGCAGGGCAAGCCGCCCGTGCCTGAGAGCGTGCGCGCGGAACTGGCGGCCGGTGCGTCACCGTTGCCGGCGGACAGCGCTATCCAGTGGCGCACGGGGCTGGCACCGGTGCAGACGCCTGCCGCCGGTGACTACCTGTTCGATACAGGCGGTGCGTTCCCGGTGGAACGCGTGAAGATTCACCTACCGCAGGCCAACACCGTCGTGCAGGCAACGCTGTATGCGCGTGCGGATGCGCAGGCGCAGTGGCGGCCGGTCACGTCGACACGGCTGTTCCGCCTGGCCGGTGCTGGCGGGCAGGGCGAACAGGAGAACGCGGCGATCAGCGTGCCTGCCACCGGCGAGCGTTACTGGCGCCTACAGGTCGACACACGCAGCGGCGGCTTGGGTTCGGGCGCGCCGCAATTGGCGATCGGCTGGCGTCCAGCCACTGTCACCTACGCGGCGCGCGGCAACGTGCCGTTTGTGGTGGCGGTGGGGGAGGTGGCGCGTGGCAACCCGATCGCTCGGGCGGATCTGCTGGCGGGTGCTTCGCCTGCAATTGCACCTGCACAGCTGGGGGCGATGAGTGATTCGCCTTCCGATGCGATGACGGCCGAGCCGCCTGGCGGCAGAACGCGTCAGTGGGTACTGTGGGGCGCGCTCGTTGCAGCGGTGGTTGTGTTGGGCGGCATGGCGTGGCGGTTGTTCCGCACGTCGGCGACGCCACCAGGGGCATCGCAGTAGCCAAGTAAAACGGCGCCACTGAGGCGCCGTTTTTTATTGCGTGCAGATGGGAGCAGATGGGAGCGTCAGTGCGCGAAGGCAGGTTGTACAAACAGCGCTACGCACAGGCCAACGCCTGTAAACCACATCAGCGAGCGCAATGCCGCCCAGTCGGCCAGATAGCAGATCGTGTACAGCACGCGCGCCACGACGAATGCGATGGCGAGCAGGTTGACGCGGTCGATCATGCCGCCGCCCAGGATAGCCACCAGCACGGCCACCGCAAAGAACGGAAACGCTTCAAAGTGGTTTTGCTGCGCAGCACCGGCGCGGCCTGCCACACCGGTTTGCTGCGCGAGCCACGCGCGCGGGTTGCGGTTGTCATAACGCGGGCCGCTGGCCTTGGCGATGCCAACGCACACGATCGGCAACACCGCCGCCACCAGAACGCACCAGAGGGCGATCGGCATGGTCAGTCTCCTGGACAGTTGTGAAGGTGCCGCACCGTAGCACAGGCGGCGTTTTCAAACACCAGAAGTGCTAGTCGGCCTCGTGCACGGCGATGCGGATGTCACCCAGCATGACCACCTGGCCCGCGCGGATCTTGGCGGTCTTGCGCGATTCCGGCTGGCCGTCGACGGTGACACCGCCATCGGCAACGACCGCCTTGCCGGCGCCGCCGCTGTCGACCACGCCGGTCAGCTTGAGCAGCTTGTGCAGCTCGATGTATTCGGTGTTCAGAGCGAAATCGATATTGGGCATAGAGGGATTGCGTAGCTTATTGCGGTGAGGCTTCCACGCTGATGTCGAGGTCGACGCGGTCGCCCACGTCAGGCAGGAACCGCGTCATGCCGAAGGCGCTGCGTTGGATGCCAAGATGAAAATCGCCACCGCAGACGTGGCGTGGTGTGGTGCCGGCCAGCTTCATGTCGCCGCAGTTGAAGCGGCGCACATCTAATCGCACCGGTTGGGTCACGCCCCGCAGCGTCAGCTTGCCTTCGATGGCGACGAGCTTGCCGTCCTGTACGACAAAGCGATCGCTGCGCAGGCGGATGATCGGAAACTGCGCGGCATCCAGAAACTGCTCGGATTTCAGCACACCATCCAGCACCGGCAGACGCGTACTGACGGAGGCAGCGTCGATGGTGAAATCGATACCGCCTTGGTTGGTCGCCTCGTCAAAGTCGATGGCGCCGTCGATCTTGTCGAAGCGGCCACGCACCGTAGACCGATCGAAGTGCGAGGTGCCGAAGACCACCGACGTATGCGCCAGGTCTGGCGTGAACGGCGCGGCAAAGGCAGAGGTGCATAGCACCCCTGTCAGCATCAGAAACCATGCACGCATGTTGCCTCCTTGTGCAGAGACCCACGCAGGCATGGGCCTGCCTTTGCCCCGATCTTTACTTGCCCCAGCTGTCCTTCAGGCCGACCACGCGGTTGAACACGGGCTTGCCCGGTTGCGAGTCGATACGGTCAGCCACGAAGTAGCCATGGCGCTCGAACTGGAAGCGGTCTTCCGGCTTGGCGGTTGCCAGCGTCGGCTCCAGGTAGGCCGTGACGATCTTCTTCGAGTCCGGGTTGAGCGCATCCAGGAAGTTCTTGTCGCCCGAGTCCGGCTGCGGGTCGCTGAACAGGCGGTCGTACAGGCGCACTTCAGCTTCCAGCGCGTGTGCGGCGCTCACCCAGTGGATGTTGCCCTTGACCTTCACGCTGTCAGCACCCGGCGTGCCGCTCTTCGTGTCCGGGATGATGTTGGCGTGCACGGCTGTGATGTTGCCGTCGGCATCCTTGTCGCAGCCGGTGCATTCGATCACGTAGCCGTAGCGCAGGCGCACCTTGTTGCCTGGGAAGAGGCGGAAGTAGCCCTTGGGCGGCGTCTCGGTAAAGTCTTCGCGCTCGATCCACAGCTCACGCGTGAGCGGGAATTCGCGGCGGCCGAGTTCAGGCTGCTTCGGGTGCACGGGCGCCGAGCACGGCTCGTTGAAATCTGCCGGCACGTTGTCGAGGACGAGCTTGACCGGGTCCAGCACGCCCACCGAGCGCGGTGCGCGCGCATCGAGGTCGTCGCGCACGGCGCCTTCCAGGATGCTCATGTCGATCCAGCTATCGGCCTTGGATACGCCTACGCGTTCGCAGAACAGTTGGATCGATTCCGGCGTATAGCCGCGGCGGCGGATGCCCACCAGCGTCGGCATGCGCGGGTCGTCCCAGCCGTCGACACGCTTTTCCGTCACCAGTTGCAGCAGCTTGCGCTTGCTGGTGATGGCGTAGGTCAGGTGCAGGCGCGCGAACTCGTACTGATGCGGCAGCGGTGCGGGCAGGGCACCAGCGTCGCGGAGGTGGTCGAGCACCCAGTCGTACAGCGGGCGGTTGTTCTCGAACTCCAGCGTGCACAGCGAATGCGTGATGTTCTCCAGCGCATCGGAAATGCAATGCGTGAAGTCGTACATCGGGTAGATGCACCATGCGTCGCCGGTGCGGTGGTGATGCGCATGGCGGATGCGATACAGCACCGGATCGCGCATCACGATGTTCGGCGCGGCCATGTCGATCTTGGCGCGCAGCACCAACTCGCCGTCCTTGTACTTGCCGGCGCGCATGTCGCGGAACAGCGCGAGGTTCTCGTCCACCGAGCGGTCGCGATACGGCGACGGCGTACCCGGCTTGGTGAAGTCGCCACGGTTGGCGGCAATCTGCTCGGCGCTTTGGCTGTCGACGTAGGCGGCGCCGCGCTGGATCAGCACTTCGGCAAAGCCGTAGAGTTGCTCGAAGTAGTCGCTGGCGTAGTACAGGTGCGTGCCGGTGCCGTTTTCCCACGAGTAGCCGAGCCAGTGCACCGCGTCGATGATGGAATCGACGTATTCGGTGTCTTCCTTGACGGGGTTGGTGTCGTCAAAGCGCAGGTGGCAGCGGCCTTGGTAATCCTTGGCCAGGCCGAAGTTCACCCAGATGCTCTTGGCGTGACCAATGTGCAGGTAGCCGTTGGGCTCCGGCGGAAAGCGCGTGATGACCGGCGGAAGGGCCTGGCCCTTGGTGTCCTTGCGGCCGGCGTAGGTGCCTTGCGTCAGGTCGCCATCAATGATTTGGCGCAGGAAGTTGGACGTGGGGGCGGCGGCCGCCCCATTGGCGTTGTCTTGGCTCATGGGAATGCGTGATTCGGCAATCCCGTGATTTTACCGTGCCCGGGGCACTCTGCCGGGTTGTCCCTTATTTCCGTTGCGCGACGCCATCCAATGCTTGTGCACGCAACGCCTCATTCGGGGCGGGAAAGGTCTGCTGGCGCAGTTGGGTGAGCTGAGCGGCGCGGTCGGCATCTGACAGGCCGGGGAAGCTGTTGATGCGGTCGCGCTGCTGGGCGTAGGCGTCGTAACGGCCGCGCCAGACGGCTTCTTCGCGGCTGGCCTGCACTAGGCGATCCGCCACGATGCCGTCGATGCCCTGGGCGGCCAGACGCTGGCGGATCTGTGCCTCGCTCAGACCATCCTTGGTCCAGGAATCCATGTCGTTCGCGAGCTTGACCGGCGCGGAGGCATTGCGGCGGGCTTCTCGCAGGGCGGCTGGCAGATTGGCCTTGATGGCTGCGAGCTTGGCGGCGCGTTGCTCGGGGGTGAGCGAAGGGTCGGCCATCACGGCCAGGCGGTCGAGCGCGGCGCTGTCCAGCGCATCTTCGTCGCCGTACCAGGCCTGGGCGACATCCGCGCCGAGGTATTGGCGGCGCAGCGCGGCCCGGGCGCTGATTTGTTGCCGCAGCGTGGCAATGATCTCGGGCTGCTGCTGAACCTGTTCAAGGCTTGGCTTGCTGCGGCCGGTATCGCCTTGCCCGGCCAGCGCCTTGCGGTAGGTGAGATAGCGCTGCAGCAGCGATTGCGCCTCCGATAGCGCGGGGCTGACCAGCTTGGCGTGCATATGCGCCTCTGCCATCGCAATGCGCTGTGCTTCAGGCAGCGACGCGGGCACGTCGAGGAAGTAGTCGAACACTGCGCGGTTGGCGGGTTCGAGGATGAGGTGGCCGCTTGCATCCACACGCAGGCCGTCGGGCACCTGTGTGTCGGCCAATTCGCTGGGTTTGGCCGCGGCAGTTGTCTCGTCGCCCTTGATGCTGCCGATGTAGGCGCCAGAGCGGGGCGCCGCCGGAGGTTGCTCGGCGGCTGGGGGCGCTTCACCGGTGGCGTGCCACCAGTAGACGCCCCCCGCAACGACGATTGCCACCAACACGGCGCCGATGAATGTCGTGGGCTGCATGGATTGCACGGATTGTGATTTGCCCTTCATGACGATGTGCGCGTTGGTGGCAATAAGCGGCAATGCGTGGCGATAGGTGGCGACGGATTACAGCCCGGCCGTCTTCAACCGATTGGCCTGCGTGCGGATCACCGCAACCGGATCCGCCGCACCCCAGCCGATCAGGCCGAGCAGCTGGTTGACCTCGTCAAGGTGATTCCAAGCATAGTCGGTCGACAGTACCTGTCCGAACTTGGCGCTGCAGATCGAGACCAGCCCGTCGTTGGTGCCTGAGCCGCGCGCCCGCATGACCCCGCCGCTGAAGACCAGCACCGGGTCGAACAGGTCGAGGATGTTGGTGGCCGTCGAGCGTCCCGTCCACGAATACAGCTTCTGCACGTTGCCGTTGCGCACGTCGGTGGCGCTGCCGGTGTTGCAGCCGCTGGCCAGGCCCGCGCTCGGGAAGGTCTTGTTGAAATCCGCCGCGCCCGCGGTCGAGAGGATATGCAGCGCTGCAAAGCCATTCTGCGGATTGCTGTTGCCGTTGAACCAGCCGAGCACCGAGCCGAACACGTCCGCACCCAGGTTCACCAGCGCCTTGAAAGGTGCCGGCGTGCTCTCGACAAAGTCCGCAAACTCCGAACCCTTGTGCGGTGTGCCGATGGTGGTGACAGAGGCCACCAGGTTGGGCGCCACGGCGGCCGCATAGCGCGAGGTCAGGCCGCCCTGGCTATGGCCGATGAGGTTGACCTTGGCCGCGCCCGTGGTGGCCAGCACGGTGCGGATCTGGCTGAGCAGTTGCTCGCCGCGCACGGTTTCATCGTTGAAGGCGGAGACATCGGCCACGTAGACGTTGGCGCCGTTGGCACGCAGGTCTTCGGGGATCTGGTACCAGTAATCCACCACGCCGAGGAACTTGCTGGTGCCCGAGAGGCCGTGCACCAACACGATCGGGTATTGCGTGGCGGCGTACGTGCTGGCCGCATGGGCCGGTGCGGCGACGGTAAGCGTGAGGGCGGATGCAGCCAGGGCCGTGGTCAAAGCGGCGGCTGCGGTGTGCGTGCGCAAGATGCCGCGCACTGATTTGTACACAGCATGGAACAGGGGCGTCTGCAACATTCGGTTGTCTCCTGAATGATGGATGGGTGGTCGACCTCTGCGGGTCGATCGCCCTCCGTTATCCGAAGTGCGCATTCCAGCGTCAACTGAATTGGAAGATTGGCTCTAATGCTGCGCCGCCGCGTGCGCAAGCAAAAACCGGAGGGCGAGCCTCCGGTTCTTTAGGATGCGATGCAGCAACGCCGCTACTCTTCTTGAAAGGCTTCCTCGCGTTTGCGGCGGATGACGGGCAGCACCACCAGCAGTACCAGGGCCGCAGCAGCAATCAGCAGCCCCAGTGACAGCGGCTTGGTGACGAAGGTGGAGAAATCTCCACGCGAGAGCAGCAGTGCGCGCCGGAAGTTCTCTTCCATCATGGGCCCGAGCACGAAGCCGAGCAGCATGGGCGCGGGCTCGCAACGCAGCTTCAGGAGCAAGTAGCCGATCAGCCCGAAGACCGCTGTCTGGAAGATGTCGAACGTGGTGTTCGAGACCGAGTACACGCCAATGCAGCAGAACACCAGAATGGCCGGGTACAGGAAGCGGTAGGGCACTTTCAACAGGCGCACCCACACGCCGATCATCGGCAGGTTCAGCACGATCAGCATCAGGTTGCCGATCCACATCGAGGCGATCAGGCCCCAGAACAGCGCGGGGTTGCTGGTCATCACCTGCGGGCCGGGCTGGATGTTGTGGATGGTCATCGCACCCACCATCAGCGCCATCACCGCGTTGGGCGGAATGCCCAGCGTGAGCAGCGGGATGAAGGATGTCTGCGCCGCCGCATTGTTGGCCGATTCCGGGCCCGCAACGCCCTCGATGGCGCCCTTGCCGAACTCGTGCGAATACTTCGAGGCCTTTTTCTCCAGCGAGTACGACGCGAACGATGCCAGCGTCGCGCCGCCACCGGGCAGGATGCCGAGCACCGAGCCCAGCGCCGTGCCGCGCAGCACGGCCGGGATCATGCGCTTGAAATCGTCGCGGCTGGGCCACAGGTTGCGCACGTGGTCGACAAAGGTCTCGCGGTGCTCTTTCTGCTCCAGGTTGGCGATGATCTCGGAGAAGCCGAACACGCCCATCGCCACCGAAACGAAGTTCAACCCGTCGGCCAGCTCCGGCACATCGAACGAATAGCGCGCGGTGCCGGAGTTCACGTCTGTGCCCACCAGCCCCAGCAGCAAGCCCAGCACGATCATCGCGAGGGCCTTGATGAGCGAGCCTGAGGCCAGCACCACGGCGCCGATCAGCCCCAGCACCATCAGCGAGAAGTATTCCGCCGGGCCGAAGTTGAAGGCGAACTCCGACAGCGGCGTGGCAAATGCAGCCAGCACCAGCGTGGCCACGCAGCCGGCAAAGAACGAACCGAGGCCGGCCGTGGCCAGCGCAACGCCGGCCCGCCCGCGCCGAGCCATCTGGTAGCCGTCAATGGTGGTCACCACCGACGACGATTCGCCCGGCAGGTTGACGAGGATGGCGGTGGTGGAGCCGCCGTACTGCGCGCCGTAATAGATGCCTGCCAGCATGATGAGCGCAGCCACCGGCGGCAGCGCATAGGTGGCCGGCAGCAGCATCGCAATCGTGGCGATGGGGCCGAGCCCCGGCAGCACGCCGATCAACGTACCGAGCACGCAGCCGATGAAGGCGTAGATCAGGTTCTGGAGCGACAGCGCAGTGGAGAAGCCGAGCGCGAGATTGGCGAAGAGATCCATGTCGCGTGCCTCAGTTGCTGATGAACGCCGGCCACACCGGGAACTGCAGCTTGAGCCCATAGACGAACGCGGCCAGGCTCACCAGCACCATCACGATGGCGGTGCCGACCGCGCCTTTCCATGTGAACTCGTGGCTGGCCATGCTGGAAACAAGCACCAGCCCCACCAGCGAAAGCACCAGCCCCAGCGGTTGCAGCAGCAACCCGAACAGCACCACCGAGCCGAGAATCCATAGCAGCGTCTTGATGTCCCAGCGTGGGATGCGGTCTGCCACGCCCTTGCGCGACAGCGATTGCACGACCACCACCACACCCAGCAGCACCAGCACGATCCCTAGCCAGAACGGGAAGTAGCCGGGGCCCATGGAGGAGGCTGTGCCCATGCGGTAGCCGCGCGCCAGGATCGCGAATGCCGCGCCCGCAACGATGAACAGGATGCCCGACGCAAAGTCCTGGTGACTGCGGATCACCGGGCGGCTTTGTGGATCGTTCTGCAAGATGGGTGTCCTCCTGTGGGCATGCAGCGCATCGCTTTGCGGGTGGCCGAATGGCGGCAAAGCGGCGACCAAGTGTGCACGCTAAGCAGAGCGGCTTTCAAGCACCTTGCTGGGGGGCAGGCCGCGCAGCAGCCTGGCAGGGCGCATGGACAAACGGTTCAGGGTTTGCCCTAGCCGCAGGAAGGCCGGAGGGAGCGGGCCGCACAACGCTGTCGCGGCCCATTGTGATTGCGAGCTACATGCGCGAACTACATGCCGATGCCGCGCGCCATCAGCACGGCCGCCAGCGGAATGAAGATGATCAGGTGCGATTCGATCATGACCCAGCGGCGCGTCTTGGCAATCTCCGACGGCGGTGGCACGAAGTCGGGCAGCGTCTTGCCTTGCTTGTTCCAGCGCAGGATGGTGATGGTCGGGATAATCGACAGCAGCCCCACCAGGATGAACAGGCCCACCTTGACGTGGAACACCGGGTTGTGGACGTAGAACGCATAGCCCTTGGCGCCGTAGATCACACGCAACGCGCCGGTAATCAGCACCGCCAGCGCTGCGAAGCCGAAGACGGCGTCATAGCGTGCCAGGCGCTTGCGGATTTCCGGCGTCATGTCTGGCCGCAGCACCACGGCCTCGGCGGTGAGGAAGACGATCAGCGTGAAGATCGAGATGTAGTGCAGGTAAGCCAGCAACGCATCAAGCCACATGGTGACCTCGTCAGGGTGGGAAACGGTGGGCGGTGTCAGCGCGGGTATCAGATCACGCCGCGTGCACGCAGCGCGGCGATCTGGTCGGCGCTCAGGTCCAGCACGTCGCGCAGCACGGCTTCTGTGTGCTCGCCCAGCAGCGGCGGGTGGCTCGCAGCCTTCGGCGGCGTGACGCTCATCTTGACCGGGCTGCCGACCAGCTTGACGGTGCCCGCGCTCGGGTGGGGGAGGTCGACACGCAGGCCGCGCGCCTGCACCTGCTCGTTGTCGAACACTTCGTGAAGATCGTTGATTGGGCCGCAGGGCACGCCGGCGGCTTCGAGCTTGTCGATCCACTCCCCCTTGCTGAAACGCTTGACCATCTCGGCCAGGATCGGCACCAGCACATCACGGTTGGCCACGCGCTGCGGGTTGGTGGCAAAGCGCGGGTCGTCGGCCAGTTCCTGCATGCCGCCGGCATCGACAAAGCGGCGGAACTGCCCGTCGTTGCCGACCGCCACGATGATCCAGCCGTTGGCTGCCTGGAAGGTCTGATACGGCACGATATTCGGATGCGCGTTGCCCCAGCGCTTGGGGGCTTGGCCGCTCGCCAGATAGTTGGTGTTCATGTTGGCCAGCATGGCGACCTGCACGTCGAGCAGCGCCATGTCGATGTACTGGCCCTCGCCGGTGCGGTCTCGGTGTGCGAGTGCGGCCAGTACGGCAACCGTCGAATACATGCCGGTCATCAAGTCCGAGATGGCCACGCCGGCCTTCTGCGGGCCGCCACCGGGCAGGTCGTCGCGCTCGCCGGTCAGGCTCATGAAGCCGCCCATGCCCTGCACGATGAAGTCGTAGCCGGCGCGTGCGGCGTAGGGGCCGGTCTGGCCGAAGCCGGTGATGGAGCAGTAGATCAGGTCCGGCTTGACGGCCTTGAGCGCGTCGTAGTCCAGCCCGTACTTCTTGAGCTGGCCGACCTTGTAGTTCTCCAACACCACATCCGCATGCGCGGCGAGCTTGCGGACGATGTCCTGCCCCTCGGGCGTGCTGATATCGACGGTGATCGAACGCTTGTTGCGGTTGGCGGCGAGGTAGTACGCGGCCTCGGCGGTGTCGTGGCCGGCCTCGTCCTTGAGCCACGGCGGGCCCCAGGTGCGGGTATCGTCGCCGGCACCGGGGCGCTCCACCTTGATGACATCGGCACCGAAATCGGCGAGGTTTTGCGCGCACCACGGGCCGGCAAGCACGCGCGTGAGATCGAGAACACGGAGATGGCTGAGAGCGCCCATGGATAACGAATCTGCACAATCGGAACGGGTGCACTCTACACCACGCCCCGGCGAGCCCGTAGGCCCATGCGACCAACCGGGGGAAATGCGGCGCCGATTGGGCGCGACCCGGGAGCGAACCCCGTATAATCAACGGTTTGCACTAATCCAAGGCGCTCAGGAGCGGGATGCTCCCAGGCGCAATGCTGACTCGGCACCCCGCGACATGAAAGCCTCCGATATCCGCCAAAAATTCCTGACCTTCTTTGAGGGCAAGGGCCACACCGTGGTGCGCTCCTCGCCGCTGGTGCCGGGCAACGACCCGACGCTGCTGTTCACCAACTCCGGCATGGTGCAGTTCAAGGACGTCTTCCTCGGCACCGACAAGCGCCCGTACGTGCGTGCGGCCTCCGTGCAGCGCTGCCTGCGCGCCGGCGGCAAGCACAACGATCTGGAAAACGTCGGCTACACGGCGCGTCACCACACGTTCTTCGAGATGCTCGGCAACTGGTCGTTCGGCGACTACTTCAAGCGCGACGCACTCGTGTGGGCGTGGGAGCTGCTGACGCAGGAATACAAGCTGCCGGCCGATAAGCTGTGGGCCACCGTCTACCAGACCGACGACGAGGCTTACGACATCTGGACCAAGGTCATCGGCCTGCCGCCCGAGCGCGTTGTGCGCATCGGCGACAACAAGGGCGCACCGTATGCCTCCGACAACTTCTGGCAGATGGCTGAAACCGGCCCGTGCGGCCCGTGCTCGGAAATCTTCTACGACCACGGCCCGGACGTGTGGGGCGGCCCCCCGGGGAGCCCGGAAGCCGACGGCGATCGCTACATCGAGATCTGGAACAACGTGTTCATGCAGTTCGACCGCCAGCTCGATCCGGCGACCGGCGAATACACGCTGACCCCGCTGCCCGCACCGTGCGTCGACACCGGCATGGGCATGGAGCGCCTGGCTGCCATCCTGCAGCACGTGCACAGCAACTACGAGATCGACCTGTTCCAGGCGCTCATCGCTGCCGCCGCGCGCGAGACCAACACGAAGGATCTGTCGAACAACTCGCTGCGCGTGATTGCCGACCACATTCGCGCGTGCTCGTTCCTGATCGTCGACGGCGTGATCCCGGGCAATGAAGGCCGCGGCTACGTGCTGCGCCGGATCATCCGCCGCGCCATCCGCCACGGCTACAAGCTGGGCTGCCGCGCCGCGTTCTTCCACAAGCTGGTGGACGACCTCTTTGCGCAGATGGGCGAGGCCTATCCGGAACTGCGTGACGCGCGCGACCGCGTGGTCGAGGTGCTGCGCACGGAAGAGGCCCGCTTCTTCGAGACCATCGAGCACGGCATGTCGATCCTCGACAGCGCGCTGGGCGAACTGAAGGCGTCGGGCAGCAAGATGCTCGACGGCGAACTCGCCTTCAAGCTGCACGACACCTATGGCTTCCCGCTGGACCTGACGCAAGACGTCTGCCGCGAGAACGACGTGATCGTCGACGAAGCTGCTTTTGACGCCGCCATGAACCGCCAGCGCGAGCAGGCACGCGCCGCCGGCAAGTTCAAGCTGGCCGCCGGCACGCTCGACTACACCGGCGACAAGACCACCTTCCACGGCTACGACCAGCTCGTGCGCGAAACCGCGCGCGTGACGGCGCTGTTCGTCGACGGTGCGTCGGTGCAGGAAATGCACCCGGGCCAGACCGGCGTGGTGGTGCTGGACCACACGCCGTTCTATGCGGAATCCGGCGGTCAGGTTGGCGACCAGGGCACGCTCAAGGCCGCCACCGTCTGGTTTGACGTGGCCGATACGCTCAAGGTGCAGCCCGAAGTGTTCGGCCACCACGGCGAGCTGCGCACCGGCGTGCTGAAGGTTGGCGATGCCGTGGCTGCGGAAGTGGACGCCGTGCGTCGCGCGCGCACCATGCGCAACCACTCGGCCACCCACCTGATGCACAAGGCCCTGCGCGAAGTGCTGGGCGGCCACGTGCAGCAGAAGGGCTCGCTGGTCGATGCCGACAAGACCCGCTTCGACTTCTCGCATAACGCACCGATGACGCCGCTGCAGATCCGCGAAGTGGAAGCCCGCGTCAACGCAGAAATTTTCGCCAACGCTGCCACCAGCGCCCAGATCATGGGCTTTGACGATGCAGTCAAGAACGGCGCGATGGCGCTGTTTGGCGAGAAATACGGCGACGAAGTGCGCGTGTTGTCGATCGGCACGTCGAAGGAACTGTGCGGCGGCACCCACGTGGCGCGCACCGGTGACATCGGCCTGTTCAAGATCGTGGGCGAGTCGGGCGTGGCCGCCGGCATCCGCCGCGTGGAAGCGATTACCGGCGACAACGTACTGCACTACCTGCAGACGCTCGACACGCGCATCAACGAAGCGGCTGCCGCTCTGCGCGCACAGCCGTCGGAACTGACGCAGCGCATCGGCCAGGTGCAGGACCAGGTCAAGACGCTGGAGAAGGAACTGGAGCGCCTGAAGTCGAAGCTGGCTGCAAGCCAGGGCGACGAGCTGGTGAGCCAGGCCGTGGACGTGGCCGGCATCAAGGTGCTGGCTGCCAAGCTCGACGGCGCGGATGCCAAGACGCTGCGCGAGACCATGGACAAGCTCAAGGACAAGCTGCAGACCGCCGCCATCGTGCTGGGCAGCGTGAGCGACGGCAAGGTCGCGCTGATCGCCGGTGTGACGGCGGACGCGACGGCCAAGGTCAAGGCCGGCGAGCTGGTCAACTTTGTCGCCCAGCAGGTCGGCGGCAAGGGTGGTGGCCGCCCGGACATGGCTCAAGCAGGTGGTACCGAGCCGGATAACCTGCCGCAGGCACTGGCGGGTGTGGTCGCCTGGGTGCAGCAGAAGGTGTGATGTAACGCCTCCTACTAGATGCGCTGAACGGCGCGCGTTCCCGGCAACGGGGCGCGCGCCGTTTTGTTTGGGCTGGTCAATGCCGGATGGACTGTGTGAGCAAGACTGGGGGCACCCGCATAAAGACCCGCAGCCGCTCGTTCCGGTCACCGGGGCGTGCGCCGGACCAGAACGGCAGCCATTCGCGGCCGGGCGTTCGTGCGTGCGTGTGGCTGTCCTGGAGGATCAGCCATCGGCACGCGTGCGTTGACGACTGCGCCAGCGGGCGGTGCAGGATGCCGGTGAAGTAGTGCAGCATCGGCGCCTCGGACTCACCCAGATGCAGGCTCGCCATGCAGTCGTCTGCGTGCCACGCCGGGGCCAGCTTGCTGCTGAGGTTGTTGAACACCGAGCGATAGCTCTTGGCTTCGTCCAGCCAGGGCAGCAGCAGGGTGGCGACCAATCCCCAGCCCACCAGGGCGCCGGCCGCCCAGGACAGCGCGCCGCGCCATGCCCCCGCTTGCCGTAGATACGGCAGCAGGCGCAGCCATCCAATCGTGAGCACCAGTGCGGCACCCACGAGCCAGGGTTCGATAGGCATGGTCCAGTCGACCGGCAACCAGCGGTCAAGCCAGCGCACGCCCGCGCGCGAGGTGTTCTCCGTCATGACCGCCCACAGCAGCCACGCCAGTACTGCAATGCCGCCAAACAACACCCGGCTGAGGTAATCCCATCCGACATGGAGCCGCATGGGCAGTCGCGCGATTGCCTGCTGGCCGAGCAGCGCCAGCGGCACCATGAAGGGCAGCAGGTAGAGCGGGCGCGCTGTTGCAGAGACCTGCAGCGCGAGCAGCCCCACACCCGCGAAGATGGCCGGCAGGGCCACGCGTGGTGCCCGCCACTCGCGCCAGGCGCCACGGGCCAATGCGAGTAATGCAAGTGGCCCGGCGGGAAAACCGATGGTCAGCAGCGAGTGCCAGACGTAGAACGGGTCGTCGTTCTCCGCGCCCAGCACCGGCACGGAAAAGCCCAGGAAGCGGCCGATGTTGTTGTCCCAGAACCAGACGTGGAATAGGTCTGGTGCACGCAGGTAGAACAACGTTGGCCAGATCGTGGCGAAGGGCAGGAACACCAGCGCGGCGGTGGCGAGCTGGCGCAGGAACGCGCGGCTGCGGCAGGCGGGAAACAGCACGCACGCCCCGACCAGCGTGATGCAGAACACCAGCGGAATGAACACGCCCTTTGCCAACAGCGCGATCCCCATACCCACGCCAAGCCACACTGCGGAGCCGCGCCTGTGCGTCGTGGTCTGCACGGCTGCCTGCACGCATTCGAACAGCCCGCAGAAGCCGATGGCGGTGCCGGCCAGCAGGGCCACATCGGTGATCATGTCATGCGTGTGTTTGACCACGATCAGCGAGCCCGCGCACAGCGCCAATGTGCCGAGCACACGCGGGTCAGCCCACGAAGGCGCGTTGGTGGCGGCGCGTGCCAGGCGCGCGGTGAAGGCGAAGGCCAGGCCAGCAAACAGCGCGCTGGCGAGCCGCGCGGCGTCGTGCGCAGGCAGTTCATCCCACAGCAGCCAGGCCAGGCTGCTCGCGACCCACGCATACAGCGGCGGCTTCTCTACAAAGGGCTGCCCTGCACTGGTCGGTACGATCAGGTCGCCGGTCTCCAGCATGTGCTGGATGATGCCGAACGTGTAGGTCTCGTCCTGTTTCCAGGGGTCGTGGCCGAGCGTGCCCGGCAGCAGGTAGGCGCAGGCGATGAGCACCGCGAAGATCCACGTGCGCGATTTGCGCAAGGCCTGCCACGGCCAGGCGTACGCCGCTTGGGCTGCAGATGCCATGACCGCGTTGGCGGACAGCGCGGCGGCACTCGAGTTGAGGTCACGCGCGTGAGCGGTCGCGGCGGGCGTGTTGACGCTCCGCCGTCCAGGGCGTGTCGGTTCCAGCATGACGAGAGAGTTTCCGGTTTGCCGGATGCGGTCCGGAGAACCCGGCCGATCGGCTGATGCGTGACAAACAAGCTGCCCGGCAAGGTGTGCCGAGGCGGCCTGGAGTACATCACGCTCGTCTTACGGAGACCCTGAGCGCCTGCGCCGGAATCTGAGCAATCGATTTCCACCGGCGTGCGAGGCTGGCTAGATGCGCCTTTTGGGGCATCCGGCACTTGGGTGGCGTCTTGTCTACGCAACGCAAACAAGTTGGCCGATGCCTCCAATGCTGGAGACAGGTCGAGCCATCGCCTATACCGGTCAGACGCTGCGGGTTGCAGGCAGCCTGGCAGGCAATTTGCATTGACCGAGCTTGTTGTGCCCCCGCAGTGCCCGTCGTACCCGTTACCCCCCAAATCCGAGGAGAACCATGAGCGTCCTATCTGACAAGGTCGACGCCGTGCCGCCAGAGCCTTTGGCTGCGCGGCGCAGCAAACGATTGCTACGGGCGGTCGCGGCCGGCGTGCTGGTGGCCGCCGGCATTGGCGCATCGACCCAGCCGGTTGCGCAGCTCGCGCCAGAATCGCACGCGCGCAAGGTCAAGGTGCTGATCATCAGCATGTTTGCGCCCGAGGCGCAGCCGTGGATCGACAAGCTGGGCCTCACGCAGGACGTGCCCGTGCCCGGCCTGTCGATCGACTATCCGAGCGTGCACTGCAACGCCAACGACGTGTGCCAGCTCACCACCGGCATGGGCAAGGCAAATGCGGCGTCGTCGATGTCGGCGCTGATCTACAGCGGCAAATTTGACCTGCAGCGCACGTACTTCCTGGTGGCAGGCATTGCCGGGATCGATCCGTCGCAAGGCACGCTGGGCAGCGCTGCGTGGGCGCGTTTCCTGGTCGATAGCGACATCGCGTGGGAGATCGACGCGCGCGAAGTGCCCGCCAACTGGCCCAGCGGCTTCATCGGTATCAACACGCAGGGCCCGGGGCAGAAGCCGCCGCTGGACTACAAGACGGAAGTGTTTCGCGTGAACGAGGCATTGCTGCAGAAGGCGCTGGCGCTCTCCAAGGGTGCGGCGCTTGACGACAATGCCACCGCACGCGCGTATCGCGCCAATTACCCTAGCGCACCGGCCAACCAGCCCCCAGCGGTCGTGCAGTGCGACACCGCTGCCGGCAATACGTACTGGCACGGCGCCAAGATGGGCGAGCGTGAAGCCGCGTGGGTCAAGCTGCTGACCGATGGGCAGGGCACCTACTGCACCACGCAGCAGGAAGACAACGCCACGTTTGAAGCGCTGACGCGCGGGTCGAAGGCAGGCCTGCTCGATCTGCAACGCGTGGCCGTGCTGCGTACCGCGTCCAACTTCGACCGACCGTATCCGGGGCAGACGCCGTATGACTCGTTGGTCAACAGCAACTCGGGCGGATTCGTGCCGTCGCTCAACAACCTCTATCTGGCGGGCGGTCCGCTGGTCAACGAGATCGTCACGCGCTGGAGCGTGTGGAAACACGGAGTGCCCTCGCCATGATCGATTCCCGGACCACAACCCCCATGCGTTCCATCACCAAGCTGCTCGCCGTGGGCGCGGCCGCGCTGACCTTGAACAGCTGTGCGTACGATGGCGTCAAGGTCATCGTCATCAACATGTTCCAGGGCGAAGCCCAGCCCTTTATCGACCGCTATGACCTGAAGGAGGAGGTCTATATCTCCGGCCTGTCACCCGACGCGCCCAACATGCTGTGCAACGTCGACGGCATCTGCCAGGTGACCACCGGCATGGGTTACGCGAATGCGGCGTCGACCATTTCCGCGTTGCTCTATCGCAGCAAGCTGGACCTGACGCACACCTACTTCGTGATCGCCGGCATTGCGGGCATCGATCCGGGGCAGGGTACGGTGGGCTCGGCGGCATGGGCACGCTATGCAGTGGACTACGGTCTGTCGCACGAGATCGACGCACGCGAAATGCCCACCGGCTGGCCTTACGGCTACTTTGGCATCGGCACCAAAGGCCCTGGGCAGAAGCCACCGCTGGACTACCGCACTGAAGTGTTCCAGCTGAACGAGACGCTGTTGCAGAAGGCGTTCACGCTGTCGAAATCGGCCACGCTGGAAGACAGCCCAGAGGCCATCGCCTTCCGCAAGAACTACGCGTTTGCGCCGGCCAATCAGCCGCCCGCGGTCATCCAGTGCGATGTGGCTTCGGCCGATACATGGTGGGCCGGCCGCAACCTGGGCCAGCGCGCGCGTGACTGGGTGAAGACGATGACCGACAACAAGGGCACCTACTGCACCACCGCGCAGGAGGACAACGCCACGCTGGAAGTACTTACGCGCGGTGCCCGCGCCGGCAAGGTCGATTTCAGCCGGGTGGCGCTGCTGCGGGCGGGCTCCGACTTTGACCGCCCGTACGACGGCCAGACGGCAACGGACGGCCTGATCAACTACGCGCAGCAGGGCGGTTTCGTGCCGGCCACGCATAACCTTGTCAATGCGGCCAAGCCGTTGCTGGACGACATCGTCAACCTCTGGCCACAGTGGAAGCAGGGGGTGCCGAATTAATGGTTGCTTACATCACATTTCAAAATATATAATGCGAATCATTCTCATTTGATGGGCGGCAGCGGGCACCTTGCCTGATCGCTGGCCATCGCTTCTGCCGGGCGAGCCAGCGGGTCTTCACCTGCAAGCCAACGGATCGACGCGCCGCGTGATGTTTCTGCGGCGCGTTTTTTCTTCTTCCCCAGTGCATGACATGCATGTCGGGGCGCGCTCGGTTTGACCAATCCTGTCGACCCTTTGCCCGCGATGACCCGCCATACTGTGGCCACTGCGGCGGCCCGTGCGCTGCCGTGCGCGCTTGCCGCCATTCCTCTTGCCGCTTTGCTCACCGCCACGCCTGCGCGTGCCGACGACACCCAACCCGCTGCCGGCAATCACGCCAAGGTCGACCTGGACGAAACCACCGTCACCGCGCGCAGCCAGCGCGGCTTTGCCGCCAGCACGGCAGAGGTGGGCGCGTTCCGGGGGATGGCATTGCGCGACATTCCTGCCACGGTAAATGTGGTCACGCGCGAGGCGCTCGACGCGCAGCAGGACACGTCGCTGTTCGATGCGCTGCGCAACACGGCAAGCGTGACGCGCCAGCAGCTCTCGGGCGAGACCTTCGACAACCTCGCCATCCGCGGGGTGACGATGGAGAACCGCACCAACTTCCGCTTCAACGGCTCGATGCCGATTGCAGCGCTCGCGGCCATTCCGCTGGAAGACAAGGAGCGCGTGGAAGTGCTCAAGGGTGTGTCGGCGCTGTACTACGGCTACACCACGCCGGGCGGCGTCGTGAACCTCGTCACCAAGCGCGCGGGCAACACGCCGGTCACCACGCTGGGTGTGCAGTTCGATAGCAATGGCTCGATCGTCAGCACGCTGGACGTGGCCCGCCGCTTTGGTGAAGACAACCAGTACGGCATCCGCTTCAACGCCGCAGGTGGCTCGCTGCAATCGCCCACCAGCGGCATTGATGGCACGCGCCAGCTCGGGGCCGTGGCGTTCGACTGGAAGGTCAACAGCCGCCTGAGCCTGAAGGCGGACGTGGAGTACTCGCGCAAGATCATCACCGAGCAATCCGTGGTGACGCTGCCGGCGGCCAAGAACGGTGTGATCACGCTGCCCGCCATGCCGGATCCGACCAAGCGACTGGCGCCGGGCTGGGCAGACTTCAACGGCAACACCACCAATGCACTGCTGCGTGCCGACTACGCGCTCAGTGATGCATGGTTGCTGACCGTGGAGGGCGGCATGTCGGAAACGGCGCGCACGCGCGCCTTCACGGAATTCCGCCTGACCAACCCGATCACCGGCGCGGGCACGATCTCCGGTAACCGCCAGAGCGGGTTGTGGCACACGAGCCATGTGCGCGCAGACATCAACGGCACGGAGAAGACGGGCTGGATCACGCATGAACTGACGTTTGGCGTGGCGCGCTCGGACTTCCGCCAGGCAGCGGTGTACTCCGACCGCTTCAGCGGCGCACAGAACCTGTACAACCCGACCGACCTCGGCTGGTTGCCGACGCAAGGCAACAACACCACGCCTGCGCAGCGCGCTGTGGATACGGGGGTCTACGCGATGGATCGCATGACGCTGTCGGAGCACTGGCAGGTGATTGCTGGCCTGCGCTACACGAGCTACACCAGCACGCAGGCCCCCAACCGCTACGAGGCCAGCAAGACCACGCCGCTGGGCGCCGTCATCTACAAGTTCACGCCCACGCTGTCGGCATATGCGTCGTATGCACAGGGGCTTGAGGCCGGCGCACGCGCACCGAATACCGCCGCCAACGCCAACGTGGCGATGCCGCCGGCGCTGTCCGAACAGAAGGAAGTGGGCGTGCGCTATGAAACGCCGGCCGGCACGCAGCTTGCCGCCGCCGTCTACGACATCGACCGCGCCGCCAGCTACACCAACAATGCCAACGTCTTCGTGCAGGATGGCCGCGAGCGCATTCGCGGTGTTGAACTGACCGCGCAGGGTCGCGTCACGAAAGACTTGTCGCTGTTGGCCTCCGCTGGGTGGACCGACGCCAAGTTCCGCGGCGTCGGCAACGGCCTGAACGGCAACACGCCCGAAAACACGCCGCGCAGCACCGCCAGTGTGTTTGCGGAATACACCCTGCCGATGCTGCGCTCGGTGTCCTTCAACGCTGGTGCGTACTACCTCGGCCCGCGCCCCGTGAATGACGCCAACCAGGCAGAGCTGGGCGGCACCACGCTGTTCAGCGCCGGCGTGCGTTACGTCACCCGCATCTCGGGCAAGCGCACCACGCTGCAGTTCAACGTCGACAACCTGACCGACAAACGCTACTGGGCTGGTGCGGGCAACAACCGCCTGTCGATGGGCGCGCCACGCCTGTTCAAGCTCGGCATGAAGATCGACCTGTGATGATGTTTTCAGGAGTGCAACCCATGCAATCGCTGCTTCGTTTTTGCGCTGTCGTTTTGATGGCATTCGCCTTCACCCAACCCGCTGCCGCAGAGACCCAACCCGGCACCGGCAAGACCGTCCTGATGGTCGTCCGCATGCAAGGCAAGAGCCTGCCGATCGACAAGCAGATCGTCGCGCATCTCGAATCGCGCGGCTACGCCGTCACGCTGTACGACCAATACCAACCGGCCGAGCGCGCGAAAGATTTCGACCTCGTTGTGCTGTCGTCCACCGTGCGCTCGCGCGATCTGCTGGGCGCCTACCGTAACGTGCCCGTCCCGCTGATGACATGGGAGAACGACCTGCTCGATGATCTGGCGATGACCGGCAAGCGCCTCGGCACCGATTTCGGCATGGCTGAAAAGGAGCACTATCTGTGGATGGTCAACGCACCGCACCCCCTCTCGGGCGGCGTGCCCGCCGGCGTGGCCGTGGGTTACGCCAAGGACGCCCCGATGGGCTGGGGCAAGCCGGGCCTGGGCGCAAGCATCATCGCCAGCGTGGCGGGCGACCCGAGCAAGGCCACCATCTTCGGCTACGAGAAAGGCGCAACGATGGACTACGAAACACTCGCCCCCGCCCGCCGCGTGTTCTTCTTCCTGGACAACGAAACCTTCCCGAACCTCACGCCGACGGGGCGCAAGCTGTTCGACGCCGCCATCGACTGGGCCGCCGCCGGCGGAAAGTAAGCCGCGCATGCCCCGGCGCCAACACAAGCGCCGCGTTGGTTTGGCTTTTGACGTTCCTGCCCTATGCGGCGCCTTGAATTTTTGTGAGCGGGCGGAAAAATGGAAGGAGCCTTGTCTGAGCGAAGCGAGTTTGGCTCCTTCCCCGCCCGGTCACGGAAATTCAAGGAGTGTGTCGCCGCATCGGGCGCGCCTTTCTTTGCTTACTTTCTTTGGCAAGACAAAGAAAGTGAGTCAGCCCCGGCAGGGGATGAAACAAGGGATGGACCACCAAGACCCAAACAAGCAAGAACCAAACACAACCCATAGCCCCACAACATCCCCCCCAACAACTCCGCATTTGCGCAACACCCCCCCGCCTCCTTAAGCTGCCGACAACACTTCTCCAAGTCGCAGCTTCTTCATGCAAATCGCAGTAGTCGGCGCCGGCATCATCGGCATCAGCACAGCAATCGCGCTGGCCCAGGAAGGCCATCAGGTCACCCTGATCGAACGCCATCCGGGCCCGGGCGAGGGCACCAGCTACGCCAACGGCGGCCAGCTCAGCTACAGCTATGTGGCGCCACTGGCCGGCCCCGGCGTGCTTTCGCACGTACCGGGCTGGCTGCTGCGCAGCGATTCGCCGCTACGCCTGAAGCCTTCGCTAGACCCGGCACTGCTGCGCTGGGGCCTGCGCTTCATCGCAGCCTGCAACCGCGAGCGTGCCGACCGCACCACACGCGAGTTGCTCGCCCTGTCGTTCTACAGCCGCACCCGCATGGAAGCCCTGCGCGAGGCATCGCCCGAACTGGCCTTCAGCTTTGCCCGCCGCGGCAAGCTGGTGGTGCACCGCGATGCCGCAGCCTTCGAATCCGCCCGCGCCCAGGTCGGCTACCAGACCACGCTGGGCTGCGAGCAGCACGCCCTGTCCGCCGACGAGGCCATTGCCCACGAACCCGCACTCGCCGGGGTGCGCGACCAGATCGTCGGTGCGATCTATACGCCCGATGAAGACGTGGCCGATTGCCACCAACTCTGCGTGGGCCTGTTCAACCGGCTGCGCGAGATGCCCAACGTGACGCTGCGCTTCAACACCGGGGTCAACGCGCTGTGGACGGAAGGGCGTCGCGTGCGCGGCGTGACGCTGGCAGGCGGCGAGCAACTCGCAGCCGATGCGGTGGTGATGGCCGCCGGTGTCACCAGCGCCAAGCTGCTCGGCCCGCTGAGAATCGACCCTGGCCTTTATCCGCTCAAGGGCTACAGCATCAGCCTGCCGCTGGGCGAAGGCGATGTTGCGCCGCTTATCAGCGTGACGGACGCGGCGCGCAAGATCGTCTATGCCCGGATTGGGGGAACTGCGGGACAGACGCTGCGTGTGGCCGGCATGGCTGATCTGGTCGGCTGGTCGACCGCGCTCGACACCCGCCGCGTGCAGACCTTGTACAACGAAACCCGCGCGCTGTTTCCGGGCGCCATGCGTGCCAATGACGCGGGTGCCGATGCGGCGCCGTGGGCGGGCATGCGCCCGGCAACGCCGACCGGTGTGCCGGTGGTTGGCGCATCGCCGGTGGAAGGCTTGTGGCTGAATGTCGGCCACGGCGCATTGGGCTTTACGCTGGCGCTCGGCAGTGCAAGCCTGCTGGCAGACATGATCGCGGGGCGCAAGCCGGTGATTTCTCCAGCGCCCTACGCATTGGCCGCGTGATAGAAGCAAAGAGATTCAAAAGACCGAGCGTGCAAGCTTGATCGCTTGCGCCAATTGGTAATCAAAGAAGTCTGAAGCGAACACACCCAAAGGAGGGGAAGCATGAAGACGCTGCATACGATCAATTCGACCAAACGCATCCTGTGCGGACTGACGCTGGCTGCGACCGGCGCCCTGGCTGCGCTGTCCACCGGCGCGCAGGCACAGTCGAACGACACGCTGGCGAAGATCAAGCAATCGGGCGTGATTTCCGTCGGCTATCGTGAGTCGTCGATTCCGTTCTCGTACCAGGCCGATGCGAACACCATCACCGGTTACTCGCAAGAAATCTCCAACATGATCGTTGCCGGTGTGGAGAAGAAGCTGGGGGTGCAGAAGCTGCAGGTCAAGCTCACGCCGATCACGTCGCAGAACCGCATCTCGCTGCTGCAGAACGGCACGATCGATTTCGAGTGCGGCTCGACCACCAACAACCTTGAGCGCCAGAAGCAGGTCGCGTTCTCGAACAACATCTTCATCTACGGCATGCTGATGCTGGTGAAGAAGGATTCGGGCATCAAGGACTTCCCGGACCTGAAGGGCAAGACCGTGGTGACCACCGCCGGCACCACTGAAGACCGCATCCTGCAGAAGATGAACGGTGAAGCAAAGGATGCCGACAAGATGAACCTGATCCTCGCCAAGGATCACGGCCAGGCGTTCCTGACGCTGGAGTCGGGCCGTGCCGTCGCCTTCGTGATGGATGAGCCGCTGCTGTACGGCGAGCGCACCAAGGCCAAGAACCAGGCCGACTGGGTCGTGACCGGCACGCCGCTGCAGACCGAGACCTACGCATGCATGATGCGCAAGGACGATCCGGCGTTCAAGAAGGTGGCCGACGACGTGATTGCCGACCTGATGAAGTCGGGCAAGGCCAATGACCTGTACAAGAAGTGGTTCCTGTCGCCGATTCCGCCGAAGGGCCTGAACCTGAACTACCCGATGACGACGGGGATGAAGGAGTTGTACGCTCACCCGAACGATAAGGCGATTCAATAAGAGCGCTAGCAGCACAAACGAAAAACGGGGGACATCATCGTCCCCCGTTTTTTATTGCGCAATACCTGGGCTCACGCGGGTTGGGCCCACGGCGAGCGGATGTCTGCGAGGAATCGCTGCGCACGCGGATGCTGTGGGCGCAGGAAGAAGTCTTCGGGTTTGGCGCGCTCCAGCACCTGGCCTTGGTCCATGAAGATCACGCGGTCGGCCACTTCACGTGCAAAACCCATTTCGTGTGTCACGCAGACCATGGTCATGCCGTCGCGGGCAAGGTCTTTCATGACCAGCAGCACTTCGTTCACCATCTCCGGGTCCAGCGCGGAGGTCGGCTCATCGAACAGCATCACCGGCGGTTTCATGGCCAGCGCACGGGCAATTGCCACGCGTTGTTGCTGCCCGCCGGACAGTTCGCCGGGGTAGGCGTCGGCCTTGTGCGGCAGGCCTACGCGTTCAAGCAGACGCATCGCAAAGTCGCGCGCTTCCTGCGGCAGCATGCGCTTGAGTTGCACTGGTGCCAACGTGCAGTTTTGCATGACCGTCAGGTGCGGAAACAGGTTGAACTGCTGAAACACGAAGCCAATGCCGCTGCGCAGGACGTTCACGTTCACGCCGTGTGCGTGCACATCCTGCCCGTTGACGATGATGCGGCCTTTCTGGATCGCCTCCAGTCGGTTCAGCGTGCGGATCAGCGTTGACTTGCCCGAGCCCGACGGCCCGCACACCACCACAACCTCGCCCTGGGCGACGGTTTCATTGATGTCGACGAGGGCGTGATACTCGCCATACCACTTGTCGACGTGTTCGATCGTAATCATGTTCATGGTTTGGATGGAGCGTGTGCGGCAAGGCGCCGCTCCAGGAAGAACGCCACGCGGGTCAGGCTGAAGCACATCACGAAATAGCTGATCGCTAGCAGGCCGTAGACCTCGGCAGACTTGACCATGACGGCCGTGCTGATCTGCCCCGCCACGAACGACACTTCGGGCAGGCTGATGATGTAGCCGAGCGAGGTCTCTTTAATGGTGGAGACGAGCTGGTTGACCAGCGACGGCAGCATGTTGCGCAGTGCCTGCGGCAGGATCACGCGCTGCATTGCCTGCATATACGACAGACCGAGTGAGCGGGCGGATTCCATTTGCCCACGAGGCAGAGCCTGGATGCCGGCGCGCACGATCTCCGCCAGATAGGCACCGTCAAAGATCACCAGTGCGGTCAGCATGGTGCTGAACTGGTCCGTACGCTGGCCGGTGATGGTGGGCAGCAGGAAGTACGCCCAGAAGATCACCATGAGCAGCGGTGTGCCGCGCACCACGTAGACGAGCGCCGTGGCCGGCCAGCGCAGCATGGCAAACGGGCTCACGCGGCACAGGCCCAGCACGATGCCCACCGGTAGCGCCAGGATCAGCCCGGCGGAAGCCAGCAGGAACGTCAGCGCCAGACCGCCCAGCGGGCCGTTCGGATACTGGCCGATCAGGTAGTAAACGCCGTAGGTTTGAATGAGGTCGAGCATGGCTACAGCGTCCGCACAGGATAGCGATGCTGATACCAGGCGGAGAACACCGTGATCGCAATCGAAATGGTCAGATAGGCCGCCGTGGCAAACGCAAACGCTTCAAAGCCGCGGAAGGTGGCGGACTCCACCTGTTGTGCCTGGTACATCAGCTCAGCCACGCCGATCACCATGGCGATGCTGGAATTCTTCCATAGGCTCAGCGTTTGGCTGACCAGCGGCGGTACGGTCACGCGCAGCGATTGCGGCAGCACGACGAGCCGCATCGCCTGAAGGAAAGAAAGGCCGAGTGCGCGGCTGGCTTCCAGTTGCTCCTTGGGGATCGAGCGGATGCCACTGCGGATGTCCTCCGCCATATAGGCGGCCGTGTAGAGCACGAGTGCGATGACGGCGCTCGCGGCTTCGTAGTTCAGGCTATAGAGCCAGTCCTTGATGAACTGCGGCAGGATCTGCGGCGCGCCGAAATACCAGAACAGCATGTGCGCAAGCAGCGGCACATTGCGGATGGCTTCAACATAGGTCTGGCCGATGGCGCGCAACGGTGCGGCCGGTGCCAGGCGCAGCAGCGCCACCACGATCGCAAGCGGCAACGCCAGCACGAAGGCCAGCAGCGATAGCTTGATCGACAGGAAGAAGCCGCTGACAAGCCACTGGTGATACTGCCCCGAGAGCAGCATCGACAAATCAAATTGGGGCATGGAGTTTCATACCGCCCGGCCGAGGTTGAAACCCCGGTCCAGGCGGCCCGACTTGTAGTTAGTCGATCTTGTCGGTGGAAATCTTGAAGGTGCGCTGCGGGAAGGCCATCTTCGTGGTCGGGCCGAACCACTTGTCGAACAGCTTTTGTGCTTCGCCGCTCTTTTCCATGCCCAGCAGCACGTCGTCAACCTGCTTCTTGAAGGCCGGCTCCCCCTTGCGGATGCCCAGCGCGAGGTGCTCGGTCGACAGGTTCTGCGGCAGGAGCGCGTAGTCCTTGGCCACCGGGCCCATCTTGGCCATGTTGCCGATCAGCGTGGTCTCGTCGTTCACGTAGGCGACGCCCTTGCCTTGTTGCAGGGCCAGTAGCGCTTGCGGGCTGTTGTCGAACGACACGACATCGGCATTCTTGATGGTCTTGGCGATGTTGGCTTCCATGGTGGAACCCTTGACCGTCAGGAGCTTCTTGCCATCCAGCTGGCTGAGCGACGTGATGCCGCTGTCCTTCTTGACCATGGCCTTCTGGCCGGTGATGAAGGTCGACACCGAGAAGTCGATCTGCGCCTCGCGCTCCTTGTTGTGCGTGAGCGAGGCGGCCAGCAGATCCACGCGGCCTTGCTGTAGTTCGGGCAGGCGCGCGGCCACGGCCAGTTGCTTGAGCACGGGCTTCACGCCGATGCTCTTGGCCACGGCGTCGCACATATCGACGTCGTAGCCGACGATTTCGCGGCTCATCGGGTCTTTCAGGAAGCTGAACGGCTCGTCGGTGCCGAGCACGCCGCAGACGAGTTCACCTTTCTTCTTGATGTCGGCGAGCTGGTCGGCATGGGCGGTCGTGGCGACCAGGGTGGCAGCGGCCAGGACGGCGGCGCCGGCAACTTGTGTCAGACGTCGGTTTGTTTTCATCGGATTTCCTCCTTGACGACTTGGATGGGTGGCAGTGCGTGAATCAAGATCGACCGCGAGCATACAGGCGTGCGACAAGCTTGGCTGCTCGCTATCCGGATAACCATATGACGGCAGCGCAAGCCGCCCAACTATAGACCATGCCGACGGGCACAAACGCAGGCTGGAAAACGGGTTGGGACGAATTGCGCGGGCGGGCTTACGGGTTGTCGGCAACGCTGGCTGAGGTGGCTCAAATGCAGGCGCGGCAGGATTGAGGCACGGCGTGCTTGTTATGGAAAGAAGACATGGGTTGCCATTAATGACATGGCAACCGACCCGGCTCCATCGGGGGATTCCCGGTGCCGTGCGCTTGTCTTACAGGGCGCCGCAGATGGTTTCGTTGATGGGCACGTCGCCGACCATCTCGTGGTCGTTGCCGCGATAGCGGTAGGCCAGGCTCAGGCCCAGGCGCGTCAGGATGCGTACGTCGCCGTTGTTGCAGATGTTCTTCTGCAGGATGGGCACGAAGTTCAGCCGGAAACCCTGCGACGCAGCCGAGTGGGCTGCGTAGTTGGTCAGCGTGATGAGGAAGACGAGATTCTTCTTCTGCGCCAGCGTGCATTGCACAAGCGCGGTCTCCCGGTCGAGCGGGATGGGGGTGAAACGGTTGATTTCCGTGCAAGCCTGGGTGAGCGCCCGATCGGTATTGCGGGCGGGGCCGGTGAGGGCAGGCACGCCGGCTGCAGCGGTGCTGCGGCCGGTGGCGGCACCGACCAGCATGCGTGCCAGCGGAGTCAACTCCTGCAGGGCAGAAGCTCCGGCCGAGGACTGCGATTGTGCCCACAGGGGGCTGGCCAGCAACGGCAGGGCAATCGCCAGGGCGCGCGCAGCGCTTGCCCGACCACTCGTCTGACGGCAACGCAGGCGGCCTTTCACATCCAGACCGATCCGAATGGCGGCGTGTTGAGTCACAGACATCCTCTTTGCCCACGAAGCCACAATTTTATTGAAAAAAACGCCGGGATGCGAGGCGCCTAATGCACCCAATCGCACGCAACTTGCTTGCGATCAGGTCCGCACACGCACCATGGCCGAGATGCGCTCGGCCGCTGCCTGCAATGGTTCGAGAAACTGCTTGGTCATCTGCTTGGCTGACGTACGGTTGGCCTGCCCGCTGATGTTCATGGCGGCGATGATATCGCCCGCCCGATTGCGGATCGGCGCTGACAACGAGATCAGCCCTTCCTCCAACTCCTGGTCAACCAGCGCCCAGCCCTGCTGGCGCACGCCGGCAATGACCGCCTTCAAGGCATCGACTTCGGTGACGGTGCGCTGCGTGCGCGCGCGGCGGTCGGATTCGCGCAGCACGATGTCGAGCCGATCTTCCGACAGGCCGGACAGCAGCACGCGCCCCATCGACGTGCAGAAGGCCGGCAGGCGGCTGCCGACCGCCAGGTTCAACGCGATGATCTTCTGCGTGGGCACGCGCAGCACGTAGACGATTTCCGTGCCATCGAGCACCGAGGCGGAGCAGCTCTCATGCACCGTCTGCACCAGCTCTTCCATCACCGGCTCGGCGAGGTTCCAGAACGGCATCGAGGTGAGATAGGCGAAACCCAGGTCGAGAATCTTGGGCGTGAGCCGGAACAGGCGCCCTTCAAAGCTGACGTAGCCCAGGCTCACCAGCGTCAGCAGGATGCGGCGGGCGCCTGCGCGCGTGAGGCCGGTTGCTTCGGCAACTTCGGAGAGCGTCTGCTCGGGCCGCTCCGCATTGAAGGCGCGGATGACGGACAACCCGCGTGCGAAGGATTGCACGTAGGAATCGCTGGGTTTTTCGGCAGGAAGTTCGGCGGCGGACATGCAGAGAAGCGAAAGCGGAGTACTGACCTCAAGACTACTGATATTCCACAAGTTTCGCCACTCGAACGCCTGATCGCTATGCGTACGCCTTGACACGGCCGGGAGCCCGGGCGTAGATTAGTTCTTGGATCGAACGTGAGTTCGTATATCGAACAAAAGGAAGCGTGGGCCGGACAGCAAAGGCCTGTGTCGATCCAGTCATCAATCAGGAGACTCGCAGGCCGCGCCTTTGCGGCCCGGCCATTTGCGTGACTTGTGGCCCCGCGATGCTCCGAGCGGCGCCAGGCGATCAACATGCGTGGTGCCCCTGCCGGAGAATGCACGTGATCAACAAGATTTGTCCGTCTGTGGAGGCCGCGCTGGCCGATATCCCTGACGGTGCCACCATCATGATTGGCGGGTTCGGTACCGCTGGCATGCCCTCTGAGCTCATCGACGGGCTCATTGCCCACGGCGCGCGTGACCTCACCATCATCAACAACAACGCCGGCAACGGCGAGACGGGCCTTGCCGCGCTGCTCAAGGCACGCCGTGTGCGCAAGATCATCTGCTCGTTCCCGCGCCAGGCCGATTCCTACGTGTTCGACGCGCTTTACCGCGCCGGCGAGATCGAGCTGGAACTGGTGCCGCAAGGCAATCTGGCCGAGCGCATCCGCGCCGCGGGTGCCGGCATTGGCGGGTTCTTCTGCCCGACCGCGTACGGCACGCAATTGGCCGAAGGCAAGGAAACGCGCATCATCGACGGCAAACCGTACGTATTCGAGCTGCCGCTGACCGCCGACTACGCGCTCATCAAGGCCCTGCGGGCGGACCGCTGGGGCAACCTCGTCTACCGCAAGACCGCGCGCAACTTCGGCCCCGTGATGGCCATGGCGGCCAAATGCACCATTGCGCAAGTCAGCGAGACAGTGGAGCTGGGCGCGTTGGACCCGGAGCACATCGTCACGCCCGGCATTTTCGTCAAGCGTGTCGTCCAACTCGGCAGCGCTGCACAAGCCAAGGAGGCCGCATGAGCGCCGAAGCAACCACCCAATTCAAGCGCTGGACGCGCGACCAGATCGCCACCCGCGTGGCGCGCGATATTCCCGATGGCTCCATCGTCAACCTCGGTATCGGCCTGCCGACGCTGGTGGCCAACCAGTTGCCTGCCGATCGCGAGATCATCCTGCACACCGAAAACGGCTTGCTCGGCATGGGCCCGGCACCCGCACCCGGTGATGAGGATGAAGACCTCATCAATGCGGGTAAGCAGCCTGTCACCATCAAGCCAGGCGCGTCGTTCTTCCATCACGCCGATTCGTTTGCCATGATGCGAGGCGGCCATCTCGACTATTGCGTGCTCGGCGGCTTCCAGGTGTCGGCCACGGGTGATCTGGCCAACTGGCACACCGGTGCACCGGATGCGATTCCGGCCGTGGGTGGGGCAATGGATCTGGCCATCGGAGCCAAGCGGGTCTTTGTGATGATGGAGCACCAGACCAAGCAGGGCGACAGCAAGATCGTGCAGGCGTGCACGTACCCGCTGACGGGCGTCGGCTGTGTCGATACCATCTACACCGACCTTGCCGTGATCGACATCACGCCCGAGGGGCTGGTGGTGCGCGAGATGGCCGACGGCCTCGATTTCGATACGCTGCAGACGCTGACGGCCGCGCCGCTGCGTCGTTCATAACGCTTACATTGCTGGAGACAAACCATCATGACGCAAGCCTTTATCTGCGACGCCATTCGCACCCCCATCGGCCGCTACGGCGGCAGCCTGTCCGCCGTGCGCGCGGACGACCTGGGCGCGGTGCCCCTCAAGGCGCTGATGGCGCGCAATCCGCAGGTCGACTGGTCGGCCATCGACGACGTGATCTTCGGCTGCGCCAACCAGGCTGGTGAAGACAACCGCAATGTGGCGCGCATGTCGTCGCTGCTGGCCGGGTTGCCTGAGGGCGTGCCGGGTTCGACCATCAACCGGTTGTGTGGCTCAGGCATGGATGCCACCGGCACCGCCGCGCGCGCCATCCGTGCCGGTGAAACGTCGCTGATGATCGCCGGCGGTGTGGAGAGCATGAGCCGCGCGCCGTTCGTGATGGGCAAGGCCGCCAGCGCCTTCTCGCGCGACGCCGCCATCTATGACACGACGATCGGCTGGCGCTTCATCAACCCGCTGATGAAGGCGCAGTACGGCGTCGACTCGATGCCCGAAACCGCCGAGAACGTCGCCACCGACTACAACGTCAACCGCGAAGACCAGGACCGCTTTGCGCTGCGCAGCCAAGCCAACGCAGCGCGTGCGCAGGAAGACGGCACGCTCGCGCAGGAAATCACCGCGGTGACGATTCCGCAGAAGAAGGGCGATGCCATTGTCGTGAGCCGCGACGAGCATCCGCGCGCAACCACCATGGAAGCGCTGGCCAAGCTCAAGGGCGTGGTGCGCCCGGACGGCACCGTCACCGCCGGCAATGCCTCGGGTGTGAACGACGGCGCCTGCGCGTTGCTGCTCGCCAATGAGGAATCGGCAAAACGCTTTGGCCTGACGCCGCGTGCGCGCATTGTCGGCATGGCTACCGCTGGCGTGCCGCCGCGCGTGATGGGGATCGGCCCGGCGCCGGCCTCGCAGAAGCTGCTCAAGCAACTGGGCCTGACGATCGACCAGATGGACGTGATCGAGCTGAACGAGGCGTTTGCCGCGCAAGGCTTGGCGGTGACGCGCCAGCTCGGCTTGCGGGATGACGACCCGCGCGTCAACCCGAACGGCGGCGCCATCGCGCTGGGTCACCCGCTCGGCATGAGCGGTGCGCGCCTGGTGACGACGGCGATGTATCAACTGCATCGCACTGGCGGCCGTTATGCGCTGTGCACGATGTGCATTGGCGTAGGCCAGGGCATTGCGCTGGTGATCGAACGCGTTTGATGCGGCCATGACCAGCGGATTGCTCGATCGCGCCTTCTCCACGCCGGCCATGCTGGCGGTGTGGTCCGATACGGCCACCGTGCGTGCGATGCTCGACGTAGAGGCGGCGCTTGCGCAGGCCGAAGGTGCGGTCGGCGTGATTCCGGCGGAAGCCGTCGCGCCGATTCGCGCGGTATGCGCCAAAGCGACGCTCGATCTGGAGGCACTTGGCGATGCGGCTGCCAGTGCGGGCAATCTGGCCATTCCACTGGTCAAGCAACTAACTGCCGCCGTCGCGCTGCACGACGAACACGCTGCACGCTACGTGCATTGGGGCGCCACCAGCCAGGACATCATCGACACCGGCCTGATGCTGCAATGGAAGCAATCGGCCGCGTTGATCGAGGCGGATTTGCAGAAGCTGGCCGATGCGCTGGCCGCGTTGGCGCAGCGCCATCGCAACACGCCGATGGTGGCGCGCACATGGCTGCAGCAGGCCCTGCCGACAACGTTCGGCCGCAAGGTCGCAGGTTGGTTGGAGGCGGTGCACCGCGCGCAGGATCGCTTTGTCGCGCTGCGTGCGCATGTGCCGGCGCTGCAGTTTGGTGGTGCCGCAGGCACGCTCGCCAGCCTGGGTGAGCACGGCCGTGCGGTGGCGCAGGCGCTGGCGCATGAACTTGATCTGCCGCTGCCCACGCTGTCGTGGCATGGCGAGCAGGATCGTGTGGCCGACATCGGTACGACGCTCGCGCTGCTGACTGGCACGCTGGGACATTTCGCGCGTGATCTCTCGCTGATGATGCAGACCGAGGTGGGCGAAGTTGCCGAGCCATCGGGCGCCGGGAAGGGTGGCTCCTCCACTATGCCGCACAAGCGCAACCCGGTTGGCTGTGCGACGGTGCTGGCTGCGGCCACGCGCATGCCCGGACTGGCGAGCACGCTGTTGTCTGCGCTGCCGCAGGAGCACGAACGCGCGCTCGGCGGTTGGCAGGCGCAGTGGGCAACGCTGCGCGAGATGGCGTGCCTGACTGCTGGTGCACTCGATCGCATGCGCGAGGTCATCGAAGGCCTGCACGTCGATGTGGCACGCATGCGCGCCAATCTCGATCTCACGCACGGGCTGATCCTCGGTGAAGCCGTGATGCTGGCCCTCGGCGCAGACCTTGGCCGCCTACAAGCGCACCACGTGGTGGAAGCCGCCAGCCGCAAGGCCGTACAAGACAACCGAACGCTGCGCGACACGCTGGCCCAAGACGCTGACGTCCTGCGCATCTGGGGCAGCGCCACGCCGCAACGGCTCGACGCGCTGCTCGATCCCACACACTACCTTGGCGACGCGGGCGCCGCTGTCGATCGCGTGCTGGCCGAGCACGCTCGCCGCCACCCCTGAACAAGACATCTACGGAGACGCCATGCCCTGGCTCGAACACGACAACGTCCGCCTGTATCACGAATTTGACGACCCCCACGATACGAGCAAGCCGGTGCTGGTGCTGTCCAACTCGCTGGGCACCAACCTCGGCATGTGGGCGCCGCAGCTCGATGCATTGCGCAAGCATTTCCGTGTGCTGCGCTATGACCAACGGGGCCACGGCCAGACAAGCGTGCCGGAAGCGCCGTTCGGCGTGGCGCAGCTTGGCGGCGATGTGCTCGCGCTACTGGATCACTACGACATCGATCTCGCGCTGTTCTGCGGCCTGTCGATGGGCGGGTTGACCGGTCTGTGGCTGGCCGCGTATCACGGCGAGCGCTTCCCGCGCATGGTGGTGAGCAACACCGCGGCGCTGATCGGCACGCAGCAAAGCTGGAACACGCGCATCGCCCAGGTGGAGCAAGGCGGCATGGCCAGCGTGACCGAAACGGTGCTGGAGCGCTGGTTCACGCAGGGCTATCGCGACGCCGCGCCGGGCCGCGTCGACATCGTCAAGGCGATGCTGTTGTCCACGCCCGACGCTGGCTACAACGGCAACTGCGGTGCGATCCGCGATGCGGACCTGCGTGCGCAACTGCCGAACATTCGCGTGCCGATGCTGGTGATTGGCGGTACGCACGATATTTCCACGCCCGCCGCGCAGACCAAGCTCATTGCCGATGGCGTGCCGGGCGCGCAGTATGTGGAGCTTTCCGCCGGCCACCTCGCCAACTGGGAGCAGGCTGACGGCTATACCGAAGCACTGGTCAGCTTCCTCACAACGGGCGTTGCACACGAGGCTGCCCATGGATGATCGCGAACGCCATGCCGCCGGCATGCAGGTGCGCCGCGCCGTGTTGGGCGATGCCCATGTCGACCGTGCCAATGCCGCACAGACCGACCTCACCTCGCCGTTTCAGGACCTGATCACGCGCTATGCCTGGGGTGAGATCTGGACGCGCCCCGGCTTGCCGCGCCACACGCGCAGCCTGTTGACGATCGCGATGATGGTGGCGCTGGGCCGCGACGGCGAGCTACGTCTGCACCTGCGCGCCGCCTCCAATAACGGTGTCACACGCGACGAGATTCAGGAGACACTGTTGCAGACTGCTATCTATTGCGGTGTACCGGCCGCCAACCACGCCTTCCAACTCGCGCAGACCGTGTTTGCCGAGATGGACGCGGAGGCCGCCGGCAAGTAGGACAGTTCGTCTCGGGGGAGACGCCACGCAACACAGACCGGGCAAACTGGCCGCCGAGCCAGAACAGACCCAAGGAGGAGACCCATGCTCAGTGCATTGGGTGTGTTGTTTGACGGGCTGGCCTACGGCAGCCTGCTGTTCCTGATTAGCATCGGCCTGTCGGTCACGATGGGCCTGATGAACTTCATCAACCTCGCGCACGGCGCGTTTGCCATGGCGGGCGGCTACGTATGCGTGGTGTTGATGAACCGACTCGGCGTGCCGTTCCTGGCGACGCTGCCCATTGCTTCCCTCATCACCGCGGCCATCGGGTTTGTGCTGGAGCGCACGCTGTACCGGCGGCTCTATCGTGCAAGTCCGCTGGATCAGGTGCTGTTCTCCATTGCGCTCGTTTTCATGGCGATGGCAGGGGCGACCTATGTCTGGGGACCGGCGCAGCAGCCGGTTGAGTTGCCGGAGGTGCTGCGCGGGCAACTGAGCGTATTCGGCAGTGCGCTGGAGGTTGGGCGTTACCGGCTCTTCTTGATCGGCGTGGTGATCGCGCTGACGGTACTGTTGGCCTGGCTGATCGAGCGCACGCGCTTTGGTGCACAGGTGCGGGCGTCGGTGGACAACCAGCAGGCCTCCGCCGGGCTGGGCATCAACGTGAGCCTGGTGTTCTCTGTCACGTTTGCACTGGGTTCCGGGTTGGCGGGTTTGGGTGGCGGCTTGGGCATCGACGTGCTCGGGCTCGATCCGTCGTTCCCGATCAAGTACATGGTGTACTTCCTGCTCGTGGTTGCGGTGGGTGGTGCGGGCTCCATCAAGGGGACGTTGCTGGCGGCGCTGGTGCTGGGCGTGTTCGACGTGGCAGGTAAGTACTACGTGCCGGAGATCGGCGCGTTCGTCATCTACGGATTGATGGTGGTGCTGCTCGTGCTGTTTCCAAGCGGCCTGCTGGGGAGGCGCGCATGAGCATGCTGCAACAGTTGATGCGTGCCTCACAGCCCGCGGAGTCCACACGGGTGCACGGCTTGCCCGATGGGCGCTGGTCGGCGCTGGAGATGGCGTTCTGGTGCGTGCCGATCGCGGTGTTCTTCCTCTTTCCGGACTACCTGGTCTTCGGCAGCCAGGTGCTGATCGTGGGGCTGTTTGCACTGTCGCTCGACCTGGTGCTCGGCTACGCAGGCATTGTGTCGCTGGGGCATGCGGGCTTCTTCGGGCTGGGTGCCTACACGGCTGGGCTACTGGCGGCGCACGGTTGGGGGGAGCCGTTGACGGGGTTAGGCGCCGCCGCCATCGTCGCTGCGCTGGGGGGCTTCTGCGTGAGCTTCCTCGTCGTGCGCGGGCAGGATCTGACGCGGTTGATGGTCACGCTCGGTATCGGCCTGATGCTGTATGAGGCGGCCAACAAGATGGCGTTCCTGACAGGCGGCGTCGACGGGCTCTCAGGCGTGACCATGAACAACCTGCTCGGTGCCTTCGAGTTTGACCTGGCGGGGCGCACGGCCTACGTCTACAGCCTTGTCGTGCTGTTTGTTGTGTTTGTGCTGCTGCGCAGGCTGGTGCGCTCGCCGTTCGGGCTGTCGCTGCGCGGCATTCAGCAGGGGCCCAAACGGATGCCGGCGATTGGCGCCAACGTGCGCATGCGCCTAGTGGTTGCGTTCACGGTAAGCGCCGCGATTGCCGGTGTCGCCGGTGGGCTGCTCGCGCAGACTACGCAGTTTGTCGGGCTGGATTCGCTGGGCTTCTCGCGCTCGGCTGAGCTGCTGATCATGCTGGTGCTGGGCGGCGCGGGCCGGCTGTATGGCGCGCTGATCGGCGCGGCGGTGTTCATGGTCGCGCAGGACGTGCTGTCCGGTATCAACCCGGTCTACTGGCAGTTCTGGATCGGCTTGCTGCTGATGGTGATCGTGCTGTTTGCACGCGGTGGTCTGCTGGGTGGGCTGGAAGCGGCAGTCTCCGCCATCAAGGCTTGGCGTGCCCGCAAGGGAGGTGCCGCATGAACACACCGGCGATGCATCCCACGCCAATGCTTAGCACGCGCGGTTTGTCCAAGCGCTGGGGCGGCTTTCATGCCAACTCGGATATCTCGTTGTCATTCGCGCCGGGTGCGCGCCATGCGCTGATCGGCCCCAACGGCGCAGGCAAGACAACCTTCATCAATCTGTTGACCGGCGCGTTTGCGCCCACCTCTGGACAGGTGTTGCTGGGTGATGAAGACATCACGCGCCTGCCCGCGCATCGGCGCGTCAAGCGCGGCATCACGCGTACGTTCCAGATCAACACGTTGTTCCCGGGGCTGACGGTATTGGAATCCGTGATGCTCGCCATCTTCGAGCGCACGGGCGTTGCGTGGCAATGGCATCGTACGGTTGCCGCACACAAGGAGGCGTGCGACGAAGCCATGGCGCTGCTGTGCCGCCTGCAACTTGGCGCCGATGCGTTGGCACAAACGCATGCGTTGCCGTATGGCAAACAGCGCCTGGTGGAGATTGCGCTCGCGCTGGCCACGCAGCCGCGCATCTTGTTGCTTGACGAGCCCGCCGCCGGCATCCCGGCGGGGGAGAGCGCTGAACTGTTCGAGGTGATCGCCAGCCTGCCGCGCGACATCACCATCCTCTTCATCGAGCACGACATGAACCTCGTCTTCCGCTTTGCCGAGCGGATCAGCGTGCTGGTGGCCGGCCGCGTGCTGACCGAAGGCTCACCGCAGGAGATTGCCGCCGACCCACGCGTGCGCGAGGTCTACCTCGGGGAGGCTGAACATGCCTGAGTTGCTCGCGTTTGAAAATGTGACCGCCGGCTATGGCAACGCCATCGTGCTCGATGATGTGTCATTCACGCTGGAAGCGGGCGGCAGCCTTGCGCTGCTGGGCCGTAATGGCGTTGGCAAAACCACGCTGCTAAGCACGCTGATGGGCTTCACGCGTCTGCATGGTGGACGCATCCGCTGGCAAGGTACGGACATCGGCAAGGTGGCACCGCACCGCCGCGCGCGGGCAGGCCTCGGCTGGGTGCCGCAGGAGCGGTGGATGTTTCCGTCGCTGACGGTGGAAGAACATCTGACCGCCGTCGCACGGCCCGGCGCCTGGGATGTCGCGCGCGTGTACAAGACGTTCCCGCGCCTGCAGGAGCGGCGCCGCAATCTCGGCAACCAGCTCTCCGGTGGCGAGCAGCAGATGGTCGCCATCGCCCGCGCGTTGATGACGAATCCCGCACTGCTGTTGCTGGATGAGCCGATGGAAGGTCTCGCGCCGATCATCGTGCAGGAGTTGGGTCGCGCCATCCGCGCGCTGGTGGACGAGGGCGGCATGGCGGTGATTGTGGTGGAGCAGCATGCGCGCCTGGCGCTGGAGTTGACGCAGCGTGCACTGGTGCTCGATCGCGGGCGCATCGTCCACGCATCGAGCAGCGCCGATCTGCTTGCCGACAAGCCGCTTTTGCAGCGGCTTGTGGCAGTCGCCTGAGGCGGAAGACTGAATGCGGCTTACTTGCCCGGGTCCTTCACGTCGGAAAACTTGTCGAACTCGACGTTGTACAGCTCGTTGCCGACTTTCTCTACCTTGCGGATATAGACCGTCTGCACCACATCGCGGGTGGCGGGGTCGATGGTGATCGGTCCGCGTGGGCTGTCGATCTTCATGCCCTTGAAGGCGGCCATGGCCTTCTCCCCATCGATCTTGCCGCCGAGCTTGTTGATCACGTCATAGATCGCGCCGATGCCGTCGTACGCGGCCACCGCCATGAAGTTGGGGCGGCCCGCACCGGGGTTGGCCTCGGCAAAGGCCTTCAGGAACGTCTTGTTCTGCGGCGAGTCGTGCGCCGCCGAGTAGTGGAACGACGTGATCACGCCCAGCGTCGAGTCGCCCATTGCCGGCAGCACGTGGTCATCCGTCAGGTCACCCGTGGCGATGACCTTGATGCCGGCCTGCGCCAGCCCGCGTTCACGGAAGCCCTTCATGAACGCCACGCCTTGCTCGCCGGCCGGCAGGAAGACGAACACGGCCTGCGGTTTGGTGTCCTTCACGCGCTGGATGAACGGTGCGAACTCCGGATTGCGCAGCGGTACGCGCACGGCTTCCACCACCTGGCCGCCACCTGCGGTGAAGGTCTGCTTGAAGGCGTTTTCCGCGTCGATGCCGGGCGCGTAATCGGCCACCACGGTCGCCACCTGCTTGATGCCGTTCTTCAGTGCCCATGAGGCGATCGGCGCGGAGACTTGCGGCAGCGTCATCGACACGCGGGTCACGTAATCCGACTTGGTGGTGATGGACGACGACGCAGCGTTGAAGATCACCATTGGCTTCTTGGCCTGCTGCGCGATGGGCGTCACGGCCAGCGCTTCCGGCGTGAGGCCGAAGCCCGCAAGGAAGTCGACCTTGTCACGTACGACCAATTCCTGTGCGAGCCGCTTGGCGACATCCGGCACCGGGCCTGTCGTGTCCTTCATGATGATCTGCACCTGACGCCCACCGGCAGTGGTGCCATGCAGCTTCTGATACGCCTTGATGCCGTCTTCCATCTGCTTGCCATAGTCGGCGAAGGGGCCGGAGAAGGGCGCGATCAGGCCGATCTTGATTGGCTCATCCGCGAAGGCGGGCAACGCGGTCATCAACGCACCAGCAACGGCAGTCAGCAGCAGCACACGACGTTTCATGAAGGTCTCCAAAGGTTGATCGGCAAGCGTGGGCCGGAAACTCCGGGCAGTGGCGTCGCCTGCGCGTGGCGACGATCCTAAAGGCTTCGTGTTCGCATTGCAACCGAGTGTTCGTATAGTGAACACGCGTCGTAAGGTCGCTACTTGGTGTGCTTGCGCTTGGCCGGTGCATGACCGGGCTCGCGCCATTCGTCGGCCTCGTCGTTGAACAGCGATGCCACCAGCGCACGGAACCACTGGCTGCGCGCATCGTTGTGGAACTTGCGGTGCCAGTGCTGCTTGAGGTCGAAACTGGGCAACTCCAGCGGTGGCTCCATCACGCGGATGTTGGCGTGCGATTGCATGAACGACAGGCCCACCGCATGCGGCACCGTGGCAATCAAGTCCGTGCGCGCCAGGATGAACGGAATGCTCATGAAATGCGGCGTGAGTAGTGTCGGTGTCCGGCGGATGCGCTTGCGCTCCAGAAAGCGCTCGTACAACTCCTGGCTGCGTCCTTCCGCACGCACCACGGCATGGCCGTACGCCAGGAACTGCGCCATCGACAGCTTGGTGTTGCCGCCACGCGTGACCGGGTGGTCCGCTCGCACGATGCACGTGAAGTAGTGCGTGAACAGCCGCTGCTGAAAGAAGTTGTTCTTCTTCAGGTCAGGAAAGTAGCCGACGGCCAGATCGAGCGCGCCGGTCTCGAGCGCACGCTCGATCTGCGCCGGTGGAAGCGACACGGACTGCACCGACGCCCCTGGTGCCTCTCGCGCCACCGCCTCGATGATGCGGGGCAGGAACACCATCTCGCCCACGTCCGACAGGGCAATCGAAAACAGGTGCGTGGTGGTGGCCGGATCGAACGCGCTCGTCTCCAGAATGCCCTGCTGTACGCGGGCCAGCACATCCCGTGCGGCGGGAATGAGCGCCAGCGCACGCGGTGTTGGCTCCATGCCGCGCGAGGTGCGCACGAACAGCGGGTCATCGAACACCGTGCGCAGCTTGGCCAGCGCCGTGCTCACGCCAGGCTGGCTCATACCGAGCTGCTGTGCGGCCATGCTCACGCTGCGTGCGTCGTGCAGTGCCAGCAGGATCGGCAGCAGGTTCAGGTCAAAGTCGGGCAGCGTGGACATGGCACTCACACTATCGGAATGGGCGATAAAGTTTATCGCCGATATTGCATTGTGCGATATCAGGGTGCGGGCCAACAATGCTTGCCAGAACGATTTCAATCCGTCTGGAGACAACCACTATGCGCACCCAGGTCGCCATCATTGGCGCGGGCCCCGCGGGCCTGCTGCTCGGGCAGCTTCTGCATCGCAACGGCATCGATGCGGTCATCCTCGAAACCAGGAGCCGCACGTACGTGGAAGAGCGCATCCGTGCCGGCGTGCTGGAGCAGGGCACGGTCGACCTGCTCAACGAAGCCGGTGTGGGTGAGCGCATGGGACGCGAAGGGCTGGTGCACCACGGCATCGACCTGCTGTTTGGCGGCAAGCGGCATCGTGTGGACCTGACGACGATGTCAGGCGGGCGCTCCATCACCGTGTATGGGCAGCACGAGGTGGTGAAGGATCTGATTGCCGCACGCGTGGAGCAGGGCGCACCGCTGCTGTTCGATGTGAGCGATGTGTCGGTGCATGACATCGAGTCCGCCACACCCTCGGTGCGCTTCATGCACGAAGGTGTGCCGCAAACGCTGCAGTGTGATTACATCGCCGGCTGTGATGGCTTTCACGGCATCTGCCGGCCAGCGATCCCGGCGCAGCGGCAGGCCGTGTTCGAGCGCGTCTACCCGTTTGCGTGGCTGGGCATTCTGGCCGAGGCCGCGCCCGCAGCCGAAGAGCTGATCTACGCAAGCCATGACCGTGGCTTCGCGTTGTTCAGCATGCGTTCGCCCAAGATCACGCGGCTCTATCTGCAATGCAAGCCTGACGAGAACCTCGCCGAATGGTCCGACGCACGCATCTGGGATGAACTCCACACGCGCCTGGAAAACAACGACGGCTGGCATCTCAAGGAAGGCGCGATCCTGCAGAAGAGCGTGACCCCAATGCGCAGCTTTGTGTGCGAGACGATGCAGTACGGCCGCCTGTTCCTGGCGGGTGACGCAGCGCATATCGTGCCGCCCACCGGTGCCAAGGGCATGAACCTGGCCGTGGCCGACGTGCGCGTGCTGGCGCAGGCGCTCACGGCGCGTTACGGGCAAAACGATACGACACAGCTGGCCGGCTATTCAGAGCGTTGCCTGCAGCGCATCTGGCGTGCGGAGCATTTCTCGTGGTGGATGACGTCGATGCTGCATCGCTTTGATGACCACACGCCGTTCATGCAGCGGCTGCAGCGCGCCGAGCTGGAATACGTGACGACCTCGCCGGCTGCGGCGCGCGTGCTGGCCGAGAACTACGTCGGCCTGCCGTTTGCGTCATTGGCCGACGCGCCAGCGAGGGCGTTGAACGCAGAGGGTAACGTCAATAGCTCCATGGCGGCGTAGTCGTTGGCTTGGACAGTGCGATGCGTGACACCAGCGGACGGAAGCCCAGGTTGCGAGAGGCGGTGTAGACCTTCTGCGCGTTGGCGGTTTTCAGGGCGTAGTCGATCGTGAAGACCGGCAGGCCACCCGCACAGTGCTTCTGCAACTGTTCGATGGTCCACTTGGTGTCTGCGGCAGGTGGAGCTTGATCACCGCCGGCCGGGTCGCTCCAGGCCACACCCGCGTCGCCGCCCAACCACGTGTCTTCCTGCGAGATGGCATCGAGGTTGGGCAGCAGTTGTGCCGCGCCCACGGCATCGATGAGTTCCGGCGCGTTCTGCTGGATCACCGCAAACTGTGGGTTGATGGCGCGGCCCGCGGCACGGATCTTCGCAATGAAATCAACCATGGCCCTGGCCGGATTCACACCGGCTTTCTTTGCAGCGGCAACCACTGTCGCGTTGGTGTAGCCCTCCACCCAATCCAGGTAGACGCCGTCAAAGCCTTCGCGGGCGAGTTGCGCCACTGCACCGTTGGGGCCCAGCCACAGGTCTTGCCAACGCGGGTCCCAATAGGCCACCGGATAGTCGCCCGCCCAACCGTCCGGGTCGATGGTCAGGATGAAGTTGGGGACACCGGGGCCCGTGGAGGTCGGTGGCTCCCAGTCGGTGGTCCAGTAGGTGCGGAAGTCTTCCGCCTGCCCGATGTCGATGTAGGCGATGACCTTGCGCGGCGAGCCGTCGGCCTTGGTATGCAGTCGCGTCACCATGCCGGCAGTGTTGAATGCCTCTTGGCCCTTGACCGTGTTGCCGGCCTCGACAACGACCATGTCGTACGGCTGGGCATCAAGCGCGTTGATCTGCGCGTCGGTTTGGAGGTTCTGCAACTGATACATCCACGTTTGCACGCCCGCGAGCGGCGATACGCTGTTTGCGCCGCACAAGGCAATAGCCGTGGCGGATGCTGGCGGCTTGGCGGTGGTTGAGGTGGTTGTTGTCGCGGCCATGACGGATTGGAGGGGCAGAGAGGTGCCGCCATCATCGCCTCCGCAGGAAGAGAGCATGAGCACAGAGCAGGCGAGTGCGAGAGCGGGGTTAGACATGCGCATGATTGGTCTTGAGAGAGGGATGACCTAGTGAAATGCTGCGGTCCTGCATACGCGCTGCGGCAAGCGTGAAAGCTTTGCGAAGCGCACGGCCAGCACGCTAGCACAGGCCTCCCTACGAAAGAGGGGTGGCATCCTGAAAGTTCTTAAGACCGGGTTTCGATCTGCTTGCCTGAGCAGATCGGGCAGGCGTACAAGCCTCCGGCGGAGGTAGATCAAAGGTTGGCAGCGCTTTCATCGCCACGCAAAGTGCACGGGTGTATAGTCGGACAGCACTCGACCTTCAAGAAGGGGCATTTGCGATGGACACTTTGCCGGCGGGCCAATACAAAGGCTTCGACATCTATCCGTTGGCTTTCCAGCACGAGCGCACGGCACGCTGGCCCGAGGCCAGAGAGGACCGCAGCTACAACGCCGCCGTGATGATCTGCAGAGCAGGGGAGTCGCCCGAGCCAGGGCAGACCCAGGTATTCCGCCTGTCGGGGGAGCAACAGTTCAGCAATGTGGGGGATGCGCGCGTGGCTGCCTTGCGCTTTGCTGAAAGCATCATCGATGGCGACGTGCCGGACCTGTCGCTGGCCGTTGACAAGGTCTGAAGCGGAACAGCTCCTGTCCGTGATAGAATAGCAGGCGAATCCGGCTTGCCGCCGGGCCCGTTACGGCCCGTGCAGCCGAGTCCAGCACCGGGGTTCCCCCCGCGTCGAGCCGGGCGGCGCGCTCTCTGCGACCGCCACCCATTCCTCGCTTGCACTAAACGTACGAAACGAGGCGCGTGCCACTGGCGGGCGCAACCTGCGTTGGGTGCAACTCGGTACCCCCCAAGCCCGCTGTGCGGGCCGATGATCGCGGCGATGCCGCTGCATGCCCACTACACAAGGCGTGCGGCGTGGTTCGGGTGGGTCATCACACTTATTGCAACCATTGACGCAGCCGTGTGCTGCATACAAAGGAACGAGTTTGGCTAAGGAAGAACTGATTGAATTTGAAGGGGTGGTCTCCGAAGCACTGCCCGACAATCGTTTTCGCGTGCAACTGGAAAACGGCGTGGAAATCTGGGCATATGCGTCGGGCAAGATGCAGAAGCACCGCATCCGTATCCTGGCGGGTGACCGCGTAAAGCTGGAAATGTCGCCGTACGACCTCACCAAGGGTCGCATCAACTATCGACACAAGTAACGCAGCAACACAGCACTAAAGCGCCCAGCAAGACATATAAGAGACCGCGAGCACGCATGGCCCGCGGTTTTTTTCTTTCGCCAATCGTTAGCGATCGGTAATATTAATTGGCGTGTCACCTGGATGGGGTATGATCCCCATCGATCGCTGACGGGGGGAAACACAGTCAGCGATCAACTGAAGTGCAGGGCTTTTCATCTTGTCAAGCCGCGCCTCTCCCTCGAATTCCGGGTGAGCGCGCGCCAGCTGTACCAGTCCTCAAATAAGCGCACGGCCCGCCGATAACCTCGGCTGAGCTTCCAATCGCGCATTCAATTCGCCGACCGGGGCGTCATCTGACGCTCGCACCCGTTCGGTGCTCAGTGTGCCAACCGAGTCACACCACATCGAGATACCGCACAGGTAGGACGGCGCTTGTCCATCGAAATCTGGGCGTAACGTTTTTGCGTCCGAGGGAACAGAAATCACAATGTTGGAAACCACAAAAGCAGCACAGAGCGTGGCGCGCGCGAGCCGGCGCGTCATGGTGGGCCTGATGGCGGCAGCATCGCTGACGGGTCTGGGTATGCAAACCGCCTCGGCGCAGGCTACGCGCCCGAAGGCACCCATCTACGGCGTCACGCTGGACGACGTCAGCAACATCAACGCGATCGTGGCATCGCTCACGCATCTGCCGTACAAGCCGACCGTGCGTGTGGTGTTCGATCCGGGCACGACCGCTGCACAGTACTACCCGGCACTCGTCAAGCTCCATGCTGTTGCCTATGTGATGGGCGAGGTCATGGACTCGTACTACTTCCCGAGCGATCTGCAAACCTACACGGCACGTACCAACGAGCTGGTGGGCACGCTGAAGAACGTGGTGGACGTGTGGGAAATCGCCAACGAGATCAACGGCGAATGGCTGCGCAATGACTCGAACGGCCCGAATGCAGTGGCCGCTCAAGAGGAGCAGGACATTGGCAACATGGTGGCCGCAGCACACGACATCGTGAAGGCCAACGGTGGTCTGACCGCCGTGACGCTGTACTACAACGACGATCGCAAGGGCAACAACTGCTGGCAACTGCCGATGGATGCGTGGCAGACCTGGGCGCAGACCTATCTGCCGGCGCGCGTGCGTCAAGGTGCTGACTATGCGCTGTTCAGCTATTACCCGTACCAGGATTGCCCGGGCCTGAGCCCGAACTGGACTGCCGACTTCAAGCTGCTGGAATCCATCTTCCCGGTGGCGAAGGTGGGCTTTGGCGAGATCGGCACGTCGAGCACGTCGGCGCCGAAATCGGTGCAGCAGAGCCTGATCAAGTCGTACTACCCGATGGGTACCACCTCGATGGCGACCGACCCGCGCTTCATCGGTGGCTACTTCTGGTGGAACTACGCAGAACAGATGCTGCCGTACAGCAGCAGCTCGTACTGGAGCCTGCTGAACAACACCATCAAGCCGCTGGCAGCACCGCAATAAGACACAGAAGCTGAAACGCCTACATCAGAAGGGGGCGTACCTGGTGGCCGGCTGAGGCTTCGGCTTTCCGGCCAACAAAAAACCCGCGTCAGCTCGCGCTGCGCGGGTTTTTCTATGGGCCGATGAGACTTAGCCGCGCGCAGCGAGGTAGGCGCGGAATTCGTCCGCGACTTCCTTGTGCTTGAGCGCCAGTTCCACGGTGGCTTTCAGATAGCCCAGCTTGCTGCCGCAGTCGTAACGCACACCCTTGTAGCGGTAGGCCAGCACCTGCTCGGCCGACAGCAGCGATTGGATCGCGTCCGTCAGTTGCAGCTCACCGCCGGCACCCGGCTTCAGGTTGCGGATGTGATCGAAGATGCGCGGCGTAAGGATGTAGCGGCCGACCACGCCCAGGTTGGACGGCGCATTCTCCGGTGTTGGTTTTTCGATGATGCCCGACATCTTGATCACGCTGCCGTCTTCTTCCCACGGGCGGCCGTCAACCACACCGTACGAGCGGCTCTGCTCGCGGTCGATCTCTTCCACGCCGATCACCGAGCAGTTGTAGTGTTCGTACAGGTCGACCATCTGCTTCATGACGGGCGGGGTGCCATCCAGCAAGTCATCTGCCAGGATGACCGCGAAGGGCGCATCGCCGACCAGCTTTTCTGCGCATGCCACGGCATGGCCCAGGCCCAGCGCTTCGGGTTGGCGCACGTAAAAGCAATCCACATGCGACGGCTTGATCGAGCGTACGACTTCCAGCAGCGCAGTCTTTTGCTTGGCTTCGAGTTCAGCTTCCAGTTCGTAGGCCTTGTCGAAGTGGTCTTCGATGGCGCGCTTGCTGCGGCCCGTCACGAAGATCATCTCGGTGATGCCGGCAGCCATGGCTTCTTCCACGGCGTACTGGATCAGGGGCTTGTCCACCACCGGCAGCATTTCCTTCGGGCTGGCCTTGGTGGCCGGCAGAAAGCGGGTTCCCAGACCCGCGACCGGGAAGACGGCTTTGGTAACGCGTTGCATCGTGGTTTCCTTCGTTTCGATATGGGTTCGCAGGAGCGCTCAGGCCGTCTGCACCGGCAGGCGGGCGATCTGAGCTTCCAGCTTGGTGAGCGTGGCTTTGAAATCTGCCAGGCGCTTCTGTTCTTGTTCCACCACAGCAGCCGGGGCGCGGGCGACGAACGATTCGTTGCCGAGCTTGCCTTCGGCCTTGGCGATCTCGCCGCGCAGACGGTCGACTTCCTTGCCCAGGCGTGCGTGTTCAGCAGCCACGTCAATCTCGATCTTCAGCAGCAGCTTGTTCTCGCCGACGATGGCGACCGGAGCGCCGGCGCCATCGCGTTCCATGGCGGCAGCATCCGTGTAGACCTTCACTTCCGACAGCTTGCCCAGCGCTTGCACATACGGTGCAGCGGCTTGCAGGAATTCTGCTTCGCCGTTGGCGTACAGCGGTACGCGTTGCGCGGGGGAGATGTTCATCTCGCCGCGCAGGTTGCGACAGGAATCCACCAGGGCCTTGAGCTGCTGGACCCATTGTTCGGCCTGCTCGTCGATCTTGGTGAGCGCCGCACGCGGGTATTCCTGCAGCGCGAGGCTTTCAGTGCCGTCACCCTTGGCGCGGCCAGCCATCGGGGCGACCTTTTGCCAGAGTTCTTCGGTGATGAACGGGATGATCGGGTGGGCCAGGCGCAGGACGGTTTCCAGCACACGCAGCAGCGTGCGGCGCGTGGCGCGCTGCTGTGCCGGCGTGCCGGTCTGGATCTGCACCTTGGCGAGTTCCAAGTACCAGTCGCAGTATTCGTCCCAGACGAACTTGTAGATGGCGTTGGCGATGTTGTCGAAGCGATAGTCGGCAAAGCCTTTCTCCACTTCGGTTTCCACGCGCTGCAGCAGCGAGACGATCCAGCGGTCGGCCTGCGAGAAGTCCAGATAGCCTTCTGGGCCGCAATCGCCGACGCATTCCTGCATGCCGCAGTCCTGGCCTTCGGTGTTCATCAGCACGAAGCGCGTGGCGTTCCAGAGCTTGTTGCAGAAGTTGCGATAGCCTTCGCAGCGGCCCGGGTCGAAGTTGATGCTGCGGCCCAGCGTGGCGAGCGACGCGAAGGTGAAGCGCAGCGCGTCGGCGCCGAACGCCGGAATGCCTTCCGGGAATTCCTTGCGCGTGCGCTTTTCGACCTTGGGCGCATCCTTCGGGCGGCGCAGGCCGGTGGTGCGCTTGGCCAGCAGCGGCTCCAGCGCGATACCGTCGATTAGGTCCACCGGGTCCAGCGTGTTGCCCTCGGACTTGCTCATCTTCTTGCCTTCCGAATCGCGCACGAGGCCGTGCACGTAGACGGTGTGGAAGGGCACTTCGCCGGTGAAGTGCAGGGTCATCATGACCATGCGCGCCACCCAGAAGAAGATGATGTCGTAGCCCGTGACCAGTACGGTGGAGGGCAGGAAGTGCTTCAGCTCCGGCGTATCGGCCGGCCAGCCCAGCGAGGAGAACGGCACCAGCGCCGACGAGAACCACGTGTCGAGCACGTCGTCGTCACGCGTCAATGCGCCGGTATAGCCCTTGGCCGCAGCTTGCGCCTTGGCTTCCTCTTCGGTGCGGCCAACGTAGACATTGCCGGCTTCGTCGTACCACGCCGGAATCTGGTGCCCCCACCACAGTTGGCGCGAGATGCACCAGTCCTGGATGTTGTTCAGCCACTGGTTGTACGTGTTGACCCACTGCTCGGGCACCAGCTTGATCTTGCCGCTCTGCACAGCGTCCAGCGCCACTTCTGCGATGGAGCGGCCCGGGAAGCGCGTGCCTTCCGGCGCCGGTTTGCTCATGGCGACAAACCACTGGTCGGTCAGCATCGGCTCGATCACGACGCCGGTACGGTCGCCGCGCGGCACCATCAGCGTGTGCTTCTTCACCTCGGCCAGCAGGCCTTGCGCTTCGAGGTCCTCGACCATCTTCTTGCGCGCATCGAAGCGGTCCATGCCGGCATAGGCGGCCGGCGCATCGGCGACGATCTTCGCGTCGAGCGTCAGGATCGACAGCTGCGGCAGCTTGTGGCGCTGGCCCACCGCGTAGTCGTTGAAATCGTGGCCCGGGGTCACCTTGACCACGCCGGTGCCGAATTCACGGTCGACGTACTCGTCAGCAATCACGGGGATCTGGCGATCCGTCAGCGGCAGGTGAACGAACTTGCCGATCAGGTGGGCGTAGCGCTCGTCTTCCGGGTGCACCATCACGGCCGTGTCGCCGAGCATCGTTTCGGGGCGGGTGGTGGCCACCGTCAGATGCGTCAGGCCGCGCACCGCGTCCGGCTCGGCCAGCGGATAGCGGATGTGCCACAGCGAGCCTTCTTCCTCTTCGCTCACCACTTCCAGGTCGGACACGGCGGTGCCGAGCACCGGATCCCAGTTGACCAGGCGCTTGCCGCGGTAGATCAGGCCCTGCTCATACAGACGCACGAACACGTCGCTGACGGCACGCGACATCTTCGGGTCCATCGTGAAGTATTCGCGCTCCCAGTCGATCGAGGCGCCCATGCGGCGCACCTGGCGCGTGATGGTCGAGCCCGATTGCTCCTTCCACTCCCACACCTTTTCGACGAACTTCTCGCGGCCCATGTCGTGGCGCGAGACGCCTTGCGCATCCAGTTGGCGCTCCACGACGATCTGCGTGGCGATGCCGGCGTGGTCGGTGCCCGGCACCCACAGCGTGTTGGCGCCGGCCATGCGCGCGTGGCGCGTCAGGCCATCCATGATGGTCTGGTTGAACGCGTGACCCATGTGCAGCGTGCCCGTCACGTTCGGCGGCGGGAGCTGGATACAGAAGTCCGGCTTGCCGGCTTCAAGCGTCGCACGGGACACGCCCATTGCTTCCCACGCTGCGCTCCATTTCTGCTCAATGGTGGCGGGTTCGAAACTCTTGGCGAGGGACTGGTTTTGATCGGTCATGCTGACAGGGGGCGCAAATCCGCGCAAAAAGACGTTTGGCCCAAGAAAAATGCTGGGCGAAAGCTTGGAATTATACGACTTGTGCGTGTCCGCCAAGGGCGAGGCGGCTAAGGGGGCCGGTATAATTTCCGGATTCTGCTAAGGCTTCCCCCGCATGTCCGACCTGCTCGCCAATCTGAACCCCGAACAACGCGCTGCCATCACGCTTCCCGATGAATCGGCGCTGATCCTGGCGGGGGCGGGCAGCGGCAAGACGCGCGTGCTGACCACCCGCATCGCCTGGCTGATCCAGAGTGCGCGGGTGTCGCCGTCGGGTGTGCTGGCCGTCACGTTTACGAACAAGGCGGCCAAGGAAATGACGGCCCGCCTGCAGGCCATGCTGCCAATCAACACGCGCGCCATGTGGATCGGCACCTTCCACGGGTTGTGCAACCGCTTGCTGCGTGCGCACTACCGCGATGCCGGCCTGCCGCAGACCTTCCAAATCCTGGATACGCAAGACCAGCTTTCCGCCGTCAAGCGCCTGCTCAAGTCGCTCAATATCGACGACGAGAAATTCCCGCCCAAGAACGTCCAGTACTTCATCAATGGCGCCAAGGAGCAGGGCCTGCGCGCGGGTGATCTGGAAATCGCCAATGAATACGACCGCCGCATGGCCGACCTGTACGCCGCCTACGACGCGCAGTGCCAGCGCGAAGGCGTGGTCGACTTTGCTGAACTGCTGCTGCGCTGCTATGAACTGCTGCGCTACAACGATGCGATTCGCGCGCACTACCAGCGCCGCTTCAAGCACATCCTGGTCGACGAGTTTCAGGATACGAACAAGCTGCAGTACGCTTGGCTGAAGATTCTCGCCGGCCTGGGCGAGCCCGGTGTCACACCCAATGCCATCTTTGCCGTGGGTGATGATGACCAAAGCATCTACGCGTTTCGTGGCGCCAACGTCGGCAATATGGTCGACTTCGAGCGCGAATTCCGCGTCGAGCACCGGATCAAGCTGGAGCAGAACTACCGCTCGCACGGCAACATTCTGGATACGGCCAACCATCTCATCTCACACAACTCGCGCCGCCTGGGCAAGAACCTGCGCACGGATGCAGGCCACGGCGAACTGGTGCGCGTCTACCAAGCCGCCACGGATGGTCAGGAAGCGGGTTGGATCGTCGATGAGATCCGCGACCGCATCGCCTCGGGCATGTCGCGCTCGGAAATCGCCATCCTGTATCGCAGCAACGCGCAGTCGCGGGTGATCGAGCACGCGCTGTTCTCGGCGGGGATTCCATACAAGGTGTACGGTGGCCTGCGCTTCTTCGAGCGGGCGGAAATCAAGCACGCGCTGGCGTACATCCAGTTGCTGGAGAACCCGGACAACGATGCTGCGTTCGGCCGCGTAGTGAACTTCCCGGCGCGCGGCGTCGGGGCGCGCTCGCTCGAGTTGCTGCAGGATGCGGCCAAGCTGTATGGCATTTCGCTGGCGGCCTCGGTGCCATATCTGACGGGCGCTGCGGGCACCAAGCTCTCTGCGTTTGTGCGTCTGATTGAGCAGATGCGCGCCGATACGCGCCAGATGACGCTGCCCGAGATTGTTCAGCACGTCATTCACGCCAGCGGCCTGATCACGCATTACCAGGGCGAGAAAGAAGGCCAGGACCGCATCGAAAACTTGCAGGAATTGGTGACCGCCGCCCAGGCCTTCGTGGCCGAAGAGGGCTATGGCGTGGACGCCATCGCCACCGCATTGCCGGTGCGCCACGATGCGATGATCCGCATCGAAGGCGGCGAGACGGATACCGTCTCCGAACTCGTCACCGACGAGACGCCAGCAGAAATGACGCCGCTGGTCGCCTTCCTCACGCACGCCTCGCTGGAGGCCGGCGACAACCAGGCCCAGGCCGGTCAGGACGCCGTGCAGATGATGACTGTGCACGCAGCCAAGGGGCTGGAGTTCCACGTCGTCTTCATCACCGGGCTGGAAGAAGGGCTGTTCCCGCATGAAAACAGCCAGATGGAGAAGGATGGCCTGGAAGAAGAGCGCCGCCTGATGTACGTGGCCATCACGCGGGCGCGCGAGCGGCTGTACCTGTCGTTCGCGCAAAGCCGTGTGCTGCACGGCCAGATCCGCTATCACATCCGCTCACGCTTCTTTGATGAGTTGCCCGAGGAAACGCTGAAATGGCTCACGCCGCAGCACTCGGGCTATCAATCGACACGCCGTGTGCAAGGCGAAAGCGGCGCCTGGGGTAAAGATTGGTTCAAGCGCCCCGAGCGCGGCGACGAAGACGCCTACACCGGCACGCGCCCCACCGGCGGCATGGACACCGGCAAAAACTACGCCGATGCCAAGCGTGCGGAGGCAACCGGCTTCCGCGTTGGCCAATCGGTGTTCCACAACAAGTTCGGGGAAGGCGTCATTACGACGCTGGAAGGCGAGGGCGCCGAGGCGCGCGCCCAGATCAAGTTCAACCGCCACGGGGTGAAGACGCTGGCGCTTGGCATCGCCAAGCTGGACCCGATCAACTGAGCGTCGATCGGGTCGGCGTGAAGGTCAGGCCGTCGTGTCGGTAGTGGTCTGGCCGGCGGCTTGCGTCACGTTGAAGCAGCCGCGGTAGGTGGCGTAGAACGAGCAGTACAGCACCGCCATCACCAGGATCCGGTACGGCGTAGCGATGATTGGGGCGATGTTGTTGGCGTCGCTTGAGGCAAACGCCGCATCGATAAACAGCGGTATGGCAATCAGCAGGATTCCGACCAGTGCGCCATACAGGATGAACGCCGCACGATTGCGCCAGACGGCCATCCAGCTGAAGAACAGCGCCTTGCCGACCGGAACGCCGTGCCAGGCCACCAGCAGCGGTGCAAACCAGAACAGCACCGCCACCGGGATATACAGTACCGCGCCCATCACCATCGTCAGGTAGAGTTCGCGGATGGCTTCGGTGGTGGGCGGTTTGTCGCTGAACACCGCCATGAGCGTGTCGGTATCCACCATTGTCATCAGGATGCCGCTGACCACCAGCACCAGCACACCGTAGATGCCGCCGAGTTTCAGCAGACCGCGCATCGCATCCTTGCCGTACGACCGGAAGCCTGCAATAAGCGAAGTTGGCCCGACACGCTTGCCCGCTACCGTATCGCGGCAGGCTGACATGAAGCCCACGAAGATGGCCGGATTGACCAGCAGGATGGCGAATACGCCAATGGGTGCCGCCACGAGCATCAGCAGGTTGACGGCAAACAGATAGATAAATAGCAGCAGCAAAAACCCGATCGGGTTCTTGCGGAACAGCCACGCACCTTGGCGCAGCCAGACGTAGCCTTGCTTGCCGGAGACTTCGATCAGTTGCATTGTTCGGGAATGTCCAGAGTCAGCCCAGGTGCGTGCACGCGCTCGCGCAGCACGCGTTCGAAGTGGGTCGGGTCGTGCGGCTTGAGCAGTTCGGCATCACGCGGCAGATAGAAATCCCACAGGCGTGATACCCAGAAACGATAGGCGGCGGCGCGCAGCATGTCTTGCCAGTGCCGCGCTTCAGCATCGGTGAAAGGACGCACGGCGTGATACGCATGCAGCATGGCGCGCGCGCGCTCGGTATCCAGCACACCAGTGGCCAGATCAATGCACCAGTCGTTGACGGTCACCGCCACATCGAACAGCCATTTGTCGACGCCGGCGAAGTAGAAATCGAAGAAGCCGCCGAGGCGCTCCGGGTGGCCATCGGCTGCCGGCTCGAATAGCACGTTGTCGCGGAACAGGTCGCAATGGCAGGGGCCTTCGGGCAGCGCTGCGTAGTCGGCGCTGGCGAAGAAGCGTTGCTGGTGGGCAAGTTCGGTCTCCAGCAATGCACGCGTGTCGCCGTGCACGAAGGGCACCACGTCGGGCACCACTTCGTTCCACCACGGCAGGCTGCGCAGGTTGGGCTGGTGGCGCGGGTAGTCACGCCCGGCCAGGTGCATGCGCGCGAGCATGTCGCCCACGATGGCGCATTCAGACACGGTTGGGGCCAGGTTTGAGCGACCGCCCAGGCGCGTCACGATGGTGGCCGGTTTGCCGTTGAGCGTGCGCAGGATCTCGCCGTCGCGCCCGGGAATCGGTGCCGGCACGCTGATGCTGTGCTGCGCGAGATGCTGCATCAGATACAGGTAGAACGGCAGTTGCTCGAACGTGAGGCGCTCGAACAGCGTGACCACGAATTCGTGCGTTTGCCCGTCTTTCTCCGTGGTCAGAAAGAAGTTGGAGTTTTCGATCCCGGAGGGGATGCCGCGAAATGCGCGCACGGCGCCCACATCGTATTGATCCAGCCAGAGAGCGATCTCGGCGTCGGAGACCGGGGTGAAAACAGCCATGCTTCAGAAATGGGAAACGGGTGAAAGGAGGCGGCGCGGCAAATGGGTGGCGCCGCGCCGGTACGCCTGGTGGGCGCTGGAGGTCAGAACTTCAGGACGTTGACCGAGGGCACACGGTCAATGTCGCCGCGCTCACGGATGCGCGGCGAGCTGTCTTCGGGCTTGCTCAGGTTGTAGGACGTACCCATGCCGGATTTGACATGGATGTCCGGTGCCTGGCCTTTCTGGAAGCGGTATTCCTCGACCTGCGTGCCATCATTGTCGCGGTACTCGAAACTCGGCTTGACGGTTTCGTTGTGAATCGCACCGTGGGTCGGCTTGGACAGCGGCTGGTTGTTGATCGCCTTGACGTCCGGCAAGTCAAGGCCGGCGCTGTCCTGCGTCACTTCAGCGTGCACGGGCAGGGCCAGGCAGAGGGCGGCACCTACGGCCAGCCCCACATGTTGCACCGAGCGGCGCATCAGGCGCGCAGCGGCGGCAAAACGGCGGGCGGCAGGCGGGTGAAACAGCGAATCCATGATGGACTCCAGCGAGTGATCCGAGACCTTACATTCTAGCAGTCCGGCCATCTCACCAGCGTCCATCCGGATGGCGCTGAATGTCACACCTGAGGTCACAGGTAGAACATCTCTTCCTTGGGCGGAATCGGCGAGGTGCCTTCGCGCTTTTCGTAGAACTCGTAGACGGCGTCGAGCGCGTCTTTCGGTTCGTCGACGATGCGCATGAGGTCCATGTCATGTTCCCCAATCAGGCCCATCGGCTGCAGGGTGAATTGGAACCAATCCAGCAGCCCCTTCCAGAAGTGGCTGCCGAACAAGACCACCGGTACGCTGCGCGATTTGCCGGTCTGCACGAGCGTCAGCACCTCGGCCAGTTCATCGAGCGTGCCGAAACCGCCCGGCATGACGATGAACGCATCCGAGTTCTTCACGAAGGTGACCTTGCGCGTGAAGAAATGGCGAAACCGCATCGAGATGTCCTGATACGGATTGCCTTGCTGCTCGTGCGGCAATTCGATGTTCAGGCCCACGCTGGCCGACTTGCCCGCGTGCGCGCCCTTGTTGGCCGCTTCCATGATGCCGGGGCCGCCGCCGGAGATGACGGCGAAGCCCGCATCCGAGAACAGTCGGGCGATTTCGATGGTGCGTTTGTAGTACGGCGAATCCTCGCGCAGGCGTGCGCTGCCGTAGATTGAGACAGCCGGGCGGATCTCCGAGAGGTACTCCGTCGCCTCGATGAACTCTGCCATAATCGTGAACATCTGCCAGGAGGCGCGCGCTTTCTTTGCGGTAGCGCGTTCCTCGTCGGCGAGAGCCCGCAGGCTGGGGATCATCTTGCGGTCGGTGCGGCCTTGTGCAGCGTCGGATTTGGTGGAAGCAATCTCCACCGTGCGGTCCGCACCCACCGTCACGTTGACGTCCATGTCCGCTGCGGATGCACCAGCAGCCTGCTTCACGTCGCCATGAGCGGCGTCGCCATTGTTGGAAGCGCCTTCGGGCGTTCCAGTCACATTAGAGTCCATGGGAATGTCGGAAAGTCAAGAAACGCTGTTGCTCGTCGATGGCTCGAGTTATCTGTACCGTGCTTATCACGCACTGCCCGACTTGCGCAACGGAGAAGGGTTTCCTACGGGAGCCATCTACGGCATCGTGAACATGCTGCGCAAACTGCGCAGCGACTACCCGGCCAAGTATAGCGCTTGCATTTTCGACGCTAAAGGCAAGACCTTTCGCGACGACCTGTATCCCGCCTATAAAGAGCATCGCGCGCCCATGCCGGACGACCTGCGTGCGCAGATCGAACCCATCCACGAAGCCGTGCGCGCGCTGGGCTGGCCGATCCTGGTGATTGAGGGCGTAGAGGCTGATGACGTGATCGGCACCCTGGCCGAACGGGCGACGCGGGAAGGCGTTCGAACTATCGTCTCCACCGGCGACAAGGATCTTGCGCAACTGGTGAACGATCACGTCACGCTGGTCAACACGATGACCAACGAGACGCTCGATCCGCCGGGCGTGCAAGCGAAATTTGGCGTGCCGCCTGAGCGTATCGTCGACTATCTCTCGCTGATTGGCGACACGGTCGACAACGTGCCGGGCGTGCCCAAGGTGGGCCCAAAGACGGCGGTGAAGTGGTTGACCGAATTCGGCACGCTCGACAACGTCATGGCCCGCGCGGGCGAGATCAAGGGCGTGGTCGGCGAGAACCTGCGCAACACGCTCGAATGGTTGCCCAAGGGCCGCGAACTGCTGACGGTGAAACTCGATTGCGATCTGTCCAAAGAGGTGCCGAACTTCGACGCGCTGCTTGACGGCGGTGAAGACAAGAGTGCGCTGGTGGACTTCTTCTCGCGCTACGGCTTCAAGACCTGGCTGCGCGAGGCTTCCGGCGAGGCACTGCCTGATACACGCAGCGTGGGTGCTGCCCGCAAAGCGGCCACCCCCACCAAGAACTACGCTGGCGAGGCGATTGCCCAGCAACAGGCCCAGGCCAGCTTGTTCGACGTCGAGGCGGCGCCCCAGGAGGTGAAGTACGAGACCGTCACTACTGAGGCGCAACTCGAATCGTGGATGCAGTTGCTGGATGAGGCGGACCTGGTCTGCATCGACACCGAAACAACGTCGCTCGATCCGATGCTGGCGCAACTGGTGGGGATCTCGTTGTCGGTCACGCCGGGCCAGGCGTGCTACATCCCGGTTGCGCATCGTGGCCCGGATGTGGCGGGGCTGGATGCCGCCGCCCAGCTTTCGCGCGAGTTCGTGCTCGCGCGCATGAAGATTTGGCTGGAGGACGACGCGTCCAAGAAGGTCGGCCAGCATCTGAAGTACGACGCACACGTGTTTGCCAACCATGGCATTGCGCTGCGAGGCATCCAGCACGACACGATGCTGCAGTCGTACGTGCTTGAGTCCCACCGCAATCACGGTATGGATGCGCTGGCAGACCGCGTGCTGCAACTGAAGACCATCACCTACGAAGAGGTGTGTGGCAAGGGAGCCTCGCAGATCGGCTTTGACGAAGTGCCACTCGACCGCGCGACCGAATACGCCGCCGAGGATGCCGACATCACGCTGCGCCTGCACCGCGCACTGTTCCCGAAGGTGGCGGCTGACGACAAGCTGGACTACGTCTACGAGCAGATCGAAATGCCGACCTCCATCGTGCTGCAGCAGATGGAGCGCAACGGCGTGCTGATCGACGGCGAGCGCCTCGCCAGGCAGAGCACCGAAATCGGCCAGCGTTTGCTGGAGCTTGAGACCGAGGCCCATGCGCTTGCTGGCCAACCGTTCAACCTGAGCTCTCCCAAGCAGATCGGCGAGATTTTCTTCAACCAGATGAAGTTGCCGATCATCAAGAAGACCGCCAGCGGCGCGCCCTCGACCGATGAAGAGGTGCTGCAGAAGCTGGCCGAGGACTACCCGCTGCCGAAGCTGCTGCTCGATTACCGGGGCCTGGCGAAGCTCAAATCCACCTACACCGACAAGCTGCCGAAGATGGTGAACCCGAACACTGGCCGGGTTCACACCACGTACGGCCAAGCCACGGCGGTCACGGGGCGTCTGGCTTCAACCGATCCGAACCTGCAGAACATTCCGGTGCGCACGGAAGAGGGGCGCCGCATCCGCGAGGCCTTCATCGCGCCGGAAGGCAGCGTGATCGTCTCGGCCGACTACTCGCAGATCGAGTTGCGCATCATGGCGCATCTGTCGCAGGACGAGGGTTTGGTGCGCGCGTTCCAGGAAGGGCAGGACGTGCACCGCGCCACGGCTGCCGAGGTGTTCAGCGTGACGCCGTTGGAGGTGACCGCTGACCAGCGTCGCGTGGCCAAGGTCATCAACTTCGGCCTCATCTACGGCATGAGCGCGTTCGGGCTGGCCAGCAACCTGGGCATCGGCCGCGATGCCGCCAAGCTCTACATCGACCGCTACTTCGCCCGCTACCCGGGCGCCGCGCGTTACATGGACGAGACGCGCCAGACCGCGCGCGAACGCGGCTACGTGGAAACCGTCTTCGGTCGCCGCCTGTGGCTGCCGGACATCAACGGTGGCAATGGCCCGCGCCGCCAGGCTGCGGAACGCGCCGCCATCAACGCGCCCATGCAGGGGACGGCGGCAGACCTCATCAAGCTGTCCATGCTGGCCGTGCAAGGCTGGCTGGAAGCCGAGGCCATGCGCTCGCGCCTGGTCATGCAAGTGCACGATGAACTGGTGCTTGAGGTGCCGCAGGCCGAACTGGCCGTGGTGCGCGAGCGCCTGCCTGAACTGATGTGCGGCGTTGCGTCGCTGCGCGTGCCGCTGGTGGCCGAAGTGGGGGTGGGCGCCAACTGGGAAGAAGCGCATTGATGCCGTGACTGCCTGGCCGCGCCATCAGGTGTGGCGCGGCTTTCCTTGCCAAGGCAGGCTGCGGATGGCCGTAGCATGCGCATTTAATGATCTGTCATATCTGCCTGCCTGGGGTTGCGGCGGGTTTTGCAATGCAGCAGACTGCATCTGAACGATGATGTGATCGCAAAGATTCAAAGGCTTCAGGAGAACGATATGGCAGGGCAGACGGATGGCGCAGGCGGACCGCGCATCGTAGTGGTCGGTGGCGGTGCTGGCGGATTGGAACTGGCAACGCGCCTGGGCGACAAGCTTGGCAAGCGCGGTGGTGCGCAAGTCGTGCTGGTGGATCGCAACCCCACCCATATCTGGAAGCCGCTGCTGCATGAAGTCGCTGCAGGCAGCATGGACCCAAACACCCACCAGCTCGAATACGCCGCGCAGGCACGCTGGCACGGCTTCGAGTTTCAGCAGGGCGAACTGAAGGGGCTCGACCGCACGGCCAAGACCATCACCGTTTCCGGCTTTGTCGATGCCGACGGCACTGAGGTGCTGCCAGAGCGCGCCATTGCCTATGACGTGCTCGTGTTGTCCATCGGCAGCGTGACGCACTTCTTTGGTGTGCCGGGCACGGCCGAGCACGCCATCGCGCTCGATACCGCATGGCAGGCTGAACGCTTTCGCCGCAAGCTCATTTCCGCATGCATGCGCGCGCAGAACGGCGTGGGGGATGCCCGGCCGCAGGTGGATATCGCCATCGTCGGTGCGGGAGCAACGGGCGTTGAGCTGTCGGCTGAGCTGCGCAACACGGCGCACGTGCTGGCCGCCTACGGCTTGCACAAGATGGATCCACGCCACGACATCCGCATCCACCTGATCGAGGGCGGGCCGCGTATTCTGCCGGTGCTCAAGGAGCGCATTTCCGCCGCGACCACCGGACTGCTGCGCAAGCTCGACGTCGACGTCATCACCAGCGAGCGCGTGACCGAGGTGACGGCCAATGCGGTCAACACCGCGAGCGGTAAGTCTATTCCAGCCGATCTGACCGTGTGGGCGGCGGGCATCCGCGCGCCGTCGGTGCTGGGTGACCTTGGATTGCCGGTCAACAAGCTGGGGCAGGTGGTCGTGTCGCGCACGCTGCAAGTGGAAGGCGAAGATTCGATCTACGCCTTTGGTGATTGCGCAAGCTGCCCGTGGCCCGAGGCGTCGACGAGCGTGCCGCCGCGTGCGCAGGCTGCGCACCAGCAGGCAACGTATCTGTTCAACGCGCTGCGCAGCCGCCTGGACGGCAAGCCGGTCGGGCCGTTTGCGTTCAAGGACCTTGGCTCGCTGGTGTCGCTCGGCCACTTCAGTGCGGTCGGCAGCCTGATGGGCGGGTTGATCGGCGGCTCGATGTTCATCGAAGGCCTGATGGCGCGGCTGATGTACACGTCGCTGTACCGCATGCATGTGCTGGCGCTGCACGGCTGGGTACGTATGGCGCTCGATACGGTCACGCACTGGCTGCGCAGCAAGACCAATCCGCGCGTCAAGCTGCACTGATCACCGCGCTCGGCGCCGATGGGTTTGCTTCGGTAGACTAGCTGCTTCGTTCACCGTCACCGCCTTCGGGCGCTAGGAGAGTGCGATGCAGCTGGATGCAGAAGTGGAAAGTCTGGTGCCGGGCCGCAACTTTGACCGCCGCGGCTTCATGAAGACGGCGCTGGGTTCGGCGTTTGCGGCGGCGGTGCTGCCCGTGTCGGCGCAGGCCATCAAGACGGACTTCAACGGTCTGACGGCGGGCGAGGTGACCGTGCCCGTCGGCGATTTCAAGATGCCGGCGTATTGTGCGCGACCCGGTGCCCAGCCCGAGGGCAAGACCAAGCTGCCGGTGGTGATCGTCGTCAGCGAAATCTTTGGCGTGCATGAGTACATCGCCGACATCTGCCGGCGGTTTGCCAAGCTCGGCTATCTGGCCATTGCCCCCGAGCTGTTCATACGCCAGGGCGATCCGCAGTCGATTGCGACGATCAGCGAGCTGCAGGAGAAGATCATCTCCAAGGTGCCCGACGCGCAGGTCAGTGGTGATCTGGATGCAACGGTTGCTTGGGTCAAACAGAACGGCGGCGATCCGGCGCGCATTGGCATTACCGGGTTCTGCTGGGGCGGGCGCCAAACCTGGCTGTTTGCCGAACACAGCGCTGACATTCGCGCCGCAGTGGTGTGGTATGGCCAGCCAAGGGGCAATCCGACATCGCTGCAGCCCATGTTCCCGATCGACAAGGTGGACGAACTCAAGGCACCCGTACTTGGCATGTACGGTGCCAAGGACACGGGTATCACGCAGGATTCGGTCAACGCCCTGAAGACAGCGTTGGAGACATCCAAGAACCCCAAGGCGCATGCGTCGCGCATCATCGTCTATCCGAATTCGGGACACGCATTTCATGCCGACTACCGGCCCAGCTATGTGAAGGCCGATGCGGAAGACGGCTGGAAGAAGTGCATTGCCTGGTTCAAGGACCACGGCGTCGAGTAAGCCGTCGAGTCAGCGCTTCGTCCTTCCAGCAAGAAAGGCCCCACGTGGGCCTTCTCTTTTGGGCTGTGCTGGCAAAGGTTCACAAAGGGGCATACAATGCGCCTCTTCTTGCAACTCTGTTGCGTTTGTTGGCGCGGATAGCGTCACCTGCTGCGCCACCTCCGGCATGACCCTCGATACCACTCTGTTAGGCATTCTTCTGGCGACTGCGCTGTCCGGCATCGGCAGCATGGCGGGCGCTGCTGTGCTGTCGCTCACCGTGCTGTCGCGGGTGGTCGACCGCATGGTCAGTTTCTCCGTCGGGGTGCTGCTGGCGACGTCGCTATTGCACTCGTTGCCCGAGGCTTTTGAGGCACACAACGGCATCGAGCCAAACACGCATGCGCTGTTCGCCACGCTGCTGGCCGGGCTGCTGGGCTTCTTCCTGCTGGAAAAAGTCTCACTGCTTCGTCACTCGCATCATCACGAGGGTGACGGGCATGGCCATCACCACGGGCATGATCGCCAGGAAGCCGGCCGCAGCGGCATGATGATCCTGGTGGGCGACGGCCTGCACAACTTCTCCGATGGCATCGTCATTGCCGCCGCGTTCCTCGCCGACACCAAAGTGGGTATCGTGACCGCGCTGGCGATTGCGGCGCACGAAATTCCGCAGGAGATCGGTGACTTCATGGTGCTGCTCAACGCCGGTTTCTCGAAGACGCGCGCCTTTGTCTACAACCTGCTCTGCAGCGTCTGCGCGCTGGTGGGTGCGGTGCTCGGCTACTACCTGCTCGACCGCCTGACCTCGTGGATTCCATACGTGCTGGTGGTGGCCTCGAGCAGCTTCATCTACATCGCCGTCTGCGATCTGATGCCGCAAATGAAGCGCCGGCCGCGCAAGCAGGAATCGGCGATCCAGGTTGCGCTGATCGCAGCAGGTGTCGCGATGATTTTCCTGCTGACCAATGGCCTGCACGGCCATGCGCATTGAGGCATCGCTTTCGTCCAACAAAAAAGCCCGGTTGATGCCGGGCTTTTTGCTGCGTGCGAGAGGTGCCGATTATGGGTTCGGCCCTGTTGCCACTGGGCGTGCCGGATCGCTGCACCATTCGCTCCACGAGCCGGCGTAGAGGGCGGCGCCGGTCAGACCGGCGATCTCCATGGCCAGCGCGTTATGGCAGGCAGTTACGCCCGAGCCGCATTGCAGCATCGTATCGGCGGGCTTGGCGCCGGCCAGCACGGCAGCAAAGTCAGCACGCAGCTGTTCGGCCGGCTTGAAGGTGCCGTCGGCTTGCAGGTTGTCGCGGAAGAAGCGGTTGCGCGCACCGGGGATGTGGCCGCCGACCGGGTCCAGCGTTTCGTTCTCGCCGCGATAGCGGTCGGGGGCGCGGGCGTCGATGACGGGCTTGTCGGCATGCCCAAGGTACTTCTGCACGATGTCGGCATTGACCAACGCCACGAGCGACGGCTTGCGCGTCAGGTTGCCGGGCGTGGCGTTGAGCTGCGGTTCGTCGGGCACGATCTTGTCGACGGGGTAGTGCGCGGCTTCCCACGCTTGCAGGCCGCCATCCAGCACGGCCACATCGGCGTGGCCGACCCAGCGCAGCAGCCACCAAAGGCGCGCGGCGTACATGCTGCCCTGCCGGTCGTAGGCGACAACCTGTGTGTCGTCGTTCACGCCCAGTGCCCGCAGGCGCGCAACCAGCGCATCAGCGTCGGGCAGCGGGTGGCGGCCGTTGGTGCCGGTCTTGGGGCCGGACAGTTCGTTGTCCAGGTGCAGGTAGAACGCACCGGGAATATGGCTGGCGTGGTACGCATCGCGCCCGGCCGCCGGGTTGGCGAGGTCAAAGCTGCAATCGACGATGACCAAGCTGTCCGGCGCGCTTTGCTGCAGCGCGGCCAGTTGCGGCGCGGTCATCAGGGTGGCGTAGCGAGCGCGTTCGCTCATATCAGCAATCTCCAGGGGGCGACTAGCAATCAAACTTCCGGATGAACCTCGGCTTCCGGCCCGGACACGGCGGTCTGCGGGGTCGGATGCTCGGCGCCCGACTGGCGGGCGCGCATGACCGTGGTGACAATGCCACTGCCGATGATGAGGGCCATGCCCAGCCACGACAGCGCGTTCAGGTGATCATTCCACAGCAACATACCCCAGCCGCTCGCAAAGACGATGCCGGTGTATTGCAGGTTCGCAGTCAATAGCGTGTTGCCGCGCTTATAAGCGCGTGTCATCGATGTCTGGCCGAGGGTGGCCAGAAGGCCCACCGCCAGCAGCAGACCGGCGCCCGACCACGTGTGCGGTTGCGCGCCCCCGATGAGCATCCATACACCACCGGCAATGGCGCTCAACAACGAGAAATAGAACACGATGCGCGCTTCGTTCTCACCCAGGTCACCGAGTTGGCGCACCTCCACATACGCCAGCGCCGTAAACACCCCAGAGACGAGACCGATCATGCCGCCGGCCAGCGCAAGCTGCGACCCGCCCATGTTCGGTTGCAGCAGGCAGACCACCCCCACGAATGACATGACGATGGCCACTACCATGCGCCGATCTGCCCCGCCCGGTTTACCTGCCAACGCCGCACCCGCGCCGATGATGAGCGCAATCCACACCGGCGACATGTAATTCAGCGTCATGGCGGTGGCCAGCGGCAGCAGGCTGATGGAGGTGAACCACAGCAGCAGCGAGGTCACCCCAAACACGCTGCGCTTGATATGCGAAAGGAAATACGGCGTGCGTACGCCTTGCCCTGAGCGTTGCAGGATCGCGCCCATCAGCACGACGCCGATGATGCTGCGGTAGAAGACGATCTCGCCCGTGCTGTAGTGCGCCGAGGCGAGCTTCACGCACACGCCCATCGCCGAGAAGGCAAATGCCGCAAGAATCATCCACAACGATTGGCGAGCGGAGTTGTCGGCCGTTTGGGCAGCCGTGTGGTGGACTTCGGTGGTGGTATCGGCAGACATGGCGAGGGAGTGCTGCGAACAACGGGGCGAAAAAAACGGTGCAGACCACGCGGGCTGCACCGTTCGTATTGTGACGCGGAAGGCGGCGGATGCCTACGGTCGGCCAGCCGTTAGTAGCGCATCACGCGCCGATACCACTCGTGGAAGTGCTGCATGCCGTCTTCCATGGGCGACTGATACGGACCGACTTCGCTCACGCCGCGCTTCATCAGCGCTGCGCGGCCGGCGTCCATGCGCTCGGCAATCTCGTCGTCCTCGATGCAGGTTTCCATGTAGGCGGCACGCTCCGCTTCGACGAATTCGCGTTCGAACAGGACGATCTCTTCCGGGTAATAGAACTCGACCACGTTGCGTGTCTTGTTCGGGCCCATCGGATGCAGCGTCGAGACCACCAGCACGTTCGGGTACCACTCGACCATCACGTTCGGGTAGTACGTCAGCCACACCGCGCCGTACTTGGGCATCTCGCCGTTGTTGAAGCGCAGCACGGCGTCATGCCACTTCTGGTACGTGGGCGTGCCCGGTTTGCGCAAACCGGCATGGAGACCGACCGTCTGCACGCTGTGCCACTCGCCGAACTCCCACTCCAGATCGTCACACGAGACGAACTGGCCGAGGCCCGGATGGAAGGGCACGACGTGGTAGTCCTCGAGGTACACCTCGATGAAGGTCTTCCAGTTGTAGTTGCACTCGTGCACCTCAACGTGGTCGAGCATGTAGCCCGAGAAGTCGAGATCGCGCGCCACGCCCAGGCGGGCGAGGTCTTCGCGCACGTCGCGCTTGCCCTCGAACAGCAGCCCGTTCCAGTTCTGCAGCGGCGAGCGCGACAGGTGCACGCACGGTTGCTGCTCGAAGTGCGGCGCGCCCAGTAGGTCGCCTTTCAGGTCATACGTCCAGCGGTGCAGCGGACACACGATGTTCTGGGCATTGCCGCGCCCATTGAGCATGATTGCCTGGCGATGCCGGCACACGTTGGAGAGCAGTTCGACGCCGTTCGGATTGCGTACCAGCACACGGCCTTCGGCCTCGGCGGCAAGCGTGTGATAGTCGCCAACTTCCGGGACCATCAACTCATGGCCGACGTAACCGGGGCCATGCTTGAACAGACGTTCGATTTCAGTTTGATACAGCGCCTCGTCAAAGTAGGCAGAGACGGGCAACTGGGTTTCAGACGGCACCAGGTTCAGTGCGGCGCTGAGATTGGACATTATCCCCACTCCCAATAACGGTGAAAGTAGTGAACAACCCAACCATCGAAAAATTCGATGAAAAATTCGATTTGGGAAAGGACGCCATCGGCGGGTCGCCGGGGTCTGTTGAAATAGGAAACGAGCGCTGTCGGCCCCCGCTTGGGCCAACGACCATACGTTTGATGGGCCAACAGACCCAAACCACCATACGGAACGGCATGTGCCGGCCCGGCCTTTGGAGGAAGGGGGCGATTGTACCCCAGGGGATTTGATAAGTCCCTGATTTTCGACATCTTTCGGCTGTTGGTCAGACGGTTGTCAGCCAGGTGAGCACGCTACGGGTGGCCACCAGTCACTGTCCGGTGCCTTGCGCGATGTGCGCAGAACGCCCGTGGAATTGCCGTAAAATGCCAGACTGTCCTTTTCTGATTCGCAACTGGCATGCCCCGTGCCCCAAGCGTTGCCTCGAGCGACGCGTCCGCCTCCCCACCCGCCACGCCGGCTTCCTATGAAGCGGCCATGGCCGAACTCGAAACCCTTGTTGCCAGCATGGAATCGGGCGAACTGCCGCTGGAGGCCTCGCTTGCGGCGTATCGCCGCGGGGCCGAGCTGGTCAAGTATTGCCAGCAGGTGCTGGAGCGCGTCGAGCAGCAGGTCCGTGTGCTCGACGGCGATGCCCTGAAGCCGCTGGCTGACGACAGCAACACGAACGAACAGGGCGGCGCATGAGCGCGCAGGTCCAATCCGAATTCGCCCAATGGATGACGTCCGTGGTCGCACGGACGGAAACCGCGCTGGAGCGCGCTTTGCCGGCCGAGACCGTGGTGCCGCAACGCCTGCACGCCGCCATGCGCTACGCCACGCTGGGGGCCGGCAAGCGCGTGCGCCCGCTGCTGGCGCATGCTGCCGGTGCGCTGGGTGAGGCATCGCCCGAAGCACTCGATGGCGTGAGCTGTGCGGTGGAGATGATCCACGCCTATTCGCTGGTCCACGATGACATGCCTTGCATGGACGACGACGACCTGCGCCGCGGCCGCCCAACCGTGCATCGCGCCTATGATGAAGCGACGGCTTTGCTGGTGGGGGACGCGCTGCAGACCCAGGCCTTTATCGTGCTGGCTGAGCTGGGTGCAGTGAACCCGGCGACCCGCGCGGTACTGGTGGGCGAGTTGGCGCGTGCGTCGGGTTCGCTGGGGATGGCGGGCGGCCAGGCAATCGATCTGCAGAGCGTCGGCATTGCGCTTTCACAGGAAGCACTGGAGGCGATGCACCGCATGAAGACCGGCGCACTGCTGCGCGCGAGCCTGCGCATGGGTGCGCTGTGTGCTGGCGTGAATGCCCCTGCGCTGGAACAGGTGGATGCCTACGCGGGTGCCGTCGGCCTGGCGTTCCAGGTGGTCGACGACATCCTCGACGTGACGGCCGATACCGCCACGCTGGGCAAGACCGCCGGCAAGGACGAGGCCAATGACAAGCCGACCTATGTGTCCATCCTTGGGTTGGACAAGGCTCGGGCGCTGGCCGATGCGCTGCATGCCGCTGCGGGTGCGGCGGTTGCACAGCTCGCCCGTGAATTGGGCGAAGCCCGCACCGTCCGATTGGCCGAGATGGCCGACCTGATCGTGCGGCGTGGCCACTGAACAACATTGCAGAGACAGTAGACGTCTTTGCCCAAAAACGTTTGAGCGCCTGAGCGGCGGCCCCACATGACGTACGAACTTCTCAACACCATCGACGATCCGGCCGACTTGCGCCGACTGGACCGCCGCCAGCTCGGCCCCCTGGCCAGTGAGCTGCGAGCCTTTGTGCTCGATTCCGTCTCGCAGACGGGCGGCCACCTGTCGTCGAACCTGGGCACGGTCGAGCTGACCATCGCGCTGCACTACGTCTTCAACACGCCGGAAGACCGCATCGTGTGGGATGTCGGCCACCAGAGCTATCCGCACAAGATCCTCACCGGCCGCCGCGAGCAGATGGGGTCATTGCGCCAGCTGGATGGCATTTCCGGCTTCCCGCGCCGCAGCGAGAGCCCGTACGACACGTTCGGCACGGCGCACTCGTCCACGTCGATCTCTGCTGCGCTGGGCATGGCCCTGGGCGCCAAGACCAACGGTGAGGACCGCGTCGCCATTGCCGTGATCGGCGATGGTGCGATGACGGCTGGCATGGCCTTCGAGGCCATGAACAACGCCGGCATCTACAAGAATCTGCCGTTGGTCGTGGTGCTCAACGACAACGACATGTCGATCTCGCCGCCAGTGGGGGCGCTCAACCGCTACCTTGCGCGCCTCATGAGCGGCCAGTTCTACGCGGCCACCAAGAAGGGCGTGGAGAAGCTGCTGTCGGTGGCGCCGCCGGTGCTTGAATTCGCCAAGCGTTTCGAGGAACACACCAAGGGCATGTTCGTGCCGGCTACGATGTTCGAGGAGTTCGGCTTCAACTACATCGGTCCGATCGACGGGCACGATCTCGAGTCGCTCGTGCCGACGCTGCAGAACATCCGCAAGCGCGCGCTGGAAGGCGGCGGACCGCAGTTCTTGCACGTGGTCACCAAGAAGGGCCAGGGCTACAAGCTGGCGGAGGCCGACCCGATCCTTTATCACGGCCCGGGCAAGTTCAACCCGCAAGAGGGCATCAAGCCCGCCACGCGGCCGGCCAAGTTGACGTACACGCAGGTGTTCGGCAACTGGCTGTGCGACATGGCTGCGGCTGACAAGCGCCTGGTCGGCATCACGCCCGCCATGCGTGAGGGCTCCGGCATGGTGGAGTTTGAGCGACGCTTTCCTGATCGCTACTACGACGTTGGCATTGCCGAGCAGCATGCCGTGACGTTTGCCGGTGGCCTCGCGTGCGAGGGCCTGAAGCCTGTCGTCGCCATCTATTCGACGTTCCTGCAGCGCGGCTATGACCAGTTGATCCATGACGTGGCGCTGCAGAATCTGCCGGTCGTGTTTGCGCTGGATCGCGCCGGCCTGGTCGGCGCGGATGGCGCCACGCATGCCGGTGCCTACGACATCGCCTTCCTGCGTTGCATCCCCAACATGATGGTGATGACGCCGGCGGACGAGAACGAATGCCGCCAACTGCTGAGCACAGCGTTTGCGCAGGATTGCCCAACGGCGGTGCGCTATCCGCGCGGTGCCGGCGCGGGTGTCGCAGTGCAGCCGACGCTCGAACCGCTGCCGCTGGGCAAGGCCGAGGTGCGCCGTGCATCGACGGCTCCGGCGGGGCAGCGCGTCGCGATCCTGGCATTCGGCTCGATGGTCGCGCCGGCTTCGGCGGCGGCCGAGCGCCTGGATGCAAGCATCGTCAACATGCGCTTCGTCAAACCGCTCGATGTGGCCTGCGTGCTGGACATGGCACGCACGCACGATTACGTCGTCACGGTGGAAGAGGGCTGCGTGATGGGCGGTGCCGGCAGCGCCTGCGTGGAAGCCCTGGCTGCCGCCGGTGTCGCAACGCCCGTGCTGCAACTGGGCCTGCCCGACCGCTTTGTCGATCACGGAGACCACGCCGCGCTGCTGGCGCAATGTGGGTTGGATGCCAACGGCATCCTCGCTTCCATCCGCGAGCGCTTTGACGTGCCGCCGCGCGCAGCGGCGCCGCGTGTCGCCTGAGTCACCTTGCGCGATAGGCAGATTCAATCACCCGCATAGCGCTTGCGGGTTTGAGTAGTTGACTGCAGAGGTAGGAAATTTCCCTTACACTCCGCCAGTCCAATTTGTAAATTGTGTGCGCAGTCGCGGGATGGGTTGATCAGATCACTTGAGGAGTGATCACCATCAGCCAGGTTCCGCGGTTTCACACTCGTTGCGTACCGGCCGACTGCGATGGCCGGGCGACCGTAAAGGAAACCGATCATGAACGATATGAACCCAGCCTTCGTGATGCCGGATGTGCAGTCCAGCCACGACACCCGCCAGATCCCGATTCAACGCGTGGGCGTGCGTGGCGTGCGTTACCCGATGTCGCTGCAGACCCCGTCGGGCGTGCAGAACACCGTCGGTACGTACAACCTGGATGTGCACCTGCCCGCCGATCAGAAGGGCACGCACATGTCGCGCTTCGTCGCGCTGCTCGAAGAAGAGCGCGAGCCGCTGAACCTGGCGCAATTCCAGCTGCTGCTGGAAAAGATGCTGGAGAAGCTCGAAGCCGACGCTGGCCGCATCGAAGTCCACTTCCCGTATTTCGTCAGCAAGACGGCCCCGGTGTCGGGCGTGCAGTCGCTGATGGACTATGAAGTGACGATGATCGGCGAAGTGCGCGACGGCCACACCAAGGTGCGCGTCAAGGCGCTGGTGCCGGTGACGAGCCTGTGCCCGTGCTCGAAGAAGATCTCGCAGTACGGTGCGCACAACCAGCGCTCGCACATCACGATCGACGCCGAGCTGGCCGCCGATACGCCGGTCGAATCGCTGATCCGCATGGCCGAAGAAGAGGCGTCGTGCGAGCTGTGGGGCCTGCTCAAGCGTCCGGACGAGAAGTTCGTGACCGAGCGCGCGTACGAGAACCCGAAGTTCGTGGAAGACCTGGTGCGCGACATCGCCATGCGCCTGAACCAGGACGATCGCATCGTCGCCTACACGCTGGAAGCCGAGAACTTCGAGTCGATCCACAATCACAGCGCCTATGCGCTGATCGAGCGCGATAAGCGTCTCGACAAGTAATCGACATCGCAGTAACGAAAAAGCCGCTCAACCGAGCGGCTTTTTTCATGCTTGCTGGATGCGGATGTCTTCGAGATCCCAGCGTGGTGTGACGCCGTAGCCGTAGCCGTCCTGCACTTGCGTGGGATCAGCTTGAAGCCGCATCGCGCCGGCAAAGGCAATCATCGCGCCGTTATCGGTGCAGAACTGCAGGTCAGGGTAGTAGACGCGCAGACCGCGCTTCTTGCCCTCGGTGTTCAGGCCTTCGCGCAACTGGCGGTTGGCACCCACACCACCGGCCACGACGATGCGCTTGAGGCCATGCTCTCGCGCGGCGCGCAGCGTCTTCTTGACGAGTACCTCGACGATGGCATCGACAAACGCACGGGCCAGGTCGGCACGCGGCTGGTGACACGTTTCGCTGTCGGTCAGATTCAGCTTGCGCACCTGCGTGAGTACCGCTGTCTTCAAGCCTGCGAACGAGAAATCGAAATTGCCTGAGTGCAGCATCGGCCGGGGCAGGTCGAACACGCCCGGGTTGCCGAATTCGGCGAGGCGCGAGACGGCTGGGCCGCCGGGGTAGCCGAGGCCGAGGAGCTTGGCGGTCTTGTCAAAGGCCTCGCCGGCAGCATCGTCCAGCGTCTCGCCGAGCAACGTGTACTGGCCGACGGCATCCACGCGCATCAGCTGCGTGTGGCCGCCAGAGACGAGCAGCGCCAGGAACGGAAACTCGGGTCGATCCGCCTCCAGCAGCGGCGAGAGCAGATGCCCCTCCAAGTGGTGCACACCCACCAGCGGCTTGCCTAGTGCAAACGCCAGCGCATTCGCCACGGAGGCGCCGACCAGCAGCGCGCCAGCCAGCCCAGGGCCTTTGGTATAGGCGATGGCGTCGACGTCCGCGCGCGTGGCGCCAGCCTTGCCGAGCACCTCTTCCAGCAGCGGAATCACGCGGCGGATGTGGTCGCGCGAGGCCAGTTCGGGCACGACGCCGCCGTATTCGCGGTGCATGGCGATCTGCGAATACAGCGCATGCGCGCGCAGGCCGTCAGCCGTGTCGTACAGCGCGACGCCGGTTTCGTCACAGGAAGATTCGATGCCGAGGACCAGCATGGCGAGTGAAGGAAGAAATCCGTAGGAAGGCGCCGAAGATAGCACAAGCTAAAATGCGCGGTTTTCAAGCATAGACAGAGGCGGCGCGACGATCATGATGCGGTGCGATGTAGCAGTGATTGGCGCAGGCGCGGCCGGGATGATGTGTGCGGCCGTGGCCGGGCAGCGCGGCGCGCGCGTGGTGCTCATCGACCACACGACGAAGCTGGCCGAGAAGATCCGTATCTCGGGCGGCGGGCGCTGCAATTTCACCAATATCAACGCGGGGCCGGCCAACTACCTGTCGAACAATCCGCATTTCTGCCGCTCGGCGCTGGCACGGTACACGGTGCAGGATTTCGTCAGCCTCGTCTCCAGCTATCGCATCCCCTATCACGAGAAGCACAAGGGCCAGCTCTTCTGCGACGACAGCGCGGAAGACATCATCCGCATGCTCGAAGCCGAGTGCGAGAAGGGCAATGTCATCTGGCGCACGGGCTGCTCGATCGCCGAAGTGGGCAAGGACGGTGATGCCTATCGCCTGTCGACCAGCGCGGGCGAGATCGTCGCCAACAAGCTGGTGATCGCTACGGGCGGTTTGTCCATCCCGAAAATTGGCGCGACGGATTTCGGCTACCGCATTGCCCGCCAGTTCGGGCTGAAGATTGTCGAGACGCACCCGGCGCTGGTGCCGCTCACCTTCAACGCCGAGCATTGGGCACCGTTCTCTGCGCTCTCCGGCGTGTCGATGGAGGTGGATGTGACGGTCGCGCAGCCTGCAGCCGCCGGCAAGGGTGGGAGGAAGGGCGGTGCCACGACGTTCCGCGAAGATTTGCTGCTCACGCACCGTGGCTTGTCTGGCCCGGCAGTGCTGCAAATCTCAAGCTTCTGGAACTCTGGCCAACCGCTTGCCATCGATCTGCTGCCGGAAGTCGACGCCGCGCAGTGGCTGTGCGACGAGAAATCCGGCTCGCGCAAGCAGCTCGGGACGGTGCTGGCGCAGCGCCTGCCGGAGCGCGTTGCGCAGGCTTGGTGCGCCACGCATGGCGCTAACCCGCACGCGCAAATTGCCGACTTGCCCGACAAGCTGCTGCGTACGCTTGGCGGCGCGCTCAACGGCTGGAAGCTGACGCCGTCCGGCAGTGAGGGCTACCGCAAGGCCGAGGTCACACGTGGTGGCGTCGATACGCGTGCGTTGTCGTCCGCCACGATGGAGGCGCAATCTGTCCCCGGCCTGTACTTTATCGGTGAGGTGGTCGACGTGACGGGCTGGCTTGGCGGCTATAACTTCCAGTGGGCCTGGGCCTCCGCTGTTGCGGCAGGGGAGGCCGCCTCCGCCCGCTGACCCCACCGATCGGTCCTAGAACTGTCGTGGTTCTGTGCTACGATCAGTGATCCACTTTTCTCAGTTTGCAACCCGCTGGGCCGCTGCCCAAGCGGGTTTTGCCGTTTATCGGAGTTTTTGAATGTCCCTGAAGGCACAGATCACGGAAGACATGAAGGCCGCCATGCGCGCCAAGGAAATGGATCGTCTGGGCACGATCCGCCTGCTGCAGGCCGCCATCAAGCAGCGCGAGGTGGATGAGCGCATCGAGTTGGATGACGCCGCCGTGCTGGCCGTGGTCGACAAGATGATCAAGCAGCGCAAGGACTCTATCACCGCGTTCCAGCAAGCCAGCCGCGAAGATCTGGCCGCCAAGGAAGCTGCTGAAATCACCGTGCTGCAGGTCTACATGCCGGCGCAACTGTCGGAAGCCGAAGTCGACGCCGCTGTGCGTGACGCCGTGGCCAAGGCCGGTGCCGCCGGCCCGCAGGACATGGGCAAGGTCATGGGCATCCTCAAGCCGGCCCTGGCTGGCCGTGCCGACATGACGCAAGTCTCGGCGCGCGTGAAGGCCGCGCTGACCGGCACCTGATTCCCTTCCGCAATCGCAATACCCAAGGGGCGCACTCCGCGTGATCCCGCAGCCGTTCATTGACGACCTGCTCAACCGCGTCGATATCGTCGACGTGGTGGGCCGCTACGTGCAATTGAAGAAGGGCGGCGCCAATTTCATGGGGCTGTGCCCGTTCCATAACGAGAAGTCGCCGTCGTTCTCGGTGTCGCCCACCAAGCAGTTCTATCACTGCTTCGGCTGCGGCGCGCACGGTTCGGCCATCGGCTTCCTGATGGAGTTTTCCGGGCTGTCGTATGTGGAGGCCATCAAGGACCTCGCGCAGTCCGTCGGCATGGTGGTGCCGGAAGAGCGCGGTGGCTTGCCGCCGGCCGCACGCGCCGAGCAGCAAGCCAAGACCGTCGCACTCGGCGACATCATGGCGCGCGCCTGCGAGCACTACCGCAAGCAACTGCGCAGCGCCCCCAACGCCATCCAATACCTCAAGGGTCGCGGTCTGACCGGCGAGATCGCCGCACACTTCGGCCTCGGCTATGCGCCGGACGACTGGCAATCGCTCGAGGCTGTGTTCGGCCCGTACCGCGAAGACGCCACCGCCGCGCCCCTCATCGAAGCCGGCCTCGTCATCGAAAGCGAGAAGACCAGCGCCGACGGCTCGCACCGCCGCTACGATCGCTTCCGCGATCGCATCATGTTCCCCATCCGCAATACCAAGGGCGTGGTGATCGGCTTTGGCGGCCGGGTGCTGGGGCAGGGCGAGCCGAAATACCTCAACTCCCCCGAGACGCCGCTTTTCAGCAAGGGCACCGAGCTGTACGGCCTGTTCGAGGCGCGCAACGCCATCCGCGAGTTGGACTACGTGCTGGTCGTGGAAGGCTACATGGACGTCGTCGCGCTGGCGCAGCTTGGGTTTGCCAATGCCGTCGCCACGCTGGGCACGGCTTGCACGCCGATCCACGTGCAGAAGCTGTTGCGACAGGTCGATACCGTCATCTTCTCGTTTGACGGGGATTCCGCTGGGCGCCGCGCCGCGCGCCGGGCCCTGGAAGCATGTCTGCCGCACGCCACCGACAACAAAACGATCAAGTTCCTGTTCCTGCCGTCGGAACACGACCCGGACAGTTTCGTCCGTGAAGAGGGCACCGAAGCCTTCGCCCGCGAAGTGCACAACGCCATGCCGCTGTCGCGCTTCCTGCTGCAGGCCGTGACGGAAGACCTCGACCTACGCCAGCCAGAAGGCCGCGCCCGCGCCCAGTACGAAGCCAAGCCGCTGCTGACCGCGATGCCGTCCGGCGGCTTGCGCCTGCAGATCGTCCGCGGCCTGGCCGACATGACCGGCACCACACCCGCCGACATCGAGGCGCTATGTGGCCTGCGCAGCGACCCCGCCCAGGCCGGCCGCATGACGCAGAAGCGTCCGCGTGTGGCGCGTACCGCACCAACCGCGCTGGAGCAAAAACTGCTGCGCCTGCTGATGCGCTATCCCGCCCTGGCTGCTCGGCTCGATGCGAATGCGCGCGCCCAGTTGACAGCGCCGGAATTGCCCCAAGGTGAGGTATTGGCAGGGCTGCTGGCCGAATGCGATGCCGCGAGCCCCGAAATGCACTTTGGCGCCTTTGTCGAGCGCCTTGGCCAGACGCCGTATGCCGAAGCCTTCGCCGGACTGCGCGTGACTGTCCTCGAGGACGATATCGAGCTGGAGCCGGCCACCATGGAGTTCGATAGCGCTGTGCAAAAGATGCTTCTTGCGTCGCACAAGCGCGAGCTTGAGATGTTGCTGCGCAAGGTAGAAAGCGGTCACGCCAGCGATGACGATAGAGAGCGTATGCGTTGGCTGTTAAGCGAGACCAGTCGCCGGTAGCTTGAGTAGTGCGCACGTCCCGGCACAAACCTAACTGGGGCGGGCGATTGCGGGTAGCCCCTTGATTTTTCAGGCGAAAACCCGATTTTCACTTAGACCGGCTGGTCTGGCGTGCTAGAATAGCCGGTTCGGATTGCAATATCTTTTTCCCATTTTGGGGGAGTGAGCGTGCCCATGGTGAAGGTGAAGACCTCCGCGAAGACCGGTTCCAAGGCCAGTCCTGCTTCTGTTTCTGCCACGCGATCCTCATCGGCGCACGGCGCCGGAGGAGGAAAGACCCCAGCGGGAACGGCGAAAGTCGCGAATGGTCGGAGCCATATGGGGCAGGCGGTAACAAAGGCGACTGTGCCGGCAAAGACGGGGAAAGCCCAGCCGCGCCAGACCGCCGAGATCACCGTCGCCGCCAAGCCCGTCAAGGCAGCAGCGCGCGCAAAAAGCGCAATCCAGTCTTCAACTGCAGACAAGGTCTCGACGTCGATCAGCACGAGCGCCAGACCTGGCGGCAAAACAGCCGCTTCAGTCGCACTCAAGGGCAAGACAACCACCGTGGCGAAATCGAAAGCTACCGAAGTCGAGAGCAAGCAGACCCCTGCCAGCGCAAGCGCAACCAAAACGGGTACCGCTCGTACCAGCACCGCAGCCAAGCCAGTCAAGGCAACCGCGGAAGACACCAAGCGCACCGCCCAGGCAGAGGCCACCCCCACAACTCCTCCTGCGCCTCGCGCCGAAGCAGCAGCCGAGCCCAAAAAGCGCGGCCGCAAGCCCAAGGCAGAAACGCAGGCAGACGATGACAGCAGCACGGACGTGACTGAAGAATTTGACACCCCCGCCGCTCCGGCACCGAAAACCGAAAAGCTGAAGGCCCGTGACCGCAAGGCCAAGGAAAAAGCCCTGCTCAAGGAATTTGCTGCTTCGCAGCAAGGCGGTTCGGAAGAAGAGCTCGAGGCTCGCCGCCAGAAGCTCAAGGCGTTGATCAAGCTGGGCAAATCGCGCGGCTACCTGACCTACGCCGAAATCAACGACCACCTCCCCGACGACATGGTCGACGTGGAGTCGCTGGAAACGTTGGTCGCCACGCTCAACGACATCGGCGTTGCCGTGTACGAGCAGGCTCCGGACGCCGAAACGCTGCTCCTGAACGACAACGCGCCTTCCGTCACCACGGAAGAAGAGGCGGAAGAAGAAGCCGAAGCCGCGCTGTCGACGGTTGACTCCGAGTTCGGCCGCACGACCGACCCGGTGCGTATGTACATGCGCGAAATGGGCACGGTCGAACTGCTGACGCGCGAAGGCGAAATCGTCATCGCCAAGCGCATCGAAGCCGGCCTGAAGGACATGGTCATGGCCATCTCGGCCTGCCCGGTCACCATTTCGGAAATCCTCGCCATGGGCGAGCGCGTCGCCAACGACGAAGCCAAGATCGACGAGTACATCGACGGCTTGATCGACCCGAACGCTGAAGCCGACGCTGCCGCTGCAGCCGAGGAAGAAGAGGACTTCGAGGAAGAAGAAGCCGAAGAGGAAGCCGACGAAGAGGAAGACGAGGACGACGAAGGTGCTGGCGCTGCCGCCGCTTCGGCCCGTCAACTCGAAGAGCTCAAGCAGGCTGCGCTGGTCAAGTTTGGCGTGATCGCCGACCAGTTCGACAAGATGCGCCGTGCCTTCGAGAAGGAAGGCTACAAGTCCAAGTCGTACGTGAAGGCGCAGGAGGCTATCCAGGCCGAACTGATGTGCATCCGCTTTACCGCACGTAACGTCGAGCGTCTGTGCGACACGCTGCGCGGTCAGGTGGACGAAGTCCGCAAGCTGGAACGTGCCATCCTGAACATCGTGGTCGACAAGTGCGGCATGCCGCGCGGTGAGTTCGTTTCGCGCTTCCCGGGCAACGAGACCAACCTCAAGTGGATCGACACCGTGGTGGCCGACGGCAAGCCGTACAGCACCATCGTCGAGCGTAACGTGCCGGCCGTGCATGAGCTGCAGCAGAAACTGATCGACCTGCAGGCGCGCGTGGTGCTGCCGTTGTCGGAGCTGAAGGACGTCAACCGCAAGATGTCGGAAGGCGAGCGCCGTGCGCGCGAAGCCAAGCGCGAGATGACCGAGGCCAACCTGCGTCTGGTGATCTCGATTGCCAAGAAGTACACGAACCGCGGTCTGCAGTTCCTCGACCTGATCCAGGAAGGCAACATCGGCCTGATGAAGGCGGTGGACAAGTTCGAATACCGTCGCGGCTACAAGTTCTCGACGTACGCCACGTGGTGGATCCGTCAGGCCATTACGCGTTCGATCGCCGACCAGGCGCGCACCATCCGGATTCCGGTGCACATGATCGAGACGATCAACAAGATGAACCGCATCTCGCGTCAGATCCTGCAGGAAACCGGCAACGAGCCGGATCCGGCAACGCTGGCCGAGAAGATGGAGATGCCGGAAGACAAGATCCGCAAGATCATGAAGATCGCGAAGGAACCGATCTCCATGGAAACGCCGATCGGTGACGACGACGACTCCCATCTGGGCGACTTCATCGAGGATACGAACACGCTGGCCCCGGCCGAAGCGGCGCTGCATGGCTCCATGCGCGGCGTGGTGAAGGACGTGCTCGACTCGCTGACGCCGCGCGAAGCCAAGGTGCTGCGCATGCGTTTCGGTATCGAGATGAGCACCGACCACACGCTCGAAGAAGTCGGCAAGCAGTTCGACGTGACGCGTGAGCGTATCCGCCAGATCGAAGCGAAGGCGCTGCGCAAGCTGCGCCACCCGAGCCGTTCGGACAAGCTGAAGAGCTTCCTCGAGGGCAGCTAATCAGTAGCGGATTGATGCTCGGAGGTGGGTTTCTGCCCACTTTCGAGTAAAATCGCACACATGGCCCGGCCTAACCCGCCGGGTCAATTTTTTGTCGGTTGTCCTCAGTTGTTCATTCGGGACGCCGCTCTTTGGGCCTCTAGCTCATGCTTGGTTAGAGCAGCGGACTCATAATCCGTTGGTGCCGGGTTCGACTCCCGGGGGGCCCACCATTCTTTCTCCCGGTCTACCTCCCCATTTGCGCAAATCTTTCTGTCGAATGGCTTTCTGCTATTCCGTGCGGAGCTGTATCGGGACTGATTTTTGCTGGCGCATATATCTCGCGAAATATATCCGTTTCGACATAATTCGGTTATGTCGCGCCGCACGATATTCCCCCGCGAGTGAGGGGGAGGAGTTTAAAACACTTCAAACGAAACGAATTCATTCCTTTGTTTGAAATGTCGCCAAATGGCGCCGCACCTACTTGCGCGAGGCATTGCGGGCAATGTTTTGAATGAAATCTCTATTTACTTCATAGTCTGTGCAGACCATAGTGGCACGCATAACGACAAGTAAATAGCCAGTAGCGTACCTTCGGAGACACAGGATGTTACGCATTCAAAACGGGCCTTTCCAGCACTCCGCTTCTGCGCGTGCCCACGCGCGTCACCGCCATCGTCATCATCGCAGCGAGCCGGGTTTCTCGCGTTAGCTGCAACACACCCCGACTGGTTTTGGCATCGGCACCCAACCGATTAGCGCGTTACACGAGTTAACGCGCGCGACAAAACACGTCCGTCGTTTCTGTTGATTTGCAGGACTGATCTGCCGTCAGGGCAGATCGTGCGCTGTCGGCTGTCGTACGCCGACGGGCGGGGTATTGGCCGGCATTTCCCGGCAAAAACACAACAAGTTTTAGAACGTGAGGAGACAACCATGGGTAGTCGACGTCATCTTTTTGTTGTCATGGCAACCAGTTGCATGGTCGCGATGCCGTTCATCGGCGGGTGCGGCGGTGCAGACGATCCGGGCTCGTCGAACGTTGCGCAGTGCTCGGGTAGTTCTTGTCCGCCGAGCGGGCCAAACACGACGCCAACCACGCCGACGAGCCTGTGCCCGGCTGCGCTGGACTACACCACCACCTACACCGGTGGTTCGGGCAGTGGCGAGTACATCAAGGTCAAGTTCGATACGAGCAAGAACACGTATCAGATGCAGTTCATCGAGTCGTCGGTGCCGACCTCGGCGGGGCAGGTGAACAACACGCGCAAGGGGCTGACCATCAACGGCACGTTCGTGCATCCGACCAACCTGCCGACGCCTGAGCAGAACCGCTGCGCCTTCGTACTCCAGTCGGGCAAGACGGCGGACAACAGCTACGCGATCACCGTCAATCCGCAAGACCCGCCGACGCTGTTTGTGGGTCAGGGCATCGTGGGTGGCGGCATTCCGGGGGCGACGATCCAGTTCAACGGTATCCAGCCGCTCCCGGGGCTGGTCATTGGCGCGGTGCCTTCGCGCTCGTTTGATTTCTATCCGTTCCTGGGCTTCTCAGAGACGGTGACCGACTTCACGCAAGTGGCCGGGCACTACAACGAAGTGGGCGTACATGTCACGCCCACTGGGTCTGGCAATCAGACAACGGGGCCGCAAGGCTGGGAGCCCGATGCCGTCAACTGGACACAAACGTTGAATGCTGACGGTACATGTACAGCCGAGGGCATCGACTACTCATGCCACACGACGGGCACGCCGTGGACGCGGCGCTTGAACGCGGATGGTTCGCAGGACAACGTGTTCGTGAGCAATCCCACGGCTGCCAACGTGCCTTATGCGTATGTCGGCCAGGTCTCGCCGCTGGTTCTGCCTCTTGCTTCAAACCAGGCCAAGGGGATTCTGATCGCGGGCAAGCTCAACGGTCAGGTGGTACCGGTGGTGATCCGTGTCGGCTATGTGCATGTCGATTCCAACCTGCTGGCGACCTCGGCGGATGACCAGATCGGCATTTCGATTCTGACGCCCGTAGCGACCATTCCCGCCAATGCACTTGCGGGCGGCTACATCGGCGCAACCAGTGCATCGGCATGCGGGTTGGTGACCTCCAATGGCCCGAGCGGATTCCCTGCCAGCCTCAACGGTCTGGGTTCAGCTGTCGACCATCCTGAACTGTCCGGCAGCTTTACTGGTGGCACCTTCCACACCTGGGTGGGCAACTGCACCGACGGCACTGCCGTCTCCACGCTGGCCGCCAACTACACGTCAACGCTGTTTCAGAACGGCACCGCGGCCTTCATCAACCCGTTCAACTCGCGGGTGACGGCGCAGTTCACGCTCGACTACACGCAAACCTCGCCGGGCAAGTTGCTCGTTACCGCGCAGAACGACTTCAACGCGCAGGGCGCCAGCGGCAACGTCGCGCTGTTCAAGGCGGGCGACAAGGGCGTCGCGGTCAGGGTGGGCAACGTGTACGCAATGCTCATGAACAACAACAAGTTCAACCCGTTCTTCACGGTCGGCGCGTTCGTCCAGTGAGGCACGCAGCAACGAAACCACATGCGGCGGCGCGTGCGAAGTGCGTGTGCCGCCGCAGTTGAACAACAACATGGAGGAGACGCAAATGCAATGGCGTAAATGGCTGGTCGTGTTGGCGTGCGCACCGATGGTGACCGCATGTGGCGGTGGCGGAGATGATCCGCCGGCTCCGGTGATCCAGCGCCTGTGTCCGCAGGTGATCGACTACAACACCGTCTTTACGGGCGGCTCAGGTTCGGGCGAACTGGTGAAGGTGCAGCTCGATACCACCAAGATGACGTACCAGATCACGTATCTGGCGTCGCCGATTCCGGTGACGACGGGCACGGTGGCGCCCACACGTGACACCGCTCCCAACAACGTGCAGACCGGCACGCTGACGCAGGAAACCGCACTGCCGACCGAGAAGCTCAATCAATGCGCGTTCCGCCTGAACAACGCGAGCCTCGATGCAAGCCGGCCGGCGCGTTTCTTCCTGGGGCAAGGTGTGCTGGGTGGCACGATTCCGGGGGCGACGATCCAGTTCGACGGCATCGTCGGCGTGGGCAAGATCCCGAAGACCACGTTCCCGTACTACCCGTTCATCAGCTTCTCGAGCACCGAGACGGATCTGACCAAGATCGCGGGCAACTACAACCAGCTGGGCTACCACCAGGTGCCGTCGCAGAACTTCTCGCAACAGGCAGTCGATGCGCGTTTCACCATCAACGCGGACGGCACCTACACCGAGTGCGACAACCTGGGCGTGAAGAACGGCGGCGCGTGCCTGACATCGAGCGCGACGGTCAACCAGAAGCTCACGCTGCGTGCCGACTCCTCGGCCTTCACCACGGCGAATTATCAGCCGCAGGTGCCGGCCACGTTGTCGTCGCTCGATCCGAGCAAGGCCGGCAAGGGCGTACTGATCGTGGGCAAGCTGTACAACCAGCTGGTGCCGATCTTCATCCGGGTGGGGGCGGCCAACTCGAATCTGACTGCTGGCCCGCCGGTGGCAGACGACGAGTCCGGCATCTCGTTCCTGGCGCCGACCACCAACATTGCGCAGGGTTCGCAAGACGGCGAGTACACGGGCGTGGACAGCACGTTCAACTACCGCGCCACTGCGCTGGTGGGTGCACAGGCCACGATGCTCGATCCGTTCAATGCGTCGCAGGTCGCGCTCACGCGTCCGCTGAATCTGGATTTCACGCAGACCGTACCCGGCGTGATCCGCACCACGCAGACGAGCGCACCGGCTGGCTCGGCCCCGACCGGCAAGCTGATCTTCACCGGCAAGACCTTCGGCTTCCTGGATATGAGCGATACGAAGAACCCGTACTTCACCGTGGGCGCCTTCGTGCAGTGACGTTTCCGGAATCACACGCCACGAGGTGCGGTAGCCATGACGCAACGTCGGTCCGCACCTCGCTCATAACAACAGGAGGGAAGCATCATGAAGAAACTGACTGTCGCATTGGTGGCGGCCTGCGCATCCGCAGGTGCCATGGCGCAGCAGGCGGGTGACAACGTGGCCACGGTGGGGTGGTTCCACATCATGCCGCAGGACTCGAGCAACAACCTGACCACCAGCGTGATCAACGCGCCGATCAATGATCCGCTGCGCTTGCCTGGTAGCTTCACGTCGCCCAACAGCGGGCTGCGTGTAAGCAACGCCAACACGCTGGGCCTCACCCTCACGCACTTCTTTACCGACAACATCGCGCTGACCACCATTGCCGGCGTGCCGCCCGAGTTCAAGCTGACCGGGCACGGCGTGATTCGCGCGCCTGGGCCGGCGGGTGCACTTGGCCACGTCGATCTGGATGACCCGTCCAACCAGCCCGCGGTGCGCAAGGCGCGGCAGTGGAGCCCCGGGGTCATCCTGCAGTGGTACTTCGGGCACGCGCAGTCGAAGTTCCGCCCGTTCGTGGGCGTGGGGGTGGTCTACAGCTTCTTCACCAATATCGAGCTGAACCCGAACTTCTCGGCAGCGGTGAACCGTGAGCTGGGCGGCGTGCTGGCGGCGGGGGCCGGCAAGCCCGGGCCGACGTATGTGGAGGGGAAATCGTCTGCATCGTGGTCGGCCATCTTCAACCTGGGCGCGAGCTATGCCATCACCGATCGCTGGGCATTGACGGCCACGGTGTCATACCTGCCGCTCAAGACGGAAGCCGCCACCGTGATCAAGGCAGCGGACGGCTCTACGCTGGCCACCACCAAAACCACGCTCAAGGCCAACCCGATCATCACGTTCGTTGGGGTGTCGTACAAGTTTTAGTCGGGTGTCGGCTGTCTGTGCCTGGCTAATTGGCGCGGCGTGAATTGAGCGGGAACCGGTTTGCGCTGCATTCTTAAGACGGTTTCAACCGTCAGTTCTAGTGAGGCAATAAATGAGCACACGTAAAGTCGTATCTCTTGCAGTTGCACTCGCACTTGCCACCGTAGCAGCCGCACCCGCATTTGCCGTGACCGTTTCGCGTGTCGATGGTCAGCCGATGAACCCGAGCGGCGAGCCGTTCTCGGTCACCGGCTCGACCAACCTTACCAAGGGCTCGACCGCCGCGCAGTGCCAGGCCACCTTTACCGGCACGATCACGCCCACCGGCGTCGTCAACATCACGTCGACGTCGTTCACGGGCGGTACGCTCTGCGGGTTCATCAGCGGTGCCACGCCCTGGACGGGGCAGGCTGACTCCACCACGCAGCTGACGATCAACAACGCTGGTGTCAACGTGTTCCTGCTGGGCAGCTGCGGCCCCAGCAAGGTTGTGACGGCCTGGAACGACAAGGAATCGTCGTTGACGTTCAGCAATGCCACGTTGACGCCGGACTGTACGGTGGACGGCAAGGTGGTGTCGACGCCGGCGTTCCACGTGCAATAAGCCCGTACCCGGTTGACCTGCGGTTGCGCAGCCGCGGTTGATCGGCATGACGCAAAGGCCCGGCATGTCGGGCCTTTTCTTTTTCATTCTTCCGGATTTCTCTAGACCATGAACAACATGCGAATGGTTGTAACGACGGCGCTCACGTTGATGCTGTCGATGGTGGGTGCCACGCCGGCGTTGGGGTTGATCGTTCAGTAGCGCCTGTGGTTCGGGCGTGGCTCGACCATTTTGCGTTTCGAAGTGGAGCAATACCCCCGTCGCCAATAGCGACAACGCATGTGTACTAGAGGTGGCATGATCCGGGCTCCCACCGCTGCAACGGGGCAGCGGTTTCTCCTCCGGAGCCAAGACATGCGTTTGCTCACCTCTGCCGCAGTGGCCATCACATTGGCCACGTCTATCGGATTCGCCCACGCCCAGACTGCGGCCCCCACGCCTACCGCCACGCAACAACGCGCTCAAGTGCCCGGCTACTACCGCATGGCCCTTGGCGATGACGTTGTCACCGCACTCTACGACGGCTACATCGATCTGCCAGCCAAGACGCTGGTAGGCATGAGTGCGCAATCGGTGCAGAGCCTGCTGGCGCGGATGTTCGTGTCGAGCACGCCGGGCATGCAGACGGCGGTGAACGGCTATCTGATTGACACGGGCAGCCAGCGCATCCTGGTCGATACCGGGTCGGGCACGTGCTTTGGCCCGACCATGGGTGGCTTGGCCGGCAACGTGCGCGCGTCGGGCTATCAGCCCGAGCAGATCGACGCCGTGCTGCTGACCCATCTGCACCCGGATCACGCCTGTGGTTTGTTGACGCCGCAAGGGCAGCCGGCCTTCCCGAATGCGCAGGTGTATGTGGCCGCACCAGAAGCCGATTTCTGGCTGAGTGAGGCGGTTGCTGCCGCCAAGCCAAGGACATGCAACCGTTCTTCAAGATGGCGCGCGATTCCGTGGCGCCGTATGCGGCGGCTGGCAAGCTCAAGCAGTTCAAGCCGGGCGATGAGGTTATCTCGGGCGTGCGCTCCGTACTCGCTAATGGCCACACGCCGGGGCACAGCGGCTACCTCTTTGCATCGAAGGGGAAGAGTCTGCTGGTGTGGGGGGACATCGTACACAGCCACGCCGTGCAGTTCTTGCATCCAGAGGTTGCGTTTGAATACGACGTCGACCAGAAGCAGGCTGTGGCATCGCGTCGCAAGCTGTTTGCCGAGGCGGCGCAGGACAAGCTCTGGGTGGCCGGTGCACACCTGCCGTTCCCGGGTCTGGGCCACGTGCGCCGCGACGGCAAGGCGTTTGCATGGGTGCCGATCGAGTACGGCCCGCTGCGCTCCGACCGCGCGGACTGACTCGTCATACGCCTGCCGGCCGCTTCATCTTGCAGGTGGTCGGCAGGTCCAGGTCTTTGGCGGCGGTCGTGCTTTCGGTCTTGTGGCCCCACTGCGTGCCGTCGTAGCCGACCTTGACGGCCTTGCCGTCCACCGGCGCGATGGTCGAGACCACCTGCGGCAGCAGCAACTGGTGGTCGCTCTTGCGCATCGTGACGTCGCCCAGGAAGCTCTGCTTCTGCATGCCCTCCAGAGCCAGCGCAATCTTGAGCGGGTCGGTGGAGTTGGCCTTGCGGATGGCATCCGTCACCAGCTCGACGGAGAGCACGGTGCGCGGGGCGAAGTGCTCGCCGGCGGGCGTCTGGCGCACGCGTGCATCCATCTGCATGAGTTGCGCGTTACCGTTGCCGGGCGTCCATTCGGACACCCACGTCACCTTGCCGATCTTGGCCTGCGACACCGCCAGCACAGTGCCCGGCGCACCCGCACCGCTGTGGTTGAGATAGCGCACGTCGTAGCCCATGTCGCCGTCAGCCTTGACGAGCAGGTTCAGATCCTGCCCCCAGTTGCCGGTGAGCAGCGTGTCCGCGCCGGTCGCCTTGGCCTTCGAGACGTAGGGCGCGAAGTCCTTCACCTTGCCGATTGGGTGCAGTGTCTCTCCGGTGAACTGCACGTCGGGCCGCGCAGCAGAGATCATCTGCTTGCCCAGTGACGCCCACAACCGACCGTGCGCGTAGTCCTGGTTCAGTGAATAGACCTTGCGGATGTCGGGTTGCGTCTTCACGAAGTCGGCCAGCGCCCGCATCTTCATGGCCGTATTGGCCTCGGTGGCGAAATGCCAGAAGCTGCAGTGCGCGCCGGTCAGGTCCGGGTCGATCGAGGCGTAGTTGATGATCAGCACGCGCTTGTCCGGGTTGCGCTCGTTGTGCTTGGTGGCGGCGTCCACCATGGCCGCCACCACGGACGAGCCCGACCCGCCGGTGAAGATGATCTTCGTGCCGGCATCGATGGCGCTTTGCAGTGCCGACAGGCTGTCCTGCGCCGATAGCTTGTTGTCGTAGGTCGTCAACTCGTAGCGGGCGCCATTCAACACGCCTTGCGGCTGCGCGTTGGCATCATCGATGCCGAGTTTCAGGTTGGCGAGGAACTGTTCGCCCACATTCGACAGCGGCCCGCTCAGCTGGTCGATGAATGCCACCTTGATCGGCGCCGGGTCTGCAGCATGTGCCAGCGGTGCACAGAGCAACGTGGCCGCGCTGGCCAGCGCGGACAGCGGACGGGCAAAGCGGGTCAATGCGGACATGTCTCCTCCTTGTTGTGTGGGGCGTTCTGTCTTCTCGTCTACCAGGTGTCGATGAAGCGGCGCGACGCTGGGTCGCGCGCGTGGCGCGGTTGCGCAGGCGGTGTCGATTGCAACCCACGCAGCAGCCAGCGGCGCGTATCGGCTGGGTCGATCACGGCGTCGATCTCCAGATAGCTGGCGATGTTGAGCGCGCGGCCTTCCTCGTAAGCCGCATCGACCATCTTGCGGAACAGCGCCTCGCGCTCCACGGGGTCTTCCACCGCTTCCAGCTCCTTGCGGTAGCCGAGGCGGATAGCGCCTTCGATGCCCATGCCGCCAAATTCGCCGCTCGGCCACGACGCCGTGAAGAACGGGGCGTGGAAGCCGCCGGCCGCCATTGCCATCGCCCCCAGGCCGTAGCCCTTGCGCAGCACGACAGTAAAGAAGGGCACGCGCAGATTGCCGGCGGTGACGAACATGCGGCTCACGTGCCGTACGGTGGCCGTCTTCTCCGCTTCGGGGCCGACCATGAAGCCTGGCGTGTCGCACAGCGAGACGATGGGCAGATCAAACGCGTTGCACAGCTGCATGAAGCGCGATGCCTTGTCGGCCGCGGCCGAATCGATGGCGCCGCCCAGATGCCGCGGATTGTTGGCGATGCAGCCGAACGCGCGGCCCTCGATGCGGATCAGCGCAGCAATGATGCCCACGCCAAACGCCTGGCGCAGTTCCAACACTGAACCGGTATCGGCCAAGGCTTCGATCACGGTGCGCATGTCGTAGCTGCGCATGCGGTTTTCGGGAATCACGTGACGCAGGTGGCGTGCGTCGCCGGCGTCCCAGTGGGGGAGCGGCCCTTGGAAGTAGCTCAGGTAGCGGCGCGCGGTATCTACCGCTTCAGCTTCGTCTTCGACCAGCACGTCGATCACGCCATTGGGCGCTTGCATGCTGACCGGGCCGACCTCTTCAGGCGCGTACACGCCCAGGCCACCGCCCTCGATCATGGCGGGGCCGCCCATGCCGATGGTGGCGTCGCGCGTGGCGATGATCACGTCGGCGCAACCCAGCAGCGCGGCGTTGCCGGCAAAGCAGCGGCCCGACACGATACCGACGGTCGGCACGAGTCCCGACAAGCGGGCGAAGTGGATGAAGGTCGGGCAGTCCAGGCCGCTCACACCGCGCTTCTCGGTATCGCCCGGCCGGCCGCCGCCGCCTTCGGCAAACAGCACGACCGGCAGCTTCCATTGCTGCGCCAATTCCAGCGCGCGGTCGGTCTTTTTGTGGTTGAAGGTGCCCTGCGTGCCGGCCAGCACGGTGTAGTCGTAGGCGAGCACCATGCAGCGCGCGTCCTGATCGGGGAAGTGCGTGCCGTTGACGGTGCCGATGCCGGTGATGATGCCGTCGGCAGGTGTCGAGCGGATCAAGTCATCGAGCGCACGCCGCTGGCGTTGTGCGGCGATGGCCAGTGCGCCGTATTCGATGAATGAGCCTGCATCGCACAGGTGATCGATGTTTTCGCGTGCGGTGCGCTGGCCCGTCTTGCGGCGGCGTGCGACGGCATCGGGGCGGTTGGCGTCGAGGCCGAAGGCGTGGCGGTCGATGACAGCCTGCAGGTCGGGGCGAATGTGGTCCAGGTCGATCTCGGTGTCGGTGGATTCAGCGTGGTGTTCTGCGTCGCTCGGGAGCAGGGCCACCAGCGGCTGGCCTTCGCGCACCGTGGCGCCGGGTTGTGCGCACACCTGCAGCACTTGTCCAGATGCCGGCGCGAGCACCACATGCTCCATCTTCATCGCTTCAATCACGGCCAGCACTTGCCCGCGCGCCACGGTGTCGCCGGGTTGGGCGTTGAGCTGGATTAGGGCGCCGTCCATCGGTGCGGTCAGCAGTTCGGCATCGTCTGGCAGCGCGTCAAGCAGCGATTCGCCCGATTCGGTATCGTGGTCGTCCCCCACGTCTGCTGACGCGTGGAGCGCAGGATGCGCGCCATCGCTGGCGCTCACCAGCTCGGCCAGGCGCTCATCCAGAAACTTTGTGTGCACGGCGTTGGTCTGCACCCGGGCATCGCTCAGAAGGTCTTGCAGCAGGCGCTTGTTGGTCACCAATCCTTCGATGCGGAACTCGCACAACGCGCGGTAGGTTTGGGCCAGGGTTTGCGCATAGGTGCCGCGCGGCGCATGCACGATCAACTTGGCCAGCAGCGAATCGAAACGCGGGTTGGGGCGGTAGCCGGCGTAGCCGCAGGTGTCGACGCGCACGCCGGGGCCGTTGGGCGGCTCGAACGCGGTGAGCGTGCCGGTGGAAGGATGCGGCTGGCCAGACGCATCGAGCGTCTCAGCGTTGATGCGTACCTGCACGGCATGGCCGCGTGGCGCGATCGACTGGTCGAGCCCAAGTTCCGCCAGTGACGCACCTTGCGCCAGCGCCAGTTGCGTCACCACCAGATCGACGCCCGTCACCATCTCCGTGACGGTGTGTTCGACCTGCACGCGCGGGTTGGCTTCCATGAAGTAGAACGTGGCGTGCGGTGTGCCGGCGCCTTCCACGAGGAACTCAAATGTGCCGATGCCGCAGTAGCCCGCCGCTTTGGCGAGTGTCACCGCTGCATCGGCGATGCGCGTACGCAGTGCATCGTCCAAGGCGGGGCTGGGCGCAATCTCGATCAGCTTCTGGTGACGGCGCTGCAGGCTGCATTCGCGCTCGCCGAGGTGCGCGACGTTGCCTTGCGCATCGGCAACGATCTGGATCTCAATATGACGCGGCGCGGGTACCAGCGCTTCGACATACACCTCGCCGCTGCCGAATGCAGCGGTGGCTTCGGACACGCAGCGCGCATACGCCTCGGCAATCGCCTGAGCATCGTGCACGGCGCGCATGCCGCGCCCACCGCCGCCGGCCACGGCCTTGATCATCATGCCGTGCGAGGGCGGCAGCGCAGCGAAGAATGCTTGCGCATCTTCGAGCGAAGTCGCGCCTCGCGTGCCGTTGACGATGGGAATGCCGGCTTCATGTGCGAGCGCGCGTGCGCGGGCCTTGTCGCCGAAGAGGTCGAGCACGCGCGGTGCTGGCCCGATGAACTGCACGCCCGCCTCTGCACACCGACGCGCAAAGGCGGCATTCTCGCTCAGGAATCCGTAACCGGGGTGGATGGCATCTGCGCCCACAGCGCGTGCGGCGGCGAGGATGGCTTCCCCATCGAGATAGGCGCGTGGGCCGGTGCCGGGCAGGTGCACCGCTTCATCTGCGCGAAGTACATGCAAGGCATCGCGGTCGTCTTCCGAATAAATGGCGACGGAAGGCAGGCCCACCGTGGCGGCGGCGCGGGCAATGCGAATGGCGATCTCGCCGCGATTGGCGATCAGCAGTTTGCGAAACGTCATGGAGCAAGTGTGGGTTAGAGCTGTTCTGCGAGCGGCGCGAGATCTTGCTTGCGCACCTTGCCGGTGGCCGTGAGCGGCAGCGCCTCGACGATGCGTACGATGGGCACCTTGTAGACAGCCATGTTCTCGTGGCACCAGTTGGTGAGCGTGGCGTCGTCCAGCGTGCCGATGGCCTCGGGGCGCAGCATCACGAAGGCGACGGGGCGTTGACCGCGTTGTTCATCGGTGCGGCCCACCACGGCAGAACCGAGGATGGCGGGGTGCTTGCCGAGCATCGCTTCGATCTCCGCAGGGAACACGCTCATGCCGTTGACCTTGAGCATCTCCTTGCGGCGGCCGAGGTAGTGGAGATAGCCGTGCTCGTCGATGCAGCCGATGTCGCCGGTGTGGAACCAGCCATTGCGCAAGGTCTGCGCGGTGGCTTCTGGTTTGTTCCAGTAACCCTTGAGCAGCGTGGGTGTGCGCACGCACAGTTCGCCTTCGGCGCCGATCGGCAACAGCGCTTGCGTGTCGAAATCGCAGATCTTGAAGTCGGTGCCCGGCACCGGCAGGCCCACGAAGATCGGCTGCGAGCGCAGGTCGAAATCATCATCCTGCATGCCGACCGTGAAGCTGTTGCAGGTCTGCGTTTCGGTCATGCCCCAGGCGCTCTCGGCCATCATCGAGCCGGTCAGTTCGCGCCATGCGCGGCGGTATTCGGAGTTCAGCTTCTTCACGAACGATGACACGCCGGTATGCCGCAGCGAGCGCAGGTTGTATTCGTGCACACGCGGATGCGCCATGACCTCGGCTGCACTGTCGACCAGCATTGAACCGTTCGTCACGCGATAGCGCTGCACGCCGGCCATGAAGGCCTCCGCATCCCAGCGCGCAAGCAGCACCAGCGGCACGCCGAGGAACGCAGGGAAGATCAACCCGGTGTTCTCGCCGGCAATCCAGAACTGCGGGTAGAAACTGAGCATGACCGTGTCGGCATTGGCGCGCAACGATACGGCCGAGAACGCGGCGGCCATGTCCACCATATCGCCTTGCGTGTGGATGCAGCCCTTGGGCAGGCCGGTTGTGCCGCCTGTGTAGTTGAGTGCGGCAACAGCATCCAGCGAGGCAGGCGGCAGCGAGATCGGCGTCGTCTTCGCCAGGGCAGGCATCAGGTCGATGGCATCTGCGCAGTCGAGCGGCGGCTCGGTGAGCATCGCCGGAAGCGGTAGCGTCGGTTGCGCAGGGAGGACGTCTGCATAGCGCGTGACGAAGACGTGCCTGAGCGATGTTTCGGCTCGCACATCACGCACCAGCGGCATCAGGCGGTCCAGCACAACGATGGCGCACGGCGTCGCATCGGTGAGCGCATGCATCAGCTCGGCACGCTGCGATAGCGGACTGATCGGCACATACACCGCACCCAGCTTCAGGATGCCAAAGAACACCGCGTTGAACTGCGGACAGTTCGACAGGAACACTGCCACCCGGTCACCCGCGCCAATGCCGTGTTGGGCGAGCAGGGCAGCAAAGCGGTCGGACAGATCATCTAACTGGGCGAACGTGGTGTCGTGCCCGTAGAAGTGGATGGCTGGCTTGTCTGGCGTGGTGCGCGCCCAATGGCGCAGGTAATCGGTGAGGGGCGCGCGCCCTACGGGATAGTGGGGCTCGCGGGGGGTATCGACCGGCCATGCGCGCGCCCAGAGCGCGCGAACGCGGCCGAGATACTCGGACTCGTCCATCGCCAAAGCTTGTCTCCGTTGGGTTGTGCAGTGCGTGCGCAAAGTGACGCCGCACTATCTATACTTATTGGTAATTTTTTATACCAGCGGGTAGAAATATAGGAAGCGCCGTTTGATGCGTCAAGCATTTCAGCGGCGTGATGCCCCCCCAGATGCGCAGACGCGACGGCGCATCCAAAGGCGGCATGCGAGAATGCGCACCATGTCCATCGTCCGCAAATCTGCTGTTTCCGACGTGCAACCGTCTGCTGAAACCGAGGCTCCTGAGGCACCTCCGGCCCCTGCGCCCCCTGCGCCCCCTGCACCCGTTACGCGCCCGCATATCGCCGAGCGCCAGGAGGCGCGCCGCCGGCAGATTCTCGACACCGCCGCCCAGCTCTTCTTCACCAAGGGCTATGCCGGCATGACGATGAGTGACCTGTGCACCGCGTTGGGCGTGACCAAGCCTGCGGTGTACTACTACTTCACCGACAAGTACGAGATCTTCGACATCCTCTGCCGCGAGGCCGCGCAGATCTGCTTGTCGGCCATCCGCGAGACGGCCGATCCGGCGCTGCCGGTGCGGGAGCGTCTACAGGCCTGCCTGCTTGAGATGGCGCGCCGCTGCATCGACTGCCACTACGCCGCCGCGCTTACGTACCGCGACCGCCAATATCTACGCCCCGAAACCGTGGAGTGGCTGCACGGCATGTCGCGTGGCTACTACCGCGATCTGTATGCGCTGCTGGATGAAGGCAAGCGCGCCGGCGTGTTCGACTTTGGCGATGCGCGCGTCGCGGCGCACTCGATGGGCGGCGTGATGGGCTTCATGTACACATGGCACGACCCATCGCGTATCGACGCCAATGTGCTGGCGCACGAGCTGTCGAGCGCCATGATGAAGATCATCCTGCCGGCTGCCCCCAGCCCGGCAGTCTCCAGCCCGGCAACTACGCCCGCGTCTTGAGCGTTGTGCCCGCCGGTGTCTTTGGCATGGCGGGCAGGCGGAAGATCTCTGGTGTCATCAGGTCGATGCCGCAGTCGAGCGTTTCCACCCAATCGATGAAGCGGTTGACCATGGCCTTCCCGCGGAAGGCCTGGCCGTGCTGCGGCACGATCCATTCGATATCCAGCCCGCGTACCATCTGTGCCCACAGCCGGCAGACTCGGTTGCCGCTCATGTAGCGGCGGTGGAAGGGCGCCATCAGTGGCAGGTGCGCGTCAAAGTCCTCCACCGGCTTGGCCGCCACGTTGGCGTGCACCATCGATGCGCCCAGGTCACCCGAAAAGAGAATCCGCGATTCCGGATCGTAGAACTGGAAGTTGCCCTCCGAGTGCAGGAAATGCGCCGGCACTGCCAGCAGGTGCGATTGCCCCAGCGGAATCGCCATGCCCGTATCCGGAATCGGCACGATGCGGCCTTCGGTCTTGCCCACATTGCAGAAGTGCGGCAGAAAGCGCTCCCACACGCGTGAGATCAAGATGTCGCAACTGGAGCTCGTGAGCCAGCGCCCGGCGGAGGCGACGATATCCGGGTCTGCGTGCGAGGCGAGCACGTAATCGAGCTGCTTGGGCGGAAAGTAGCTGTTCATCGCCAGATAGAGCGCGTTGTACGTCATCTGGCCACCTGGGTCGATCAGCGCGCCGTGGCCGTGATTGACGATCAGGAACTGGTTGGTCTGCACTGGCAGGTCGTCGTGATCGTCCACCAGGTCGGAAAACATCAGACAGACATGCCCGGGCGTTTCATAAAGCGTGGTCACCATGGAGGGAGAGGGGCGCAGGTTGGGATGCCCGATGGTCGCGCAGCGTAGGCCTGGGCCTATTGATCCGTGTCAAGGCAGATGGGGTGCCCGCGCGGGCGCCGGCATGCTGTTCATCCGGCCTGTGCCGACCCTCACGTGATAAACTTTTGATTTTTAACGCTTTGCGCGAGCCGCTTGCGGGTTTTCCGCTTGGGTCTGTCGCGCCTGCCATGCCCCTCGGCATGCCGCATCTCCCCTATGAATACTGCAACGATGTCTGAAGCGTCTGAAGCACCGGCCACCGAATCGGTGACATTCGACAGCTTCGGCCTGCATCCGGACGTCCTTCGCGCGCTGACCGAAAGCGGCTACACCAAGCCCACGCCCATCCAGGCTGCCGCCATTCCGGTGGTCACCGCCGGCCGCGACGTCATGGGCGCTGCGCAAACGGGTACCGGCAAGACCGCCGGCTTCTCGCTGCCGATCATCCACAACCTGTTGCCCGACGCCAATACGAGTGCATCGCCGGCACGTCACCCGGTGCGGGCGCTGATTCTCACGCCCACGCGTGAGCTGGCCGACCAGGTGTACGACAACGTCGCCAAGTACGCGAAGTACACGGCGCTGCGTAGCGCAGTCGTGTTCGGTGGTGTCGACATGAACCCGCAGACCGAGCAACTGCGTCGCGGCGTGGAAATCCTTGTCGCCACGCCGGGCCGCCTGCTCGACCACGTGCAGCAGCGCAGCGTGAACCTGTCGCAAGTGCGCATGCTGGTGCTGGACGAAGCCGACCGCATGCTCGACATGGGCTTCCTGCCCGACCTGCAGCGCATCATCAACCTGCTGCCGGCGCATCGACAGACGCTGTTGTTCTCGGCCACGTTCTCGCCCGAGATCAAGAAGCTGGCTGCCAGCTACCTGCGCCATCCGCAAACCATTGAAGTGGCACGCAGCAACGCCACGGCAGAGAACGTCCGCCAGGTCATCTACACCGTGCCGGACAACCACAAGCAGGCCGCGCTTGTGCATCTGTTGAAGCAGCGTGCGGAGCAGGGCCTGCCGCGCCAGTGCATCGTGTTCTCCAACAGCAAGATCGGTTGCTCGCGTCTGGCGCGCGCGCTGGAGCGCGAAGGCATCAACGCCAACGCCATCCACGGCGACAAGACGCAGACCGAGCGGATGCAGACGCTCGAAGCCTTCAAGCAGGGCACCGTTGATGTGCTGGTCGCCACTGACGTGGCCGCGCGCGGGCTCGACATCTCGCAGATGCCGTGCGTGATCAACTTTGATCTGCCGTTCAACGCAGAAGACTACGTGCACCGCATCGGCCGCACGGGCCGCGCCGGCGCCTCGGGTGATGCACTGTCGCTGTTCGCGCCGGGCGACGAGCGTTTCCTGGCCGACATCGAAAAGCTGATCAAGCGCAATCTGCCGCGCGAGCAACTGACCGATTTCGACCCGACCGGCGAACAGGCCCGTGACCGCGAACGCCGCGAGCGCGATGAAAAGCGTGCCCGTGGTGAAGTCCGCCGTGCCCGCGAGCGCGATGAGCGCAATGGCGCCCGTGTGCTGGATCACACCATCGTGCGTCCGGCGTTCCGCCCGTCGGACGATCCGTTCTTCAATCGTCCGTACGAATCGGCGGTGCCTGCTGAATCGGCAGACGCCGCCAAGCCGGCACAACCCGCTGGCCATCCGCGCAGCGCCAAGCGCCCGATCGCAGCGCTCCTCGGTGGCGTGCCGCGCAAGCGCTAAGTCAGTCTGTTGAAAACGGCGGCGATCAAGCCGCCGGGATCACGTAGTTGCCAATCGTGCAAGGCGATTGGCCCAGGCCGGGACGGCGTCCCGGTAAAACCCTTCCAGATCTCCTGCCCGAATCTCCAGCCCCAGATGCCGCGCCGCTTCGGTCAGCGCGGCCAGCGGCTGGCTGCGGTTGATGGCGCGTGCGCCGGTCTGCTTGCTCAGCTTTTCACCGTCTGTGTTGACCACCACCGGCACGTGCATGTAGCGCACGGGTGGTAGCCCAAGCAGTTGCTGCAGATAGATCTGACGCGGCGTCGAGTCGAGCAGGTCGGCCCCGCGCACCACGTCGGTGATGCCCTGTGCGGCATCGTCAGCCACCACGGCAATCTGATACGCCCACATGCCATCGGCGCGCTTGAGCACGAAATCGCCCACAGCTTCGGCCAGGTTCTGACACTGCGTGCCTTGCCAGCGGTCCTCAAAGCAGATTGTGGCGGTGTCGGCCTCCGGCACGCGCACACGCCATGCGCGTGGCGGGCGCCCGTTCAAGCCGTTGCGACAGGTGCCGGGATAGATGAGTGTCTGGTGGCGCAGGCGGCCATTCGCGTCGATGGTGGTAACGGAATCCGCAATCTCGCGACGCGTGCAGCCGCATGGGTAGAGCCGGTCGACGGCCTGCAGTTGTGCCAGCGCTGTTTCGAAACGATGCAGGTGCGCGCTCTGCCATTGCGGTGCTTCGTCGGGCACCAGGCCAAGCGCTTCGAGTGCGGCAAGGATGTCGCGATCGGCGCCGGGCACATTGCGCTGGAAGTCGATGTCTTCAATGCGCACCAGCCACGCGCCACCGTGCACGCGGGCATCAAGCCAGCTTGCCAGCGCAGTGACCAGTGAACCGATGTGCAGCGGCCCGGTAGGCGAGGGCGCAAAGCGGCCACGGTACGTGCCGCGCACCGGTGTGGCAGAAAGATCGGGAAAATCGAGATTGGCTTGGGACAACGCAAAACTCCAGGCACGGATTCCACTATTTTGCGCGATTTTGCCTGCGTACCCTCTGCAATTGCCGCTACTGCATCAGCAGTGCCTGGGCCAAACGCGGGTCTTCCAGCTTGTCGACCCACCATTGCAATGCCTTGCCGCGCATGTTGTTGCGCCATGCCACCTGGAATGTGCCGAGGCGGCGGTCTTCGGTGGTTTCCTTGGCGATCAGCACACCGGAATCCAGATACGGCTGCGCCAGCGGTACCGGCAGCCAACCGCAACCCAGGCCGCGGATCTGCGCCTGGATCTTGTCATCCATGGTTGGCACGACCAGCGTGTCCTGGCCGGCCATGACACCGATGGTGCGTGCCGGCAGATTGCGTGACGTATCGCCCACGGCAACGATGCGTTGGCGCGCGATGGCCGCTGCGGGGACAGGCTCCTGTGCCTGCGCAAGTGGGTGGTGCGTTGCCACCGCAAAGACGAATGGAATGGCGCCAAGCGTGCGCGTCTGTACACCCTGTACCGGCGCGGTGTGTGCGGGGCCAAGCAGCAGATCGGCGCGCCCGGAGAGCAGGGCGTCCCACGTGCCGCCCAGGACTTCACGGCTGAAGCGCAAGCGGGTGGCGGTGTTCTCAGCGTAGAAATCCTGGATCACCGGCAGCAGTGCGCGGAAGTACACAAGGTTATCCAGCACGATGGTCAGCGTGGCTTCCCAGCCGGTGGCCAGGCGCTTGACGCGTCGGGCCAGATCGTCGGCGGCCTGCAGCAGGTGGCGGCCTTCGTCGAGCAGTGCGCGGCCGGCGGGCGTGAGTTCCGCGCGGTGGCGGCGGCGGTCAAACAGCAACACATCCAGGTCATCCTCCAGCTTGCGCACCACATACGTGAGCGCGGAGGGCACCTTGCCCAGTTCATGCGCGGCGGCGGCAAAGCTGCCCTTGCGTTCGATCGCGTCCAAGACTTCCAGGGATTCCAGCGAGAGCGCCATATTCAGAATTTTTGATGGAATGAATCAAAGCCGTACGGCGCAACTATAGCCAATCTGCGTACCATTCACACATCAACGCAGTAATTTGGATAGGAGATTCATCAAAATGATTGAAATCCGCCACTCTCAAGACCGCGGTTATGCAGACCACGGCTGGCTCAAGTCGTATCACAGCTTCTCGTTTGCCGATTACATGGACCCGGAGCACGTCCAGTTCGGGCCGCTACGCGTCATCAACGAAGACCGTGTCGCCGCCGGCATGGGCTTCGGCACGCACGGCCACCGCGACATGGAAATCATCAGCTACGTGCTTGATGGCGAACTGGCGCACAAGGACAGCATGGGCAACGGCAGCGTACTGCGCCCCGGTGACGTGCAACGCATGACGGCTGGGACAGGCGTACGTCACTCCGAGTTCAACCACGCGCAGGACCAGACCACGCATTTTCTGCAGATCTGGGTGCTGCCTGCGGAGTTGAACCTCACGCCTGGCTACGAAGAGCGCCGCTTTGATGATGCAGCCAAGCGTGGCAAGCTGGTACTCATTGCCAGCAGCGACGGACGCAGTGACTCGGTGACGGTGCATCAGGACATGTCGCTGTACGCCGGCAAGTTCGATGGTGCTGAAACCGCCACGCTGCCCATCACCGAGGGCCGCCGTGCCTATGTGCACGTCGTGCGCGGCAAGATCAGCGTCAACGGCTGCACGCTCGTCGGCGGAGACGCAGCCAAGCTGAGCCAGGAAAGTGCGGTGACGCTCACTGGTGGCGAAGACAGCGAAGTGCTGGTGTTCGATTTGCCGTAATGTTGGCGGCGCACGCTGTGTGCGCCGTTTTTCTTTTCCGTTGTTCTCCCGCCGTACCCCAACCCAAAGAGGATTCCCATGGCACGCGTTGCAGTCGTTTATCACAGTGGTTATGGCCACACCAAGAAGCAGGCCGAGGCCGTGTTTGCGGGCGTGCAGAACGCCGGCGCCGAAGCCCACCTGATCTCGGTGGCCGACGTCAATGACGACACCTGGGCGCTGCTCGCCGGTGTTGACGCCATCGTCTTTGGCGCGCCGACCTACATGGGCGGCGTCTCGGGCGACTTCAAGAAATTTGCCGATGCCTCGTCCAAGGCGTGGTTCACGGGCGCGTGGAAGGACAAGATTGCCGCGGGCTTCACGAACTCGGCCTCGACGAACGGCGACAAGTTCTCGTCGATCCAGTATCTGTGGACGCTGTCGCAGCAGCACGGAATGATCTGGGTGGGCACGGGCATGATGCCGGCCAGCAGCAAGGCCGCCACGCGTAACGACATCAACTACCTGGGCGGGTTTGGCGGTGCGTTGTCGCAATCGCCGTCGGATGCGAGCCCGGAAGAGGGCCCGCTGCCCGGCGATCTGGAGACCGCCAAGCTGTTCGGTGAGCGCGTTGTCGCCATCACCAACCAGCTCGTGCGCGGCCGTCAGTAAGAAGGTTGATCGCGCAAAGAAAAACGCCGGCATGTCCGGCGTTTTTTGTTGGCTAGTGACCGGTCAGAACCGCGTGCCTGCCCCGCAGAACACGCCCCGGTTCGAGCCGCCAGCGCAACTCGTCGAGCAGCCGCCCAGTGCTGCAAGGCAAAGTAGGCTGACGAGGAGGGCGGCGGCAAGACGCTTCATGCGGCGGCGCGGGTTTGGTTGCTCGCGCAGTGCGGGCAACGCTGGCCAGGGATGTAATTGGGCGATTGCTGCTCTTCCGGCGTGACGACCGCGCGACAGGCGAAGCATTGCTTCGGGCCGGCCGGCAGCAGTTCAGGATTCAGCGCCGTGCGGTGGTCGAAGACGAAGCAATCGCCGTCGTAGTGGTCACCGCCGACTTCTTCAAAGTATTTGAGGATGCCGCCCTCGAGCTGGTACACGCGCTCCACGCCGATCTCCTGCATGTGGATCGCGGCCTTTTCGCAGCGGATGCCGCCCGTGCAGAACGACACGACGGTCTTGCCGGCAAAGTCGTCCTTATGCGCGGCAATGGCGGGCGGGAATTCGGTGAACTTCTTGAGGTTGTATTCGACGACGTTCTTGAAGGTGCCGACCGCCACTTCGTAGTCATTGCGCGTGTCGAGCATCACCACGGGGCGGCCTTCGTCGTCGTGGCCCTGGTCGAGCCAGCGCTTGAGATCCGGCGGCGCGACCGACGGCGCACGACCGTCTTCCGGGCGGATCAGCGGATGGCGCATGGTGATGATCTCTTTCTTCAGGCGCACCAGCAGTCGGCGGAACGGCTGATGGTCAGACAGGCTTTCCTTCGGAGCCAGATCGGCAAAGCGTGGGTCGGCGCGCAGCCAGCCGACGATGCCGTCGATCGCCTCACGTGAGCCGGCCAGGAAGATGTTGATGCCCTCGGGCGCCAGCAGCACGGTGCCCTTGAGCTCGCGCGCCTGGCACTCGGCCAGCAGGGCGGGGCGCAGGGTCTCGCGGTCTTCGAGGGTGACGAATTTGTAAGCGGAAATATTGACGATCTGCATGTGCTGCCGCGCCGATTTTGGGGCGCCTGGGTAACCCGTTGATTCGTAAGCCGAAATTATAACGGCCCACGCAGCGGTGCGGGTTGCCGCAGGTCAATTCGGCAGGCGCCGAATGCTTGACGGAAGGTGTCAGCCGTTACAATACGCGGATGAATTCGCCGCGCTTCGTCCACCTCCGTCTCCACTCCGAATATTCCGTCGTCGATGGCAACGTCCGCCTTGACGACGCCGTCAAGGCCGCCGCCAAAGATGGCATGGGCGCCCTGGCGCTAACCGACCTCGCCAACGCCTTCGGCCTCGTGCGCTTCTACAAGGAAGCGCGCGGCAAGGGCGTCAAGCCCATCGTCGGTGCCGACGTGTGGATCACCAATCACGACGAACGCGACAAGCCCAGCCGCCTGCTGCTGCTGGTGCGCAACAAGCAGGGTTATCTGAACCTGTGCCAATTGCTGGCACGTGCTTGGCTGAGCAATCAACATCGCGGTCGCGCAGAAATCGCCTCCGAATGGTTCGACGAGCCCGGCGTGGAGGAAGCGCCGCTGGCGACCGGCTTGCTGGCGTTGTCCGGCGGCATGGCTGGCGATATCGGCATGGCGTTGGCAAACGGCAATGATGCGCTGGCGCGCAAGCTGGCGACGAACTGGTCGCGCGTGTTTCCGGGCGCGTTCTACATCGAGCTGCAGCGTGCCGGTCATGCCGGCACGGAAGCCTACGTCCAGCAAGCCGTGAAGCTGGCCGCGGCGATGCACCTGCCGGTGGTCGCCACGCATCCGGTGCAGTTCATGACGCCGGACGACTTCACCGCACACGAGGCGCGCACCTGCATCTCGGAAGGTGAGCTGCTCGCCAATCCGCGCCGCGCCCGACGCTTCACGACCGACCAGTATTTCAAGACGCAGGACGAGATGTGCGCGCTGTTTGCCGACATCCCGTCTGCGCTCGCCAATGCGGTGCAGATCGCACAGCGCTGCAACCTCACGCTGGAGCTGGGCAAGCCCAAGCTGCCGCTGTTCCCGACGCCCGACGGCATGTCGCTGGATGACTACCTTGTCCAGCTCGCCAAGGAAGGCCTGGAAAAGCGCATGGAAGTGCTGTTCCCCGACGAGGCGGTGCGTGAATCCAAGCGGCCCGAGTACTACGCCCGCCTGGAATTCGAGACCGGCACCATCATCAAGATGGGTTTCCCGGGCTACTTCCTGATCGTGGCGGACTTCATCAACTGGGCCAAGAACAACGGCGTGCCGGTGGGGCCGGGCCGGGGCTCGGGTGCGGGCTCGCTGGTGGCGTACGCGCTGGGCATTACCGATCTGGACCCGCTCAAGTACAACCTGCTGTTCGAGCGTTTCCTGAACCCGGAACGTGTGTCGATGCCCGACTTCGACATCGACTTCTGCCAGCACGGGCGCGACCGCGTCATCCAGTACGTGAAGGAAAAGTACGGCAAGGACGCCGTCTCGCAGATCGCCACCTTCGGCACCATGGCCGCCAAGGCCGCGGTGCGTGACGTGGGCCGTGTGCTCGACCTCGGCTACAACTTCGTCGACGGCGTGGCCAAGCTGATTCCGTTCAAGCCGGGCAAGCTCGTCACGCTGGAAGAGGCCAAGAAGGAAGAACCGCTGCTGGCCGAGCGCGAAGCCAACGAAGAAGAAGTCAAACAGCTGCTGGAACTCGCGCAGCGTGTGGAAGGCATGACGCGTAACGTCGGCATGCACGCGGGTGGTGTGCTGATCGCCCCGGGCAAGCTGACCGATTTCTGCCCGCTCTACACGCAGGGCGGGGAAGACGCCGGCGTCGTCAGCCAGTACGACAAGGACGACGTGGAAGCCGTCGGTCTGGTCAAGTTCGACTTCTTGGGCTTGACCACGCTGACCATCCTCGATTGGGCCGAGCGCTACATCCGCATGCTCGACCCATCCAAGGCGGACTGGAATTGCAGCCAGATTCCGCTGACGGACAAGGCGGCGTTCGACATCCTCAAATCGGCCAACACGGTCGCCGTGTTCCAGCTGGAAAGCCGCGGCATGCAGGGCATGCTGAAGGACGCCAAGCCTGACCGCTTCGAGGACATCATCGCCCTGGTGGCGCTGTATCGCCCGGGCCCGATGGACCTGATCCCCAGCTTCTGCGCCCGTAAGCACGGCCGCGAGAAGGTGGAGTACCCCGACCCGCGCGTCGAGCCGGTGCTCAAGGAGACCTACGGCATCATGGTCTACCAGGAGCAGGTGATGCAGATGGCGCAGATCGTGGGCGGTTACTCGCTCGGCGGCGCTGACTTGCTGCGCCGCGCGATGGGTAAGAAGAAGGCTGAAGAAATGGCCGAGCACCGCGCGCTGTTCCGCGCGGGTGCGGCCAAGGATGGCCTGACCACCGAAAAGGCCGACGAAATCTTCGACTTGATGGAGAAGTTCGCGGGCTACGGCTTCAACAAGTCGCACGCGGCGGCGTATGCGCTGCTGGCGTATTACACGGCGTGGCTCAAGGCGCATCACCCGGCCGAATTCATGGCAGCCAACATGTCGCTCGCCATGGACGACACCGACAAGGTGAAGATCCTCTATGACGATGCGGTCGGCAAGAACGGCCTGAAGGTGCTGCCGCCCGACATCAACGCGAGCCAGTACCGCTTCGCACCGACCGATGCCAAGACCATCCGCTACGGCCTGGGCGGCATCAAGGGCAGCGGGCAATCTGCGATTGAAGACATCCTGCGCGCGCGTGAAGACGGCCCGTTCAAAGACCTGTTCGACTTCTGCGAGCGCGTGGACCGCCGCCAAGTTAACCGCCGCACGATTGAAGCGCTCGTACGTGCCGGCGCCTTCGATAGCCTCAACGACAACCGCGCGCAGTTGCTCGCCTCGATCGGCTTGGCCATGGAAGCCGCCGAGCAGAAGGCCGCGGCTGCCAACCAGGTGTCGCTCTTCGACCTGATGAGCGGCGACGATGCCGAGGCGCATCGCCCGGAACTTGTCGACGAACCGGCCTGGACCACCAAGCGCAAGCTGCAGGAAGAAAAGCAGGCGCTGGGCTTTTATCTGTCCGGCCACCTGTTCGACGAATGCCGCGATGAGGTGCGCCGCTTTGCGCGTACCACGCTGGCCGACCTCGCCCAGGAAGTCACGAACAAGGGCAACGGTGGTGGTGGGGGCGGTGGCTATGGCAACCGCGATGCGCGCAACAAGACCGTCGCCGGCGTCATCGTCGGCCAGCGCACGCAGATGACCCAGCGCGGCAAGATGCTGATCATCATGCTCGACGACGGCTCCGCCAGCGAAGCCACGGAAGTGACGGTCTTCAACGAAGTCTTCGAAGCCAACCGCGCGCTGTTCAAGGAAGACGAAGTGCTGATCGTGCAGGGCAGTGCCCGCCACGACATGTTCACCGGCGGGGTGCGCGTGACGGCCGAATCGGTGATGGATCTGACGCAGGCGCGTGCCAAGTTTGCCCGCGCCATCCGGTTGTCGATGAACGGCAATTCGACATCCGCTAAGTTGCGCGACCTGTTGACACCCCATGTGGCAACGGATGGCAATGGCGTGTCGGTACGCATCAGCTACATCTGCGAGCAGGCTCGCTGCGAGGCCGTGCTGGGCGATGCCTGGCGCATCGTGCCTAGCGAGGAGGCGATCGCGGCGCTACGTCAGGCGCTGGACGCCGAGAACGTGCTCACGATGTACGACTGATTCGAAGAGGGTGCCGGGGGGCGCCTTCGTCGGGCGCTGGCCCGGCACCACAGCAGACTTCACACGATTACATCCTCAGCATCCATGAACGTCGGAATTTCGTGCAACGCGCTGGGTTACAGCGGCGGTAGCGAGCGCTATGCGATGGATTTGGTCCGCGGCTTGCATGAGCGCGCCATCCGTCCCGTGTTCTTTGCCAAAACGGTTGACAAGGCGCTGCCCGAATACGCCCAGGTCAAAGCCATCGCACTGCCCACGCGCAAGCTGACGGGCAAACTCAATGACCACGTTTTCGGCTGGCTAGTGCGTCATCTGGCCAGGCGCGAGCACATCGATCTGATGATCGGTTGCAATCGAACCGGGGCGTCGGACATCGCCATCTGCGGTGGTACGCACATCGGTTATCTCAAGAGCTTTCCCAAGGCCCCAGGCTTCTGGGATCGCCAGCAGATCGCGCTGGAGCGCCGCGACTACGTGCGCTCGCATGTGATCGTCGCGCACTCGAAACTGATGGCGCAGGAAGTGCTCGACTACTACGACATCCCCGAAGACAAGGTGAAGACTGTGTACCCGCCGGTGAGCGAGGCCAAGTTTTCGCTGGTGGATGAGGCCGAGCGCCAGCGCCTGCGTGACGAACTGGGCTTTGCCCGCGACCGCATCACCTTCGTGTTTCCGTCGTCGAGCCACAAACGCAAGGGCTATCCGCTGCTGGAGGCGTTCTTCTCGAAGACGACGCTGCCGGTACAACTGGCGGTGATCGGGCGGCCGGTGTCGTCAACCTCGCCCAACATCCGCTACCTCGGTTATCGCAAGGACATCGAGAACGTCTACCGTGCGGCGGACTACACGATCCTCGCCTCTCACTACGAGCCGTTCGGGTTGATCGGGGTGGAGTCCGTGCTGTGTGGTACGCCCGCCGTGCTGGCGAGCAACATCGCCTGTACCGAGGTGATCTCCGACGAGGGTGCGCCGACCTTCAACGTGAATGATCCGGCCACACTTGCTCGCACCATCGAGGCGGCGGTAGCGCGTGCGCAGGCTGGGCAGGCAAGGCTGGCGAACCCGCGCGAGCATTTGCGCTATGACCCGGGCATCCGCGCTCACATTGACGCCTTGCTGGCCCTGGCACCGGGTGCGGAGGTGCTGCGGTGAACGCGGTGGTACAGCGCGGCCGGGCTGTCGTTTCCTGCGTGCCGGTGATTCTGGCTGTGTTGGGAATGACCGTCCTGCCAGCCTTCATGTTGTCAGTGCACAGTGCCGCGTTCGTGGCGTTTTTGATGCTGTTGGTGTCAGCGCTTTGGTCGATGTTGGTGGGACATGCGGAGTTGACGGCACGAATGCGAGCGTTGTGGCGTGAGCATCGCTGGCTAATCCTGGCCATGGCGGCAATGCCGACGGCCATGTTGGTGAGTTCGTTGCTGAATCCGGCTGCGCCGCGTGGTGTGCCGTTCGCCTATGGGCGGCTCTGGTTGTTCGGTTTTGTGCTGTTTGGGCTGCTGCAGTTGCGGCCTGGGCGATTGCAGAACGTGCAATGGGGTTGCGTGGCTGGTGCTATTGCGTCAGCCGCATGGGCGTATCTGGAATTGCGTAGCAATCGGCCGGATATGGTGGGTGCCTTTTCCAACACCATTCCCTTCGGCAATGTGTCGCTGCTCCTGGGGCTATTCTCGCTAATTTCCATCGGTTGGGCACGCAATGATGGTTGGCTTCTCGTCGCGTTGCGCATGATGGGAGGCGCGGCAGGTCTCTACGCTTCGTACATGTCGCAGTCGCGAGGTGGCTGGATTGCGATTCCCGTGTTGCTGCTGATTGCTGTGGCGACACTGCGTCACGTGAGCTGGAAGAGGCGAATCATTGCGTTGCTGGTGCTGTTTGCGCTGATGACTGCCGTCAGTGTGTCATCCAGCATTGTCCGTGCCCGCTTTAATCAGGCTATAGACGATATTCATGCCTACGAGGCTGGCCGTGCCAATACTTCGGTTGGTGCTCGCTTCCAACTTTGGAAGGCGGCTACGCTCATGCTGATTCGGCACCCGCTGGTCGGTGTTGGTCGTGGTGAATTCCAGAGCACGCTACAGACGATTCACGCAGAAGGCGTGATCACGCGGGAGGTCACCGCCTTCGAGCATGCCCACAACGAGTTTCTATACAATGGCGCCACGCTTGGTGTGCTGGGCATTGGTGCATTGCTGGCGCTGTATCTGGTGCCTGCTGCGTACTTCCTGCGTGCCGCGCTGTGCGATGACCGCATTCTCCGGACTACCGGGGCCATGGGCCTCACACTGTGCGTCGGTTTCATGCTGTTTGGGCTGACCGAGGTGATGCTCATCATTGCGCAGACTGTGGTGTTCTACAGCGTGATGGTGGCCGTGTTCACCGCGCATATTCACCGGCGCCGGCAAGAGCTTGGCGCCAATCCTGTTCTCTGAGATCGTCTTCGCATGTCCGCATCCAACCGAGCCACGCTCGCCGTCATCATCGTCGCCAAGAATGAAGCCACCGACATCGGTGATTGCATCCGCTCGGTGCGCGATTGGGCGGACGACGTCATCGTCTTCGATTCCGGCAGCACGGACGGTACGCAAGACATCTGCCGCGAACTGGGCGCCCGCGTGTTCGAAACGGACTGGCCGGGCTACGGCGAACAGTCCAACCGCGCATTGCGTGAGGCCCGCACCGACTGGGTCCTGTCGTTGGACGCCGATGAACGCATCAGCCCCGAGTTGCGCGCGGAGATGATCGCGGTGCTCGAGTCGGGCAGCCCGCATACGGTGTATTCCATGCCGCGTAGCTCCAGCTTCTGCGGCCGCTTCATGAAGCATTCAGGCTGGTGGCCGGACCGCATCCGCCGCTTCTTCAAGCGCGAGCAGGTGACCTTCTTCGATGCACCAGTGCATTCTCACTTGGTGTTCCAAGGCACCGTCGGCGATTTTCGTGCGCCGATCATTCACTACTCGATTCCCGATCTGCGAGCTGCGCTGGACAAGGCCAACGATTACTCCACGGCCGGCGCCGCCGCAGCCTATGCCAAGGGCAAGGGAGCATCGTTGGGCAGTGCGATCGGCCACGGGCTGTGGGCGTTCATTCGCACCTACATCATCCAGCGCGGTTTCCTGGATGGCGCGGAAGGCTTCATGCTGGCTGTGTCCAACGCAGAGGGCACGTACTACCGCTACGTCAAGCTGATGATGCTGCATCGTCATGGCAAGCGCTGATTGCCCGCGTCGCATCGCACTGATCGTCACGACCTACAACCGCCCGGATGCGCTAGCCCGCGTGTTGGCCGGTTGTGGCGCGCAGACTGATCAAGCGTTTGATGTGATCGTCGCCGACGATGGTTCGCGCGACGATACGCGTGTGGCGGTGGAAGCCGCTGCCAAGACGGCATCGTATCCGTTGCGCCATGTCTGGCACCCCGATGACGGTTTCCGTGCGGCCGAGATCCGCAATCGCGGCGTCCTAGCCACCGACGCTGACTACTTGGTTTTTCTTGATGGCGATTGCGTGCCGCGCCCGGACTTCGTCGCCCGGCACCGCGCACTGGCCGAGCCGGGACGTCTGTTGTCTGGCAGCCGCATCCTGCTGAGCGAGGAGATGACGCGTGACGTTATCGCGCAGCAGACTGACATCCATTTGAAGGACCTCGCCTATTGGTTCAGCGCCTGGCGTGCTGGCCGCATCAACAAGTTCTTGCCGCTGCTGGTACCGGGCCTGCCCGTTCCGCGCACGTTCAAGGACACCAGCCTGCGCGGCATCAAGAGCTGCAACCTGGGCGTGTGGCGCAGCGATTTCGAGCGCGTGAATGGCTTTGACCAGAGCTTCGTCGGCTGGGGCCATGAAGATGCTGACCTGGCCGTGCGGCTGTACAACGCCGGTGTGCGGCGCAAGCGCGGCTTCTGCGCGACCGAGGTCTTCCACCTGTGGCATCGCGAGCAATCTCGCGAACAGGAAAGCCCCAACTACCGGCGCATGATGGCGCGCCGCAATACCGATGTCATCCGCGCTGAGGCAGGATTGACGGAGTTGCGCGGCCAAGGCGCCTGAACTGGCGCCTTGGCGCTTACCACGTCTTTTTCTGCTTGGCGATACCGCGGAACGGCCGCACGAAGATCTGATAGAGAAACTTGTGCACGAAGATCAGGTGCAGGCGGTGGCTGAGCCATCGCTCCTCATCGGCTTCGCGGCTCTTGACGGCGCGATCGGCCTCCAAGTTGGAGCCGGTGTCGAAATTCTGCACGCTGATCACGTACGGCACGACTGCACGCATCTGTACGATGCCTTCGCGCTCGAACTTGTGCCAGTAGTCCGCCGCCAGCCATACCGGGTAGAGCTGTTCGACCATGCGTTTGGCCGCCGCGCGTGTGACGAAATAGCCGTGCGCCAGCCACTGGTAGTTCGCCAGCTTCACCACGTTGTGGCTGGCGTCGAGCGGTTTTGCGCTGCGTTTGTAGTAACGGTTGATATACGTGAGCAGCGTCACCACGGGTTCGTCAGGTGAGACTTGCTGCGCCAGCGCATCGAGCACGGCGGGCACATCGGCCCCAAGCTTGGCGTCATCCTCCAGGATGAGCGCGTAGGGCAGATCCTGCTCCAGCATTGCGCGGTAGACGCCCAGATGGCTTAGCGCACAGCCGACTTCGCCGACGGTCAGTTCGCGGCTTTCGGCAACGGCACGGGCGTGGTCGTAGTGGCTCGCCAATGCATCAGCGGGAAGTGCTTTGCCGTACACGCCAGGAAAGCGCGTGTGCGGCAGGCCGAGTGCATCAAGCTGATCTTCGAGGGCTTTGCGGCGCTCGACATCGTGCTCGAGGTTGATGAAGAACGTGGGAACGCGCGAACTCATGCGGAAGGATCAGGTGACGCGGCAATGCGTCTTGGCTGTGGATTCTGCTACCAGGATGGGCCGAAACAGGTGATTGCCGTAAAATGCCGGGTCGCCCGTCTGTCGGATGGCAGGTGCAGCATGCACATGTTGTCGGCAATGCCCGTCGCAATGCGGTGCAATCTGCCCACCCTTATTTGAAAACGCCGTGAGTATACAAGCAAAGTCTGACCATCAAGATCCCTCCAAGCCGTTGCTCAAGCGCTTGTGGACATACCTGCGTCCTGAACTCACTGCGTTCATTCTCTCCATGGTTGCCATGGGCGTGGTGGCCGCCACGGAAGGGATCATCCCCAAGGTCGTGAAAGACCTGCTGGACCAGGGCTTTGGTGGTGAATACGCCGGCAAGCTGTGGCAGGTGCCGGCCATGCTGGTCGGCATTGCCGTGGTGCGCGGCGTGGCGCAGTTTGCGTCCACGTACCTACTGAGCCTGGTGTCGAACAAGGTGCTGTTGAACCTGCGCGTGAAGATGTTCGAGCGGCTGCTGCAGGCGCCTGCATCGTATTACCAGCAGAACACAGCGGCATCGATCATCAACGCGGTGATCTTCGAGGTCAACCAGGTGCTGCAGGTGCTGACCGGCGTGTTCATCACGATGGTGCGCGACTCGATGACGGTGCTGGCGCTGCTGGTTTTCCTCTTCTATACCAACTGGCGCCTGACGCTGGTGGTGGCGGTGATCCTGCCCGTCATCGGCCTGCTGATGTCGCGTATCAACCGCCGCTTGCGCTCGCTCAACCGCGAGAGCCAGAACCTGACCAACCAGGCCGCCTACGTGGTGGAAGAGGCCGTTGGTGGTTACAAGGTCGTCAAGCTGCACGGCGGCGAGGCTTACGAATCGCTGCGCTTCAACGCCATGACCAACCGCCTGCGCAGCTATGCCATGCGCGTGGCCGTGGCCGGTGGCCTGAATCAACCGGTGACGCAGTTTCTGGCGGCGCTCGCGCTGTCCATCATCCTGGCGATTGCCATGATGCAGGCGCAGGCCAACCAGACGACGGTCGGCGGTTTTACCGGTTTTGTGATGGCGATGCTGCTGCTGATCTCGCCGCTCAAGCATCTGACGGATGTGAACCAGCCCCTGCAGCGTGGCCTGACTGCCGCCGAGTTCATCTTCGGCCTGATTGATACGCCCATCGAACCGCAGGAAGGCGGCAAGCACATCGACCGCGCCCGCGGTGATATCCGCTTCGATCGCGTGACCTTCCGCTACGGCGCGGATGGCCGGGCGGCGCTCGACAATGTCGACCTGCATGTGAAGCCGGGTGAGATCGTTGCTCTTGTCGGGCCTTCGGGCAGCGGCAAGACCACGCTGGTGAACCTGATGCCGCGCTTCTTTGATCCGACCTCGGGCACGATCTCGCTCGACGGCGATGCGCTGGCCGACCTGTCGCTGCAGGACCTGCGCCGTCAGATCGCCTTCGTGAGCCAGGACGTGGTGCTGTTCAACGACACCATCGCTGCCAACGTGGCGTATGGCGCGCGGGACGCCTCCGAGATCGACATGGCGCGTGTGCGCCGTGCACTGGAAGCTGCTTACCTGACGGATATGGTGGATAACCTGCCGGAAGGCGTTGACACCAACATCGGCGACAACGGTTCGAAGCTCTCCGGCGGCCAGCGCCAGCGTTTGGCGATTGCCCGTGCCATCTACAAGGACGCGCCGATTTTGATCCTGGACGAGGCGACTTCCGCGCTCGACTCTGAATCCGAGCGCCAAGTGCAGGCTGCGCTTGAGCGCCTGATGGAAGGGCGCACGACGCTGGTGATCGCGCACCGCCTATCGACCATCGAAAACGCAGACCGCATCATCGTGCTCGAACACGGCAAGATTGCCGAAGCCGGCACGCACCGCGAACTCATCGACCGTGATGGGTTGTATGCTGGGCTGCATCGCATCCAGTTCGCCACTCAGTAAGCAGTTCACTTCCGGGCGGCGTGCTCGTGATGCTCACACCAAAGGAGACATCATGACGACCACCACGCCGCCCATCAGCCGGTTTCCCGTTCCTGAACTGGCTGACATTCCCGAAGACATTCGCGCGCGCATCCTCGAAGTGCAGGAGAAGTCCGGCTTCGTGCCGAACGTCTTCCTTGCGCTGTCGCACCGGCCCGATGAGTGCCGTGCGTTCTTCGCCTACCACGACGCGCTGATGCTGCGCGAAGGCAGCAGCCTGACCAAGGGCGAGCGCGAGATGATCGTGGTGGCCACCTCCGGCGCCAACCAGTGCCTATATTGCGTGGTCGCGCACGGGGCCATCCTGCGCATCTACGAGAAGAATCCGCTCGTGGCTGATCAGGTTGCCGTCAACCATCGCAAGGCTGACATCACCCCGCGCCAGCGCGCCATGCTCGACTTCGCGATGAAGGTCTGCACGGCCTCGCACACCGTCGACGAGGCCGACTACGACGCATTGCGCGTGCATGGTTTCGACGACGAGGACATTTGGGACATCGCCGGCATCACGGCCTTCTTCGGCCTGTCGAACCGTATGGCGAACGTGATCTCGATGCGGCCGAACGATGAGTTCTTCCTGATGGGCCGCCTGCCGCGCGAGAAGAAGTAGGCGGCCGGTCGGTCTAGGCCGTCAGTTCACGCAATGCTTCAAGCAGCTTGACGGCGGGGCTGGTCAGGATGCCGTGGCGGCGCCGGAACGCGGTCAGCGTGCGGCGTGCCACCAGCCCGGGAATCGGCAGCGGTTCGATCACGCCGGCGCGGCGCTCGGCATCGATCATCGGCTCGGCCATCCAACTCAGGAAGCCAGAGCGCGCCACCAGGCTCTTGAGTGCCGTGACCGAGCGCGTTTCCACCACAATGTTGGGCAGCCCCAAGCCGGCTGCCTCGAACACCTGCCGCATGTGCTCGTAGGGGCCAGTGCCGCGCGGCGGGATGGCCCACGGTGCAGCCATCGTGTCGGCGAGTGTCAGGGCAGGGCGCCTGCGTAACGAGTGTTCCGGCGATGCCACCACGAAGCTCGCGTCTTCCCAGCGGCAGTCGGCAATCGCGATGATCTCGTCCGTATCCGGCATCGCCATGGACAGCGCAAGGTCGATCTCGTGTTTGACGAGTCCCTCGGCCAGCCGGTCCCACACGCCTTCCAGAATTTCCACACGCAGGTTCGGCCAGCGCGCGACCACCGTGCCAACCGCCAGTGGCAGGACGTAGCTCGCGATGCTGCCGACCGCACCCACGCGGATGGTGCCCTTGGCAAGCCCGCGCATCGCGTCGATCTCTTCGCGCGCATAGTCGGCCTCGTGTTGCAGCAGCGTGGCGTGCGGCAGTAGCGCCTGTCCAATGACGGTGAGTTGCATCCCCTTGGAGTGCCGCTCGAACAGGGGCGCCCCTACCTCGTCTTCCAGACGCTTGATGATGCGGCTCAGCGCCGGCTGCGTGACATGCAGGACCTCTGCCGCGCGCCCGAGGCTGCCGGCCGAGACGATGGTGGTGAAGGCGCGCAACTGGCGCAGATCGAAAGGCATGCCAAAAGGTAATGACTTTCGCCTGAAAATTCAATATCGCGCAAGGTTGGGGGCTCCCATACTGGGCGGCCAATGCAAAGAGCAATACAAGGAGACGCTGCATGACCCGCACTTCGCTCGCGCTTGTCACTGTGCGCGACGCCACGATCGAGCTGCTTCGCCGGCTCGGCATGACCCACGTGTTCGGCAATCCGGGGTCCACCGAACTGCCGATGTTCCGGGATTTTCCCGAAGACTTCCGCTACATCCTCGGTCTGCAGGAGGCCGTGGTGGTCGGCATGGCCGACGGCTATGCGCAGGCGACTGGTAACGCCGCGCTGGTGAATTTGCACTCGGCAGCTGGTGTCGGCAATGCGATGGGCAACATCTTCACGGCGTTCAAGAACCGCACGCCGCTGGTGATCACGGCCGGGCAGCAGGCGCGGTCCATCCTGCCGTTCGATCCGTTCCTGGCCTCCAACCAAGCGACCGAGCTGCCCAAGCCATACGTCAAATGGAGCATCGAGCCCGCGCGCGCGCAGGACGTGCCGCTGGCACTCGCCCGTGCGTATCACATCGCCATGCAGGAGCCGCGCGGGCCGGTGCTGGTGTCCATCCCCGTGGATGACTGGGATCAGCAGACCGAGCCTGTCGCCGTGCATGAAGTGGCGTACGAAGTGCGGCCCGATCCTGTGACGCTCGCGCGCATTGGCGATGCACTGGATGCGGCGCAGCGGCCAGCGTTTGTCGTGGGTGCGGCAGTGGATCGCGCGGGCGCCTGGGATGCCGTTGTGCAGCTTGCCGAAGCGCACAACGCCCGTGTGTTTACCGCGCCCATGGCCGGACGAGGTGCGTTTCCGGAAGACCACCGCCTGTTCGCCGGTTTCCTGCCGGCAATGCGCGAGAAGATCGTCGCCCTGCTGCAGGGGCACGACGTGGTGTTTGCGCTGGGCGCACCGGCGTTCACGTATCACGTGGAAGGTCATGGGCCGCACGTGCCGGTGGGGGCCAAGCTCATACAGCTGATCGACGATCCGGCTACCGCATCCTGGACGCCCGAGGGTATCTCGGCCGTCGGCAACATCCGCCTTGGCGTGCAGGACTTGTTAGCAAGGCCCGCGCCGCCCACACGGCCACTGCCTGCGGCCCGCGTCAAATCGCCGCGAGCCGAGCCGGCATCGCCCATGTCGACGGCCTTCGTTTTGCAGACGCTCGATGCCGTGCGCGGCCCCGCAGATATCGTCGTCGAAGAAGCACCCAGCGCGCGCTCAGTAATGCAGACCTATCTGCCGATGCGTCGCGCGGGGGCGTTCTACACCATGGATAGCGGGGGATTGGGCTACGGCATGCCTGCCGCTGTGGGCGTGGCACTCGCCAAGCCGGGCACGCGCGTGATCGGCCTGATTGGCGATGGATCGAGCATGTATTCCATCCAGGCGCTGTGGAGTGCATCGCTGCTCAAGTTGCCCATGACGTTCGTGATCCTGAACAACCGCCGCTATGCTGCCCTGCAGGATTTCGCGCCGGTGTTCGGCTTTGCACCCAACGACCCGGTGCAGGGCACTGACCTGCACGGCATCGACTTCGTCGGACTGGCTCGCGCCATGGGCTGCACCGGCGAGCGCGTGACGGACCCGCACGCGCTGGAGGCCACACTGCACGCCGCGCTGCAATCCACCGGACCAACCCTGATTGAAGTGGAGATTGCCTGATGACGAACACGAATGTCGCCCCGCTGGAGGGCGCGCAAACCATCTCGATGTTGATCAACGGCGAGCGCGTGCGAGCCTGCAATGGCGCGGTCTTCGAGCGGCACAACCCGCTGGATGGTTCTGTGGCGACGCGTGCGCCTGCGGCCACGGTGGAGGATGCACGCAATGCCGTCGACGCCGCTGCCGCTGCGTTCCCCGGCTGGGCTGCCATGGGGCCGACCGAGCGTCGCGCGTTGCTGATGCGCGCCGCCCAAGCGCTCGAGGCCAAGGGCACCGCCTTTGCCGCTGCGATGGCGGCGGAGACCGGCGCCTCTGCGTTGTGGGCGGGCTTCAACGTGCACCTGGCCGCCAGCGGCCTGCAAGAGGCTGCCGCCATGGTCACGCAGATTGCCGGGGAGATTATCCCGTCCGACGTACCTGGCAGCCTGGCGATGGGTGTGCGTCAGCCCGCGGGCGTGGTGCTTGGCATTGCGCCGTGGAATGCGCCGGTCATTCTGGCTGTGCGTGCGATCGCGCTGCCGCTGGCATGCGGCAATACCGTGGTGCTCAAGGGCTCGGAGATCTCGCCTGCCACGCACGGACTCATTATCGAAGCGCTGCAGGAAGCGGGGCTGCCCAAGGGCGTCGTCAACTTCGTGACGAACGCGCCAGCCGATGCCGGTGCAATCGTGGAGGCGATGATTGCGCACCCCGCCGTGCGACGCGTCAACTTCACGGGCTCGACGCGCGTGGGGCGCATCATCGCGCAGACCTGCGCCACGTATCTGAAACCCGCTGTGCTGGAGCTGGGCGGCAAGGCGCCGCTGCTGGTGCTGGCTGATGCGGACATCGACGCTGCGGTGGATGGTGCGGCGTTTGGTGCGTTCGCCAACTCGGGCCAGATCTGCATGTCCACCGAACGCATCATCGTCGATGAGGTCATCGCCGATACGTTCGTTGCCAAGCTGGCCGCGAAGGCCGCTTCGCTGCCGCTGGGCGATCCGCGCAAGGGGCCGGCGGTGCTCGGCTCGGTGGTCGACATGAGCACGGTCGAGCGTTGCAATCACTTGATCGACGACGCGCTTGCCAAGGGTGCGAAGCTGTTGTGCGGTGGCAAGGCGACCAACACGTTGATGCCCGCCACGCTGCTCGATCACGTGACGACGGACATGCTGATCTACTCGGAAGAGTCGTTCGGCCCGGTCAAGGGCATCGTGCGTGTGCGCGGCGACGATGCTGCCATCGCGTGTGCCAATGACAACGCATATGGGCTGTCGTCCGCCGTGTTCAGCCGTGACGTGGCGCGTGCCATGAACGTGGCGCATCGCATCGAATCGGGCATCTGCCACATCAACGGCCCCACCGTACACGACGAAGCGCAAATGCCGTTTGGTGGCGTCAAGGCGAGCGGCTTCGGGCGCTTTGGCGGCCGCGCGGGTGTGGCCGAATTTACCGAGCTGCGCTGGATGACGGTGCAGACCACGCCGCGCCACTACCCATTCTGAGATGCGTATGAAGATCGCCATTCTGGGTGCGGGCGCCATGGGCTCGCTGTTCGGCGGGTTGCTGGCGGAAACCGGCGAGCAGGTCACGTTGCTCGACATCAACGACGCGCACCTCAGTGCAATCACCGCCCACGGCCTGCGGTTGGAAACCGATACCGGTGACCGCCACGTGCGCAACCTGCAGGCGTTGCGCCCAAGTCAGATAACGCAGGTGCCGGATCTGCTGATCGTCTTCACGAAGTCGATGCACACGCGTGCCGCGCTGGCGAGTGTGCGTCAGCTGATCGGGCCGTCCACGTATGTGCTGACACTGCAGAACGGTCTGGGCAATGTAGAGGCGCTGGCTTCGGCGGTGCCGCAGGAACGCATCCTCGTTGGTGTGACGACGTGGCCTGCGGATCTGGCGGGGCCCGGCCACGTGCGCTCGCATGGCGCCGGCGTGATCCGCATGATGACGGCCGATGGTGTTGACCGGCCGATGCTGGAGCGTGTCGTCAGTGTCTTGTCCGGCGCGGGTCTGCGCTGCCAAGCCGATGCCAACGTATGGGGCGCCGTGTGGGAGAAGGTCGCCTTCAATGCCGCCCTCAATCCACTGTGTACCGTGTTGAACCGTCCCGTTGACGCGCTGGGTGCTGTGGAAGATGGGCCGGCACTCGCGCTGACCATTGTCGAAGAAGTGCTGGCGGTGGCACGAGCAAGCGGCATCAGTGTCGACGCAATCAAGGTGAGTGACAACGTGCGCCATGCCATCGTCGCGCATCGCGGGCACAAGCCGTCGATGCTGCAGGACGTGCTTGCCGGGCGCCCGACCGAGATTGAGTCGATCAACGGCGCCGTGGTCGTCGCGGCGCAACGGCATGGCGTGCGTGTGCCGCATACCGAGACGCTCATGCAGTTGGTGCGACTGGTGCAGGCGCAATCCGCGCATCCGCAAACACCCTAGTTGAACAGGAGGCGGGCCCGCCTATATTGTTAACATGTTAAATAAATGGCGCGTAGACGCCAGTCCAATGGAGACAACCCATGCTGTGCTGCTTCAGACTGGCGAGCGCGTCTAGCGCGCTTGCACAGGCGTATGCGCCTGGTTCGCCATCCGGCCGTTCCACTTCTCAGCGGAGGCCGGTATGAGCCAGGATCGCGCCCCCATCGACATCGGCAGTGTCCTGGACGACGGGCCGTTTTCGTTTGCCCAAAAGGCCGCCGTGTTGCTCGCGGCATTCGCCATCGTCATGGATGGTTTTGATGGCCAGTTGATCGGCTTTGCCATCCCCGTGCTCATCAAGGAGTGGGGCATCACGCGCAACGCATTTGCGCCGGCGGTGGCGGCAGGGTTGATCGGCATGGGCATCGGCAGCGCGCTGGCCGGCTTGTTTGCCGATCGTTTTGGGCGACGTTGGGCGCTGATCGGCAGCGTGTTCGTGTTTGGTGCGGCCACCTGCATGATCGGTTTTGCACCCAATGTGGCGACGATTGCCGCGCTGCGCTTTATCGCGGGCCTGGGCATTGGCGGCGCGTTACCAAGCTCGACGACGATGACGGCCGAGTTCACGCCGGCCCGGCGCCGCACGCTGGCCGTGACCGCCACCATCGTGTGCGTGCCGCTGGGAGGGATGCTGGCGGGGATGTTCGCCGGCCACGTACTGCCGATCTACGGATGGCGCGGGCTGTTCTGGATTGGTGGCGCGCTGCCGCTGGCGCTTGGGTTCGTATTGGTTGCAGCACTGCCGGAGTCACCTCGATTCCTGGCGCGTCGCCAGTCGCATTGGCCACAACTGGCCAGGCTGCTGACGCGCATGGAGCGTTCCACGCCGGCTGATGCCACCTTCACTGATCTGGCGGGCCAGAAGGTCATCCAGCACGCTGGGTTCCGCTCGCTCTTTGCACCGGGGCAGGCGCGCGATACGGTGGCGTTGTGGGCGGCCTTCTTCATGTGCCTGCTGGCGGTGTACGCAGCATTCAGCTGGTTGCCGACCATGCTGGCCTCGGAGGGGTTGAGTGTGGCCGTGGCGGGGCAGGGTTTGACGGCCTACAACCTGGGCGGCGTGATCGGTGCGCTGGTGTGTGCCGTGGCGATCGCGCGCTGGGGCTCACGCTGGCCCATGGCATTGTGCTGCATCGGCGCAGCACTGAGCGCGTTCGCTATGCAGGGTGTGGATGCCCGGCAGAGCACGCAATTGTTGATCGTCGGCTTGGGCTTGCATGGGCTGTTCGTCAACGCGGTGCAGTCGACCATGTACGCGCTGTGTGCGTTTGTCTATCCGACGGCGGTGCGCGCCACGGGCACCGCCTCAGCCGTCGCATTCGGGCGACTGGGGGCGATCTTGAGTGCGTTTGCTGGCGCCATGGTCATCACGGCAGGTGGTTCGAGTGCTTACCTGGCAATGCTGGGGATCGCCATGCTGGTGGTACTGGGCGCGTTGCTGGTGATGCGGGAGCAGATTCCGCGGTTGACCGCACGCGCCACTCAGACGGTGGCCGCCGCGCCGGTACCGCACGGCAGCCCGGTCAAACCGTAGCGGCCGTGCACGCTTGGAGCAGTGTTACATCAAGATAATGTCGTACTGCTCCTGGCTGGCCGCGGACGATTCCACCTGCAGCGAAATCGGCTTGCCGATAAAGTCGCCCAGCATCGCCAGGTGCTGGCTTTCTTCTTCCAGGAACAAGTCGATCACCGACTGCGAGGCCAGGATGCGGAACTCGCGCGGATTGAATTGACGCGACTCGCGCATGATTTCGCGCAGGATGTCGTAGCACACCGTGCGCGGCGTCTTCACTTGGCCCTTGCCCTGGCACACCGGGCACTGCTCGCACAGCACGTGCGCGAGCGATTCCCGCGTACGTTTGCGCGTCATCTCCACCAGCCCCAACTGCGAGAAGCTGTTGACCGTGATGCGCGTGCGGTCGCGCGACAGCGCCTTGCGTAGCTCCGCTAGTACCGCATCGCGATGTTCCGCCGACTCCATATCGATGAAGTCGATGATGATGATGCCGCCCAGGTTGCGCAGCCGCAGTTGCCGCGCGATGGTGTGCGCGGCTTCCAGGTTGGTCTTGAAGATCGTGTCGTCAAAGTTGCGCGCGCCCACGTAACCGCCGGTGTTGACGTCGATGGTGGTCATCGCCTCGGTCTGGTCGATCATCAGGTAACCGCCCGATTTCAGATCGACCCGGCGCGACAGCGCACGCTCGACTTCCGCCTCGATGTTGTACAGGTCGAAGATCGGCCGCTCGCCTGTGTAATGCGTCAGGCGCTCGACCACGGCCGGCGTGTACTCCTGCGCAAACTCGACGAGCTTCTGATGGTTCTCGCGCGAATCGACCTGGATGCTGCGCGTTTCGTCCGTCACGAAATCGCGCAGCACGCGCTGGGCGAGGTTCAGATCCTGGTACAGGATCGACGGCGCGGGAAGGGTGGTGGCGTTGTGGCGGATGGTCGCCCAGATCTTGCGCAGGTAGGCGACATCGTTGGCGAGCTCTTCGTCGGTCGATTCTTCCGCGATCGTGCGTACGATGAAACCGCCGCGCTCCTCGGTCGGCACCATCGCCGTCACGCGGGCGCGCAGCGCTTCGCGCTCGGCCTCGTTGCCAATCTTTTGCGAGATACCGATGTGTGGGTCTTGCGGCAGATACACCAGCGTGCGGCCAGCAATGCTGACTTGCGTGGAAAGGCGTGCGCCCTTGGTGCCGATCGGGTCCTTGATGACCTGCACCATCAGCGCCTGGCCTTCGAACAGCGTTTTCTCGATGGCGACTTGCGGTGTGGGTGGGGCGTCCTTGGCGTCGCGCGGGTGCCAGATGTCGGCCACGTGCAGGAACGCCGCGCGTTCCAGACCGATATCGATGAAGGCTGATTGCATGCCCGGCAGCACGCGCACAACCTTGCCGAGGTAGATGTTGCCAACCAGCCCGCGCGTGAGTGTGCGCTCGATGTGGAGCTCTTGAACGGCGGCTTGCTGGACGATGGCCACGCGCGTTTCTTGCGGCGTGATATTGACGAGGATGTCTTCGGACATGGGGGATACCAAGAGAGCGGGTTTCAGCACCCGCCTCCAGGCTTGTCGTGCGCCCGAAGCGTGTCTTGAAACCGGCCCTCGCACGCTGCTCGGCGCGTGCTTCAGCGGCCGGTCAGAGGGCGAGTTACAGCGTGATGCCCGCCTGTGCGAGCAGCGCTGCCGTCTCGAACAAGGGTAGGCCCATGATACCCGAATAGCTTCCCGAAATATGGGCGACGAAGGCGGCCGCGCGGCCCTGGATGCCGTACGCGCCAGCCTTGCCGAAGGGCTCGCCGCTGGCGATGTAGCGGGCGATGTCGTTGTCCGTCAGCACGGCAAAGCGCACGTCGGAAATGGACAGCGCGTGCATCGGCGTGCCGTCGGCTTTGACGACGGTGACGGCGGTCAGCACGCGGTGTTCGCGGCCGGACATGCCGCGCAGCATGCGGTGGGCATCGGCTGCGTCAGTCGGCTTGCCGAGGATCTCGCCGCCCAGGCACACCGTGGTGTCGGACGTGAGGATCGGCAGGGCGGGGAGGTTGCGTGTGATGCGGCGGCGCACGGCGGCCTGCGCTTTCAATGCGCAGACGCGTTGGACGTAGTCATCGGGCGTTTCGCCGGGGAGCACGGCTTCCAGCGCTTCGGCATCTTCATCGCCATCGGCCAGCAGCAGTTCGAAGCGCGCGCCGATCTGGCGCAGCAACTCCTGTCGGCGCGGGCTTTGCGAGGCGAGATACAAGTGTGGGGCGCTGGTTGCTTCCATCGTCATACCCGGTGATACGGGTGGTTTTGCGTGATGCTCCACGCGCGATAGAGCTGCTCGGCCAGCAGCACGCGCACCATGCCGTGCGGCAGGGTCAGGCTCGACAGGCGGATCAGCATGCGGGCCTTGGCCTTCAGCGCCGGGTCCAACCCATCCGCACCGCCAATCACAAACGCGATGTCGCCGCCTTCCTGTTGCCATCCGGTGAGGGATTCGGCGAGTGCGACGGTGGTCAGGTCCTTGCCGCGCTCATCCAGCGCGATCATGCGGCAGCCCTTGGGCAGCGCGGCTTCGATGCGCGCGGCTTCGAGCTGCATGACGGTGGCGGCGGTGCGGCTGCCCGAGCGCTGCTCGGGCTTGATCTCGCGCAGTTCGATGCGCAGTTCGGGCGGCATGCGCTTGGCATATTCAGAGAAGCCGTCCTCGATCCAGGACGGCATCTTGTGCCCGACGGCAACGATCAGCAACTGCATGGCGAGGCTGCCTGCGTGGCGTTACGCCGCGCGCTTCTTGGCCGGAGCGCGCTTGGCTGCCGTCTTGGTTGCCGTTTTTGCGGCAGTCTTCGTGGCGGGCTTGCCGGTGCCGGTGCCGGTTGCGCGCTTGCTGGCGGGCTTCTTGGCAGCGGCGGTCTTGGCGGGCGCTTTCTTGGCCGGTGCTGCAGCCTTGGTCGGGCGCTCACCGGCCAGCGCCGGCTTGGTGGTACGACGTTTGGCCGGCGTGACCTCTTCGGCCTCGTCTTCCTCGTCGTCGTAGCCTTCGCTGGCCTTGGGCAGGCCGCGCTTGCTGGTTCCGCCGAGTTCGACGCGCACTGGCTTGTCGCCCCAGATTTCTTCCAGGTTGTAGTACTGGCGCAGTTGCGGCTGGAAGATGTGGACCACGGCGTCGCCGCAGTCAACCAGCACCCATTCGCCCACGTCTTCGCCTTCCACGGCGATGACGTGGCCGCCGGCTTCCTTGACGGCGTCACGGACGGACGCGGCGAGGGCCTTGGTCTGACGATTGGACGTGCCGCTAGCGATGACCGTGCGGTCGAACAGCTCGGTCAGGTGGGTCGTATTGAAGACCTTGATGTCTTGCGCCTTGACGTCTTCGAGCGCGTCGACGATCACGCGTTGTAGTTTGCGAATATCCATACTGAGTGAGAAGAACGTTTAAAGGGCGAGAAAAAAGGTCAAAAAAGCGCGTAAATACAGTGAATCACGCGGTCAGGCACTGACCGTGCCATTGGCACGGCGATACAGCGAATGCGATTGGATCAGGTCGGCCACGCCGGCGGGCAGGTCGGCGTCGCAGCGTTCGCCGGCGGCGAGCAGCTGGCGCAGGCGGGTGGACGACAGGTCGACGGATAGCGTCTGGTCGATCCACATATGGCCGGCGGGAGCGCATTGTACCAATGCCGTGTCACCCCGGCGCACATCCAGCTCGCGTTGCACCGGCGCGTGCAGCGCGTGCAGGTCGAAACCGGGGCGCGTGGCCACGCACAGGTGCACGTATTCGAACAGGTCTTGCCAGCCATGCCAGGTGTCCAGGCCGACGAGCTGGTCGGCGCCCATCAGCCACGCCATGGAGGTTTCCGGCCCGTAGACGCCGCGTAATTCGCGCACGGTGTCGATGGTGTAGCTGGGGCCGTGGCGGTCGACTTCCATGCTGCTCGCGTGAACCTGGGCGCGGCCACCGCGTACCGCTTTCGCGGCCAGTTCAGTCATGGCAAAGCGCAGCGGGGCGGGGGTGATGTCGGCGGCTTTTTGCCACGACACGCCGGTCGGAATCCACAGCAGTTCGTCCAGATCGAGCCGGGCGATACACAGCTCAGCCAGGGCGATATGGCCGACGTGCGGCGGATCGAATGTGCCGCCCAGCAAACCCAGGCGATACGGGCGGTCGAGATTGGGGCGCACGAAGGTGGGAAGCGTCATACCCAGTCGCGCGCCGGCAGGAAATCGGTGTAGAGCGCGGCTTCTGGCGAGCCCGCTTCGGGTTGCCAGTCGTAGCGCCAGTTGGCCACGGGCGGCATCGACATCAGGATCGATTCTGTGCGCCCGCCACTTTGCAGGCCGAACAGCGTGCCACGGTCGAACACCAGGTTGAATTCGACATAGCGTCCACGGCGATAGGCCTGGAAGGCACGTTCGCGTTCACCGTAGGGCGTGGCGTGGCGTTGCTCGGCGATGGGCAGCCAGGCGGGCAAGAACGCGTCGCCCACCGAGCGCATCATTTCGAAGCTGCGCTCGAAACCGAGTTCGGCAAAGTCGTCGAAAAAGATGCCGCCGATGCCGCGCGCTTCCTTGCGATGCTTCAAGTAGAAATAGTCGTCGCACCATTGCTTGAAGCGCGGGTACAGCTCGTCGCCGTACGGGGCGAGGGCGCTCTGGCAGGTGCGGTGGAAGTGCGAGGCGTCTTCGGTGAAGCCGTAGTAGGGCGTCAAGTCCATGCCGCCACCGAACCACCAGACGGGTTCGGCATCGGGCCGCACGGCGACGAAGCAGCGCACGTTCATGTGCACCGTCGGTACGTACGGGTTGCGCGGATGGAAGACCAATGACACGCCCATCGCTTCGAAGCCGCGTCCGGCCAGTTCGGGCCGGTTGGCGGTGGCCGACGGGGGCAGGGTGTCGCCCATCACGTGTGAGAAGCCGACGCCGCCGCGCTCCAGCAGCGAGCCGCCTTCCAGGATGCGGGTGCGGCCGCTACCGCGCAGGCGTTCGGTGGGCGGTTTTTCCCACGAATCGGTGGCGAAGGTGCCGCCGTCGAGTGCGCCGGCAGCGGTGGTGATGCGGTCCTGCAGGTCCAGCAGGTAGGCGCGGACGGCTTGGGTATCCATCAGATTCGGGCGGGGCCGTTGAGGCGGCCGGGTCATACGGTTGTCACCATTGTAGCGGGCGGGCCGCTTGGGGCTTGTTGGGAATCACCCGGGGTGACGGAAGCCGCGCTTGCCCCATGGTGGGGCATCAGCGCGGCAGGGATCGCTCAATGGCGGATGGCGCGGTGGCCGATATCGGTCCGGTACTGGGCGCCGTCGAACTTGATTTGTTCGATGGCGTTATACGCGGCGCGCTGGGCCGCCTTGACGGTGTCAGCCAGGCCGACGACGCACAGCACACGGCCGCCGTTGGTGGTCAGCACGCCGTCCTTGAGCGTGGTGCCGGCGTGGAAGGTGACGCTGTCTTCCGTTTCCTTCGGGATGCCGGTGATGACGTCACCCTTGCGCGGCGTGTCCGGATAGTTGTGGGCGGCCATCACCACGCCCAGCGCGGTACGGCGGTCCCATTCGAGTTCCATGCCGTCGAGCTTGCCGTCGATGGCGCGGTCGAGCACGTCGTACAGGTCGGTCTTCATGCGCGCCATGATCGGCTGCGTTTCCGGGTCGCCCATGCGGCAGTTGAATTCGAGCGTCTTGGGCGTGCCGTCGGCGTCGATCATCAGGCCGGCGTACAGGAAACCGGTGTACGGGATGCCGTCTTTTTCCATACCGCGGATGGTCGGCATGATGATTTCGCGCAGCGCGCGGGCGTGCAGCGTGGGCGTGACCACCGGCGCGGGCGAGTAGGCGCCCATGCCGCCCGTATTCGGGCCGGCGTCGCCGTCGAGCAGGCGCTTGTGGTCTTGGCTGGTGGCCAGCGCCACCACGTTCTTGCCGTCGCACACGACGATGAAGCTGGCTTCTTCGCCGGCCAGGAATTCTTCGATCACCACGCGCGCACCGGCGTCGCCCAGGCGGTTGTCGGCCAGCATCATGTCGATGGCGCTGTGGGCTTCTTCGGCCGTCATCGCCACGACCACGCCCTTGCCGGCAGCCAGACCATCGGCCTTGATGACGATCGGGGCGCCTTCCTGGTCAATGTAGGCGTGCGCCTGTGCGGCGTCGCTGAAGGTCTGGTACTTGGCGGTCGGAATGCCGTGGCGATGCATGAACGCCTTGGCGAAATCCTTCGACGATTCAAGCTGCGCCGCGGCCTTGGTCGGTCCGAAGATGCGCAGGCCCTTGCTGCGGAACAGATCAACGATACCGGCGGCCAGCGGGGCTTCCGGGCCGACCACCGTGAAGTGGATGCCTTCGCGCTCGGCAAACGCGGCCAGCACTTCCGGGTCCGTGATCGGCAGATTCTGCAGGCGCTTGTCGAGCGCCGTGCCGCCATTGCCCGGCGCCACGTAGACCACCTGCACCTTGGGCGAGCGTGCCAGCTTCCATGCCAGGGCGTGTTCCCGTCCGCCCGAACCGACCACCATCACTTTCATGCTGTACCTACTCAAAAAATCGAAAACTGGAAAACAAAAACGGCGATCGGTCAGGTCGATCGCCGTTATGCGCGTGTCCGGGGCTTATTCCCCGATGACCGCGTTGGTGAAGACTTCCTGCACGTCGTCCAGGTTTTCCAGGACGTCGAGCAGCTTTTGCATCTTGACCGCATCTTCGCCGGTGAACTCGACTTCGTTCTGCGGCTTCATGATGACTTCGGCCAGTTCGGCCTTGAAGCCAGCGGCTTCCAGCGCGGTCTTGACCTTGCTGAAATCGTGGGGCGGGCAGATGACTTCGAGCGCGCCGTCTTCATGCGTGACGACGTCGTCGGCGCCGGCTTCGAGCGCGGCGTCCATCAGCTTGTCTTCCGGCGTGCCCGGGGCAAAGATGAACTGGCCGACGTGGTCGAACAGGAACGCCACCGAGCCGGCGACGCCCATGTTGCCGCCGTACTTGTCGAAGCCATGGCGGACTTCAGCCACGGTGCGCGTGCGGTTATCGGTCAGGCAGTCGACGATGATGGCGGCGCCATTGATGCCGTAGCCTTCGTAGCGGATTTCTTCGTAGTTCGCGCCTTCCAGGCCACCCACGCCGCGCTGGATGGCGCGCTGGATGTTGTCCTTGGGCATGTTGGCGTCGGTGGCCTTGTCCATGGCCAGGCGCAGGCGCGGGTTGGAATCCGCATCGCCGCCGCCCAGACGGGCCGCCACGGTGATTTCCTTGATCAGGCGCGTCCAAATCTTGCCGCGCTTGGCGTCGGCAGCGGCTTTTTTATGCTTGATATTGGCCCATTTGGAATGACCGGCCATGAAACTCTCCGAGCGGAATGCGGTGGAAATGCTGTGGAATCTGGCGCCCAGATGGCGGTTTGACGCCACCTGCACGCTCTATAATCGGTCGTAGATTTTAGCATGCTGCACACGCCCGCCGACCCGTCCATCCGGTCGAGCAATAGGCGCCCGCCCCCAAAGATTGATCCCCGTCTGAATGCCATGACCGATCCCATCCTCGTTGCCAAGAACACGAAAACTGAGTTGGTGCTGCTGCCCCAGCTCGCCAACCGGCATGGCCTGATTACCGGCGCCACCGGCACCGGCAAGACCGTCACCCTGCAGACCATTGCGCAGGGCCTGTCGAAGATCGGCGTGCCGGTCTTCCTGGCTGACGTCAAAGGTGACCTGACCGGCATTTCGCAGCCTGGCCAGTCGAACGACAAGCTCAAGGCGCGCCTGCAGGAGCGCGGTCTGGAAGAACCGCAATGGGCCGGCTGCCCCGTCACGCTGTGGGATGTGTACGGCGAGAAGGGCCACCCCGTGCGCGCCACCGTGTCCGACATGGGCCCGCTGATGCTCTCGCGCATGCTGGAGTTGAACGACATCCAGACCGGCGTGCTCAACCTTGTCTTCCGGATTGCGGATGACTCCGGCCTCGCGCTGCTCGACATGAAAGACCTGCGTGCGATGCTGCAGCACGTCGGCGAGCATTCGTCGGAGTACACGAACAAGTACGGCAACATTTCCTCGGCCAGCATCGGGGCCATCCAGCGCAACCTGATCGCACTGGAAGAGCAGGGCGCCGACAAGTTCTTCGGCGAGCCGATGCTCGATATCAACGACCTGATGCAGACCGTGCGCGGGCAGGGCGTGATCAACATCCTGGCGGCCGACAAGCTGCTCAACGCGCCCAAGCTGTACGCGACGTTCCTGCTGTGGATGCTCTCGGAGTTGTTTGAACACCTGCCGGAAGTGGGCGATCTGGACAAGCCGAAGCTCGCCTTCTTCTTCGACGAGGCGCACCTGCTATTCAACGACGCGCCGCCGTCGCTGCTGCAGAAGGTGGAGCAGGTGGTGCGGCTGATTCGCTCCAAGGGCGTCGGCGTGTACTTCGTGACGCAGAACCCGTCCGACGTGCCCGACACCGTGCTCGGTCAGCTTGGCAACCGCGTACAGCACGCGCTGCGTGCGTTTACGCCGCGCGATCAGAAGGCTGTGAAGGCGGCAGCCACCACGATGCGCGCGAACCCAGAGTTCAGCATCGAGCAGGCGATTGGCGAACTGGCGGTGGGCGAGGCGCTGATCTCCATGCTTGATGAAGGCGGACGCCCTGAGATTACGGAGCGCGCCTTCGTTGTGCCGCCTGCATCGCGTATCGGGCCGATTTCGGATGACGAGCGCCGCGCGCTGCTCGCCAATTCGCTGGTAGCCGGTCGTTATGACACGGCAATCGATCGGGAATCGGCCTACGAAATCCTGACCGGACGTGTGGCGACGGGTGGGGCAGCACCTGCGCCGGCTCCGGGGTCCATCGGCACGGATTTCGGTGCTTCGTCGGGTTCGGCGCCCACGTCGGTCCCCGCACCTGCACCCGCACAGCAGGAGGGCGGCGGCTGGCTTGGCGAGGTCGGCTCGATCCTGACCAAGGGCACCGGCCGCACCGGCCGCGGGGACTCGATCGTCGAAACACTGGCCAAGTCGACCATGCGTACGATCGGCTCGACGGTCGGGCGCGAGATCGTACGCGGGGTGCTGGGCAGCATCCTGGGCGGGTCGAAGAAGCGCTGATCTGCGTGGATTTCTGACTTTCATCAGGTAACACGCGGCGGGCGGGATGAGACCGCCCCTGCGCTTGACCGCACGCAATACCTGGCCTGCCAGTCTCCCTAGACTGCATCGGGCCGAGGCATCATCCGGTGCCGCGGCCCTCAATCCGGGAGATCTGGCATATGACCGCACTCAAAATCTTGTTCACGACCGATACCGGCCTGGCGAGCCTCGCCGTCATCGGCTTTCTCATCGGCATGGGCGCGTTCTTCTGGCGCCTTTTCGTTCGCAAGATGCGCGAAGAAGAACGTGCCGCCAGGCAGCGCCCAGCCTGATCAGTGCCGCCACCGCACGCACCAAAACAAACAGCCGGCAATGCCGGCTGTTGTTGTTTGCGTAGAACGCAGGGCGATCAGTTTTTCGTGCCGAACAGGCGGTCGCCCGCATCGCCCAGGCCGGGGATGATGTAAGCGTGCTCGTCCAGGTGTGAATCCAGCGAAGCGACGAACAGCTTCACGCCCGGATGCGCCTTCTGGAACACCTCCACGCCTTCCGGTGCGGCCACGAGCGCCAGGAAGAGGATGTTCTCGTCCGGCACGCCGCGCTTCTTCATCACGTCGATGGCGTGCACGGCTGAGTAGCCGGTGGCGACCATCGGATCGCACAGGATAAAGGTGCGGTCTTCCAGATCCGGCAGGCGCACGAGGTATTCCACCGGGCGGTGGTGCTCGTCGCGGTACACGCCGATATGGCCGATACGCGCCGACGGAATCAGCTCCACCAGCCCATCGCTCATGCCCACGCCCGCGCGCAGCACCGGCACCACGGCCAGCTTGCGGCCAGCGATGACGGGCGCTTCCATCGGGCCCATCGGCGTGTCGATGTGGCGGCTGGTCAGCGGCAGGTTGCGCGTGATCTCATAGCCCATCAGCAGCGTGATCTCGCGCAGCAGCTCGCGGAACGTGCGCGTGGACGTGTCCTTGTCGCGCATGTGCGTGAGCTTGTGCTGGATCAGCGGGTGATTGAGGATGAACAGGTTCGGAAAGCGCGGATCTTGTTTCATGGCGAGAAGGATGCAGTAGTGGGGCGCATTGTACGGCGCGCCCCATGTGGATGATCGAGCGGCTTATCGGCGGCCGCGCATCAGGATGATGTAGACCACGGCCGAAATCGCCAGCCCCACGAACCACGCATACGTGTACAGCGCTTCGAATACGCCCGGCACGCTGGCCACGAAACCGGCCTGCTTGAAGAAGCCCGGCAGGTTCGGCAGCACGCCGATGATGAGTGCGACGATGGCGCGGCCGTTCCAGCCGTTGCCGTAGCCGTAGGGGCCATCCACGCGGAACAGCTCGCCGGTCTTGAGCACGGTGCGGCGCACCAGGAAGTAGTCGACCATCATGATGCCGGCCACCGGGCCCAGCAGCGCGCCGTAGCCCACGAGCCACGTGAAGATGTAGCCCTTGGTGGTCTCCAGGATCTTCCACGGCATCATCGCCAGGCCGATGCCCGCGGTGATGTAGCCGCCGATGCGGAACGAGATGCGATGCGGCGCCAGGTTCGAGAAGTCATACGCAGGCGAGACCACGTTGGCGGCGATGTTGGTCATCAGCGTAGCGGTGATCAGTGCCAGCAACGCGACGATGACCGACGGGCCCGTCATCTTGCCGGCGAGGGTGACCGGGTCCCAGATGGCCTGGCCGTAGATAACGACCGTGGACGACGTGACGAGCACCGCCACCAGCGCCAGCAGCCCCATCGGCAGCGGCAGGCCGATCGCTTGGCCAACAAGCTGATCGCGCTGGCTGCGTGCGAAGCGGGTGAAGTCGGGAATGTTCAGCGCCAGTGTGGCCCAGTAGCCAACCATGGCGGTGAGCGACGGCCAGAAGAAGCCCCAGAACTCGCCCGCACGCTTGCCGCCCTCAGCAAACGCCGATGGCGCCGACAGCATCGGGCCAAAGCCACCCGCATTGACGTACGCCCACCAGACCAAGCCCAGCGCGGCCAGGATCAGCAGCGGCGTGGCCAGCGCCTGGAAGCGCTTGATTGACTCCAGCCCCTTGGTGATCAGCCAGATGTGCAGGCCCCAGAACAGCAGGAAGCAGAACCCCTGGCCCGGGTTGATGCCCAGGCCCGGAATGTTGCTGCCCACCAGCATGTTGTCGGTGACGACGTTCAGGATCGTGTAGATCGCCTGGCTGCCGAGCCACGTCTGGATGCCGAACCAGCCGCACGCCACGATGGCCCGCAGGATGGCCGGCAACTGCGCACCGCGCACCCCGAACGATGCCCGCACCAGCACCGGGAAGGGGATGCCGTATTTGGTACCCGCGTGGCCCACCAGCACCATCGGCACGAGCACGATCAGGTTGCCCAGGAACACCGTCAGCACGGCCTGCCACCAGTTCATGCCCTCGCTCATCAGCCCCGAGGCCAGCATGTACGCCGGCACCGATACCACCATCGACACCCACAGCGCGGCGTAGTTGGTAGCCGTCCAGGTGCGGGCAGCTTGCGGGGTGGGGTTGAGGTCTTCGTTCCAGAGGGTCGGGTCGGGTGCCGCGACTGCATCGGCGCCCGCGTAGAAGGCGGGGGAGGTGGTTTGGCTCATGGGGTGTGGAATCCGTTGTCGTTGTAGCTCTATCGGAATATTCGGAATGCAGGCGCGATTGTACGGCGGTCCGGATGCGCTCAAGCGAAAGCCGTGCCACGTGCAGCGCACCTGTCGTCGGAACGTTTTGTTGAATTCCAATACAATCGACGGCGCCCTCCAACACGCCCTGCGCCTCTCTCGCGCTCCGTTGTGACCACCGCGTCTTCTGCGTCTTCCAACTCCGCACGAACCACCGACACTGGCGGCCTGCTGCTCGCCTCGGTGGGCGCCGTGCTGTTCTCTGCCAAGGCCATCGTCGCCAAGCTGATGTACCGCTATCAGGTGGATGCCGTCATGGTCATCACGCTGCGGATGCTGCTGGCTGCGCCGCTGTTCATGGCGATGGGGTGGTGGCAGTCGCGCCGCGCGGCGCCGCTGGCGCCGGCGGACCGCTGGCGCATTGTTGGCCTGGGCATCATCGGCTACTACCTCTCCAGCTTTCTCGACTTCCTGGGGCTGCAATACATCACGGCGGGGCTGGAGCGGCTGATTCTGTTCCTCACGCCGTCATTCGTGCTGTTGATTACGTCGACGGTATTCAAGCGGCGCATCACCGGCTTGCAATGGGTGTCTCTGGCGCTGGCGTACGCGGGCATCGTGCTGGTGTTCGCGCACGATCTCAACCTGGGCGGCAACAACGTATGGCTGGGCGGCGGGTTGGTACTCGCCAGCGCCATCAGCTACGGTATCTATCTGCTGGCCAGCGGCGAGCTGGTCAAGCGCGTGGGTTCGATGCGGCTGGTGGCGTATGCCATGTGCGTGTCAACGGTGGCCTGCATCATTCAATTCCTAGTGCTGCGGCCCATGTCGGCGCTGGTGCTGCCTTGGCAGGTGATTGGGCTGTCGGGCATCAACGCGGTGTTCTGCACAGTGGCGCCCGTCACCATGACGATGATGGCGGTGGCCCGAGTGGGAGCGCCAGTGGCATCGCAGGCGGGCATGATCGGGCCGGTGTCGACGCTGCTGCTGGGCTGGTGGCTGCTGGGCGAGCCAATTACGGTGTGGCAGATCGCCGGCAGCGCGCTGGTGTTGGCCGGCATGGCGCTACTGTCGCGCCGTGGCAGCCAGGCCAAATAACACAAGGAGCTGGACAGGATGGACTTAGGGCTGAAAGGCAAGCGCGCACTGGTGTGCGGCGCAAGCAAGGGATTGGGCTTCGCCTGCGCCGATGCGCTGGCGGCCGAGGGTGTGGATGTGGTGATCGTCGCCCGTGGCGCTGAAGCACTGCTGGCGGCAGCCGAGCGTATCCGTGGCGCACATGGTGTCCGCGTTGAAGCGGTTGCCACCGATATCACCACTCCGGAAGGCCGGGCTGAAGCACTGCTGGCCTGCGAACGCCTGGGCGGCTCGCCCGACATCCTCGTCAACAACGCGGGCGGCCCGCCGCCGGGCAACTTCCGCGACTGGGATCGCGATGCGTGGAATGCCGCCCTCAACGCCAACATGCTCACACCTATCGACCTCATCAAGGCGACTGTCGACAAGATGATCGAGCGCCGCTGGGGCCGCATCATCAACATCACCAGCGGTGCGGTGAAGGCGCCGATTGATGTGCTCGGGTTGTCCAACGGCGCACGCTCGGGCCTGACCGGCTTTGTGGCCGGCCTCGCGCGCGAAGTGGCCAAGCACGGCGTGACGGTTAACAACTTGCTGCCTGGCCAGTTCGAGACAGACCGTCTGACCAAGACGCTGGAGGCTGGCGCCAAGGCTGCCGGCATTAGCACAGAAGACAACTTTGACCGCAAGCGCCAGGGCAACCCAGCGCGGCGGTTCGGCCAACCCGCGGAGTTCGGCGCCGTGTGCGCCTTCCTCTGCAGCCAGCACGCGGGTTACCTGAACGCGCAGAACATCCTGCTGGATGGCGGCGCCTTCCCAGGCACTTTCTAAGCCCAGTCCTATGACCACCATCACGCCCGAAGGCGCAGCCCCCGCATCGCGAAAGCGCCGCATCGCCCTGATCGCGCACGACCACAAGAAGGACGACATGATCGCCTTCGCGCAGACGCATCAGGCCTACCTCGCGCAATGCGACCTGCTGGCGACCGGCACCACCGGCGGCCGGCTGGAGGCGGAAGTCGGCCTGTCCGTGCAGCGCATGCTGTCCGGCCCGTGGGGCGGTGACCTGCAGATTGGCGCACAGCTGGCGGAAGGCCGTGTTGACGCGGTGATTTTTCTGCGCGACCCGATGACGCCGCAGCCGCACGAACCCGACATCAACGCGCTGGTCCGCGCCTGCGACGTGCACAACATTCCCTGCGCCACCAACCTGGCGACCGCCGATCTGGTGATGTCCGCCCTGCAGCGGGTGCAGCCTGACCCGAAGGAGATCCACGCATGACGAAAGCCATCCGCATTTTTGAAACCGGCGGCCCGGAAGTGATGCAGTACGTCGACGTTGACGTGCCTGCACCCGGCCCCGGCGAGGCCACCATCAAGCAGCACGCCATCGGCCTGAACTACATCGACGTGTACTTCCGCACGGGGCTGTATCCGCAGCCGCTGCCGGGTGGCATCGGCATGGAAGCCTCGGGTGTGGTGGAGGCGGTGGGGCAGGGCGTGACGCACGTCAAACCGGGCGACCGTGTGGCCTATGCAGGCCGCCCGACTGGCGCTTACGCGGCGATGCGCACCATGCCGGCCGACATCCTGGTGCGCCTGCCGGACACTATCGACTTTGAGACCGGCGCGGCGATGATGCTGCAGGGCATGACCGCGCAGTACCTGATTCGCGACAGCTACCGCGTGCAGCCGGGCGATACGGTGCTGTTTCACGCAGCGGCGGGTGGGGTGGGGTTGATCGCATGTCAGTGGCTGAAGGCACTCGGCGCTACGGTGATCGGCACGGTCGGCAGCGATGCCAAGGCGGAACTGGCCCGCGCACACGGCTGCGATCACACCGTCGTCTACACGCGCGAGAACTTCACCGAACGCGTGCGCGAGATCACCGGTGGCAAGGGCGTGCCGGCGGTCTACGACGGGATCGGCAAAGACACGTTTACCGGCTCGCTGGATTGTCTGGCGCCGCGCGGCTGGATGGTCAGCTATGGCAACGCCTCGGGCCCGGTGCCGCCCTTTGACATCAGCGTGTTGAGCGCGAAGGGCTCGCTCAAGCTCACGCGCCCGACGCTGATGACGTACACGGCGCGACGCGACTTGCTGGAGCCGATGGCAGCGGATTTGTTCGATGTGGTGAGCAGCGGCAAGGTGAAGATCGAAATTCACCAGCGCTACGAACTGCTGGACGCGGCGCAGGCGCACCGCGATCTGGAAGCGCGCAAGACGACCGGCTCGACGATCCTCTTGCCGTAAGCAGGGAAGTTACCGCCCGCTCGGCCCGGTTGGCGACACTCGGCGCCGGGCGGCGGCAAAGCGCGCGTCCTCACGCACGCGTTCGGGCAACGCACGCAGCAGAAAATGTAATGCGAGCGGCACCAGCACGATGTCGTCCACCCAGCCGATCACCGGAATGAAATCCGGAATCAGATCGATCGGCGAGACCACATAGCCCACCAGCAGCAACGCAGCCGGCGCCAGCCACCACGGCGCGCCCGGATGGCGCAGCGCAAACCACAGCAGGCGCACGTCATTGCGCACTACGCTCCACAGGCGGAAGAGTCGTCCGAACATCGTGGGCTCCTTGATGAAAAGCCGGCGTCACATGAGGCGTGGTAACCGGCGGACCATCGTATCAGCTTGGGGAAACAGCCTGGTTTTCAAGATTTGAACACCCATCGCCCATGAAAAAAGCCGGCACCTCGTAAGAGGGCGGGCTTTTTACTGAAGTGCTTGAAACCGAAGCGGTTAGCTCGCAGCCATGTCACCAGTGTCGTGCATCACTTGCTCACCGCGCGCTGGTGCTTCACCCAGAGAAAGCGGGAGTACGCATCGATGCGGTTGGTGCGGCTGCCTGCCTGGATGCCGGCGTCGTTCATCATCGTTGCATAAGCATCGTCGCGGAACAGGGCCGCAAAGAGGTAGCCGCTGCGCAGGTAGTTGGTATCGCTGCCGTGACCGGTGCCGGTGCTGCCGTTCAGGCGACCGGCATAGTGGTGGTCGCCCAGGCGCATCACGTCGTAGACGCTGTTGGCGATGGGCGCCATCTGCGCCGCGCTGATGCCATAGCGGCCGCTCTGGTACAGCCGATAGAGCCCGGCCACGTCGAGGCTGCCGTGATTGCTGTCCTCGCCGGCGCGGTTCGGCATCGCGTAGGCCCAGTCGTAGGCGGGGCGACCTTCCTTGTCGGTGTAGTCGGTCAAGCCGTTGTTGAAAAACCAGTCCACGTTGGCTCGCACGATCTGGTCAAAGCGCTTCACGCGTGCCGGGTCGTCTTTGAGTAGCTGATGTGCTTCGGCCAGGTTAGCGAAGGCGTAGCTGAACATCATCTGCTGATTCCACGGCACCGGCTTGCCGGTTTGGTAGGGTGAATTGGCGGCAAAGGTCATGTGCTGGTTGGCAGACAGGTCCAGCAGCGAGCGCAGGATGTGCTCGTCCACGGTCTTGTCGGCCTGCGCGATGTAGGTCTTGGCACGTTGCAGATAGGTTGCCCCGAAGTGAAATGGATCGCCGTTGCTGACCGACTGGTGGTGCAGCGCCGGGGTCCGGAGAATCTGTTTGGCACAGTTCGCGAGATGACCCACCGGGTCGCCTTGCTCGCCGCCGGTTTCGATTGGGGCGGCATCTGGGCGGTTTGGCCAGACCGGATCGATGCGGCCGGTCCACACAATGCGCTGGCCGGCTGGGGCTGGCAGCAGGTCATTGCGCTGGGAGAGCAGCGTGTCGCAGAAGGACACCATCGTGTCCAGGATCTCCTTGTGTGGCGCAATTTCGTAGACGAGGGCGAGGGCTTTCAGGTTTTCACCGCTGTGGCCCTGGGCCCATTCGCTGCCATTGCCGGTGGCTGCGGGCTGCAGGGTTTGCGCGACGGCGACAAACGACTGAATTTCGTTCTCGGTGACGGGGCCGTCGAGGCTTTCCACCAGCAAGCCGCCATCGTTGCTGCGTGCGTAGGCAGGCACCACCATGCCACTGAGGCAACAGCAGAGCAGGAGCGCGGAGACTAGGCGCAACGTGGTTTTCGTGATCATCGGGGGAACTTTGACGGGTGTGTGGAATGTGGTGCTCCGCATTTTCACGAAATCACACATGTGCAGGCAAGCGACGGGAGCAAGAGGCGCGGCCATGAAAAAAGCCGGCCCTCTTGCGAAGTGCCGGCTTCTTGCTGCAACGGACTGGACTTAGCCCGGAATCTTGCCTTCCACGCCTTCCACGTAGAACTTGATGCCGTGCAGGAAGCCGTCGTCGGCGACCTTGTCGGCGGGCAGAACTTCCTTGCCGGTGTTGTCCTTGAGCGGGCCCTTCCAGATCGGCGCCGAGCCGTCGATGATGCCCTTCTTGCGGGTCTCGACCAGCGTCTTCACGTCTTCCGGCACTACGGCGTTATATGCGCCCAGGTCGATCGCGCCTTCCTTCAGGCCCCACCACACGGTTTCCGGCTTCCACTGGTTGTTGAGCACGTCTTCAACGACCTTGTTGTAGTAAACGCCCCACTTGTTGATCGAGGCGGCCAGGTGGGCCTTCTCGCCAAACTTGGTCATGTCGCTGTCCCAGCCCAGTGCGTACACGCCTTTCTCCTGCGCGGTCTGCACCACGGCAGCGGAATCGGTGTTCTGCATCAGCACGTCGACGCCCTGGCCGATGAGGGTGGTGGCCGCTTCACGCTCCTTGCCCGGATCGAACCACTTGTTGACCCACACCACGCGGGTGGTGGCCTTCGGGTTGACGCTGCGCGCGCCCAGCGTGAACGAGTCGATATTGCGGATCACTTCGGGGATGGGCACCGAACCCACCACGCCCAGCTTGCCCGACTTGCTCAGCTTGCCGGCCACCACGCCCGCCAGGTAAGCGCCTTCATACGTGCGCACGTCGTACTGGCCAAGGTTGTCGGCGGTCTTGAAGCCCGTGGCGTGCTCGAACTTCACGTCCGGGAATTCCTTGGCGACCTTGAGCATCGATTCCATGAAACCGAAGCTGGTGCCGAAGATGACCTTGTTGCCTTGCGTTGCCAGATCGCGGAAGACGCGTTCTGCATCAGCAGCGCTCTCGGGCACGTTTTCCACGAAGCTGGTTTTCACCTTGTCACCGAACTTGGCTTCGACTTCCTTGCGGGCGGCGTCGTGCGCGTACGTCCAGCCTGCGTCGCCCACGGGGCCAACGTAGACGAACGCAACCTTCAACGGCTCGTTGGCCGGTGCCGGTGCGGTAGCAGCGGGGGCCGAGGATGCGGCTGGCGCAGCAGTGTTGCCGCCTGCGTTGTCATTGGACTTGCCGCAACCCCAGAGGGTCAGGGCGGCGCCGGCGGCCAGGGCGGCCAGCGTGATCCTGCGGGTAACGTTCATCGATTTCTCCTGTTGTGTGGCTCGTTGACTGTGTTGAAGCAAAAAAAAGCGGGATGCAGAAAGCTTAGGCAGAACCTGGTCGGAACGGCTTACCCAGGGACGCGGGCATGTTCAGGCGAATCCAATCCGGGTTGCGCGAGATGATGGCCAGCACGACGATGGTCGCAGCAAACGGCGCCATCGACAGAATCTGCGACGGCACCGACACGCCCATCCCCTGCAGGTAGAACTGCAGGATCGTCACGCCGCCGAACAGCAGCGCGCCAAACAGAATGCGCAGCGGGCGCCAGGTGGCAAAGGTGGTCAGCGCCAGGGCGATCCAGCCGCGGCCGGCAACCATGTTCTCGACCCACATCGGCGTGTAGACCAGTGATAGATACGCGCCTGCCAGCCCGCAGCACGCACCGCCGAACAGCAGCGCGCCAAAGCGGATGGTGCGCACCGGATAGCCCAGCGCGTGGGCAGATTCCGGCGATTCACCGATCGCGCGCAGCGTCAGGCCGGCGCGCGTCTTGAACAGGAACCACGCAATCGCGCCGCACAGCAGAAAGCTGAAGTAGACCATCCAGTGGTGTGCGAACAGGGCGGGGCCCACGAACGGGATCGACTCCAGCCCGGGGATGCCATGCGCCTGCGCCGGCAGCGACATGCCGACAAAGCGCTGGCCCATGAAGGCCGACAGCCCGGTACCGAAGATCGACAGGGCAAGGCCCGTGGCGACCTGATTCGTGACGAGCACCAGCGCGAGCCAGGCAAACAGCACGGCCATCACCATGCCGGCAATCGCGCCGGCGGCAAAACCCAGCAGCGGAATCTGCGTCTGGTAGCCCACCATGAAGCCGGCAACGGCAGCGACCAGCATCATGCCCTCGGCGCCCAGGTTGAGCACGCCCGAGCGTTCGTTCATCAAGAGCCCGAGGGCGGCCAGCAGCAGCGGGGTGCCGGCGTTGATCGACGCGGCGATCAGGGGAGCAAGACTTTCCATGTTTATTTTTCTCTCTTGGCCCGATCAGTGGTGCGCGCGCCAGCGCAGGCGGTATTCGATGAGTGTGTCGCAGGCCAGCAGGAAGAACAGCAGCATGCCCTGGAACACCCCGGTAATGGCCGACGGCAGGCCCAGGCGCGATTGCGCGAGTTCGCCACCGATATAGAACAGCGACATCACGACCGCGCCCAGTACGGTACCCACCGGATTCAGGCGGCCGACAAAGGCCACCACGATGGCGGCAAAGCCGTAGCCGGGGGAGATGGAGGGCAGCAACTGCCCGATCGGCCCTGTTACCTCGAACGCGCCGGCAATGCCTGCCAGCCCGCCCGAGATCAGCAGCGCGGTCCACAGCGCCTTACGCGACGAGAAGCCTGCGTAGCGCGCTGCCTGCGGTGCCAGCCCGCCCACCTGCAGGCGATAACCCGCAAAGCTGCGGAACACGAACAGCGTCATCACGGCAGTCATGATCAGCATGAACAGGAAGCCGATGTGCAGGCGCGTGCCGGCCACCAGCGTGGGCAGCACGAACGCGCTGTCGAACACGATCGACTGCGGGAAGTTCATGCCGTTCGGGTCCTTGAGCGGCCCGTTGACCATGTACAGCAATAACAACTGCGCGATGTACGTGAGCATGAGCGAGACGAGAATCTCGTTGGCATGAAAGCGATCGCGCAACAGCGCCGTGATTGCTGCCCACAACGCGCCGCCGACCAGGCCTGCAATGACGGCGAGCACCAGCGCGAAGGCGCCCGGGATGGATGGCGTCGGCGTATCGAAAGCGATGATCGTGGCCGCCGCAAAGATGCCGCCAACGATGAGCTGCCCCTCTGCACCGATGTTCCACACGTTGGCGCGATAGCACACCGACAAGCCCAGCGCGCACAACACCAGCGGCACCGTTTTGAGCAGCACCTCACCAATCGCACGTTTGTTGGCCAGTGGCTCGATCAGGAACACGCGCAGGCCGGCCACCGGGTCCTTGCCCAGCAGCGCGAACAGCAGCAGGCCGAACACCATCGTTAGCACCAGCGCGATCAGCGGCGAGGCATAGGCCATGGTGCGCGACGGAATCGCGCGCAACTCCAGCGAGATAGGCAGCGCCAGGCGGCTGCCATGCATGACATCAGCCATGGGCCACCTCCGAGGTTGCTGCCGCCGAAGCCGGGGCCTTATCCCACATGCCGCTCATCCATAGGCCGATCTGTTCGCGGTCGGTGGCGTGCGTGGGGGTGGAGGGCGAGAGGCGCCCGTTCGCGATCACGTGCAGGCGATCGCACAGCGCAAAGAGTTCGTCGAGTTCTTCCGACACGATCAGGATGGCGCAGCCCCCGGCCTTGAGCGCGAGGATTTCGTTGTGGATCTGTGCCGCCGCGCCCACGTCCACGCCCCAGGTGGGTTGCGCAACGATGAGCACGCGCGGCGCGCATTCGATTTCACGGCCGACGATGAATTTCTGGAGGTTGCCGCCCGACAGGCTCTTGGCCAGTGCGTCCGGGCCGCCGGCTTTCACGCCGAAGCGGCTGATGATGCTGGTGGCCAGCTTGGCAGCAGCCTTTTTGTCGATCAGCCCGCCGCGTACCTGCGGTGCACGCTGATGTGTCAGCAGCGTATTGGCCGCTAGCGACAGCGATGGCACCGCGCCGCGCCCCAGGCGTTCTTCCGGCACGAACGACAGCCCGCGCTTGCGACGCGCACGCGGGTCCAGCTTGGCGACCGGCTCGTCGCCGATGCTGATGGCCTGTGCCGAAGCACGCGTGTCTTCGCCGGACAGCGCGGCCAGCAATTCCTGCTGCCCGTTGCCCGACACGCCCGCGATGCCAACGATCTCGCCACTGCGCAACTGCAGCGCGATGTCGCGCAGTTCGGTCGCAAAGGCGTGCGCCTTGGGCAGCGACAGGCCGGCCACCTCCATGCGGACCTCGCCCGGCGTGGTCTGCGGGCGCAATTCGCGCGGAGGTTCGCCGCCAATCATCATGCGTGACAGCGATGCCGCCGTTTCCTGCCGCGGGTCGCATACGCCCGTGACCTTGCCCATGCGCATCACCGTGGCGGTGTGGCACAGGGCCTGGATCTCGTCGAGCTTGTGGCTGATGTAGAGGATGCTGGTGCCCTCGGCGGCCAACTGGCGCAGCGTCACGAAGAGCTTCTCGACGGCTTGCGGCGTCAGCACCGAGGTCGGCTCGTCGAGGATCAGCAGGCGCGGTTTGGTGAGCAGCGCGCGCACGATCTCGACGCGCTGGCGTTCACCTACGGAAAGCGTATGGACATGGCGATGCGGCTCCAGCGGCAGGCCGTACTTGTCGCCGGTGGTGCGCACCTGTTCGGCCACGTCGCGCAGATCGGTGCCCGAGGGCAGGCCCAGCAGGATGTTCTCGGCCACCGTGAGCGTGTCGAATAGCGAGAAGTGCTGGAACACCATCGCAATGCCCAGCGCGCGCGCCTGGTGCGGGTTGGCGATGGTGACGGGCTGGCCGTCGAGCAGCATCTCGCCGGCGTCGGGCTGCACCGCGCCGAAGATGATCTTCATCAGCGTCGACTTGCCGGCGCCGTTTTCGCCCAGCACGGCGTGGATCTCGCCTGGCGCGACGGTGAGGCTGACGCCGTCGTTGGCGACCACGCTCGGGTAGCGTTTGGTCATGCCTGTCAGCGACAGGCGCGGTGGGAGTGGTGTCACAACAGTTGGCTCGTGGTTTCCGTGCCGCTCACCGCGAGCGCAAGGCTGTCGCGGAGGCGATCTCTTATGAACGTTGACGACACTTCACAACAGGCGATGCTGACGCAGATTCGCGCCGACGCATCGCAGCAATCATCATGAATGGGTGATGCTTTTCATCAAATGTGAATTATATCTTCCGGCGCAGCGCCAGATGGCGCGGATAGCGCATGGGGGCTGGTTGACTCCTGCCTCTCACGAGGGGTGCGGGAGTGCAAGTCCCGTGCCGGGCCGAATTGGCTGAATTGCGAGGGGTAGCTTGTTATGCTGGGGTATGCAGGTTGCGCTGATGTCCCCTGTGTGGGGCGGATGAGCGAGGCTGCTCGCGGCATGCACCTGCCCGGTGCCTGGGCGCGATCTGTCACTTTGCGCTACAGTTCGCGGTTTGCCCCGGCTGGGATGTCACGTCCGCTGCCGCGCTGTGTTCCCCTCCCATGACTGCTCCCGCTCCCGCACGATCCCGCCTGCCTGGTCCCATTCCCGGCTGGCTTTTGCTGCTTGGCATGCTCACCGCCGTCGGCCCGCTGTCGGTCGATATGTATCTGCCGAGCCTGCCGACCATTGCGCGCGACTTGAATACCTCGTCGGCGGCGGCGGGCATCACGCTGACCGTCTTCCTGATCAGCCTGGCGATTGGCCAACTGATCTACGGTCCGGCCAGTGACCGCTTCGGGCGTAAGCCGCCGCTGTACATTGGTCTGGCGATGTACGTGGCGGCTTCCATTGGCTGCGCGTTTGCCAAGGACGCCACCATGCTGGCCGTGCTGCGCGGCGTGCAGGGCTTTGGCGGCTGCGCGGGCATGGTGATCGCGCGCGCGGCGGTGCGAGACCGCATGGACCCGGCCGGCGCCGCGCAAGCGTATTCCACGCTGATGCTGGTGATGGGCGTGGCGCCCATCCTCGCGCCGATGATCGGCGGGGCGGTGCTGCAGGTCGGTTCGTGGCGGATCATCTTTGCGCTGCTGACGGTCTTCGGCGTGCTGGCGCTGGCGGCCGTGCACTACCTGATGCGCGAGACGCTGGCGCCGGAAAAGGCTCGCAAGCTGGCGGTCAGCCACGTGCTGCGCGACTACTGGGAGCTGCTGCGCGACCACCACTACGCTGCCTATATGTGGTGCGGTGCCGTGTTCCTGTCGGGCATGTTTGCGTACATCACCGTGTCGTCGTTCGTGCTGATCGACGAGTATGGCCTGTCGCCGTCGCACTACGCTTGGGTGTTCGGCAGCAACGCAGCGGGGATGATCGCGGCCTCGCGTTTGAACGTGCGGCTGGTGCGCAAGTACTCGCCGGCGCGCGTGTTGCGCCGGGCGCTTGTGGATTCCGGTCGTGACCAGCGTGCTGGCGACGGCAGCGGCTGCGGCCGGGTTCACACCACTACCGCTCGTGCTGGTGGCGTTGTTTTGCTACATCGCCTCGATCGGCTGCATCTCGCCCAACACGGGCGCGTTGGCGATGGCGGGGCAGGGCGCGCGCGCGGGCACGGGTTCGGCGCTGATGGGCGCCATGCAGTTCGGCCTGGGCATGGTGACGGGTACGGTGGTCGCGGCCATCGGGCAGAGCGCGCTGCCACTGCTGGGCATGATGGCTGTCTGCGCTGTCGTGGCGCTCATCCTGGGCTTGCGCGCCACGCGCGAAGAACCCGGCGCCTGATTCCCGCTATTTCTCTACGCCTCTTGCTCTAGAGGCGTCTTCATCCTTTCATATGACTTTGGCATAACATGCCAGTCACGCTGGTCGTGTCCGACGCCTATGATGAGGGCAGTCGCGCCACGATCAGACGCGACCCAACCCTGCGCGACTAAGGGTTACTTCTTATACAGAAATTATCAACGTTTTATTAACGTATCGCTTTAGTTTTTCATCCGCACGCCGTCATGCGCGTGCTTTCGAGACCGGGGGCTAAGTTGCAGTGCACGATTCACCGGCTGGGCGAACTGGCGCTGTTGTGCGAAGTGCCGCCGCCGGCGACCTTGAAGTGCCAGCAGCGCATCTGGGCCATGGCCTCGCGCGCGTCCAACTGGGCTGGCGTGGTAGACGTGGTCCCCGGTATGAACAACCTCACGCTCGTGTTTGGCCCGCTGGCCGATGCGCGCGTGCTCGAAACCTTGCTGCGCGAAGCGTGGGAAGACAGCGAGGCACTGGTGGCCGACGGCAAGCTGGTCGACATCGAAGTCGCCTATGGCGGTGACGATGGCCCCGACCTGCGTGATGTTGCCAAGCACACCGGCCTGACCCCGGCCGAAGTGGTGCGTCGCCACACCGCTCCCGAATACATCGTCTACTTCCTCGGTTTCCAGCCGGGCTTTGCCTATATGGGCGGCCTGGACAAATCGCTCGCCACGCCGCGCCGCGCGGAGCCACGCATGGCCGTGCCTGCCGGCTCGGTCGGCATTGGCGGCGAGCAGACGGGCATCTACCCGGCCGCGTCCCCCGGCGGCTGGCAATTGCTCGGCCGCACGGATGCGGCGCTCTTTCTGCCGCAGCGTGATCCCCCCACGCTGTTGGCCCCCGGAGACCGCATCCGCTTCGTTGCCTCGAAGGTGCGCGCATGAGTTCCTCACGTTCCCAATCCATCCAACCCATGATCGAGATCGTGAGGGCGGGTGTGCTCGCGTCTGTGCAGGATCTGGGCCGCACTGGTTACCGCCGCTTTGGTGTGTGCACGTCGGGGGCGCTCGATCCGCTGTCGCTGTATGTGGGCAACCGCCTGGTCGGCAACCGCAGCGATGCGGCTGGCATCGAGTTCACGCTCGGCAACGCCACCCTGCGCTTCCAGGCCAATGGCCTGATCGCGCTGACGGGCGCCGATTGCCGCGCCACGCTCGATGGCACGCCGGTGCATGCCTGGCGCGCCATCCCCGTGCAGCGCGGCCAGACGTTGACCTTGCGTGTGGCGCAGGGCGGCGTGCGTGCGTACCTGTGCGTGGCTGGCGGCATCGATGTGCCGGAGATGATGGGCTCTCGCAGCACGGACCTGAAGGCCGGGTTTGGCGGCTTTGAAGGGCGCCCGCTCAAAGACGGCGACAAGCTGGCCGTGTTGCCTGCGGATACATCGCACGCACCCGACATCAGCAAGGACGCCGTCGCAGTGAAGGCCGCGCGCTGGACGTTTGACCGTGCGCAAGATGGCACGCCAGTGATGCGCGTGCTGCCTGGCCCGGAATACGATGACTTTCTCGCTGATGCACAAGCCGCATTCTGGGAATCGGACTGGACGCTGACCCCCAACAGCAACCGCATGGGCTTCCGCCTGCAAGGGCCAGAGCTTGCGCGCAAGAAGCAGCAGAGCGGCGATCTGCTCTCGCACGGCGTGGTGCCTGGCGTGATTCAGGTGCCGCCGTCGGGCCAGCCGATTGTGCTGATGGCCGATGCGCAAACGACCGGCGGCTATCCCAAGATCGGCACCGTGATCCTGGCCGATCAATGGCGCCTGGCACAGATTCCGCTTGGGCACCGCATCCGCTTCGAGCGCGTGACGCTGGAAGAAGCCGAAGCCGCGCGCGCCGAGGTGACGCGCTATCTGCAGCAAATCGAAACCGCGCTGGATTGGCAGCGCCAGGGCATTCTGTCGACCGCGCGGCGTACCGCCAAAACACGACTGAACGCCTGAGACACCGGACACGACACCATGACCACGATTGATCTGAACGCTGACCTCGGCGAGGGCTGCGACAACGACGAGGCGCTGCTTGCGCTGGTGAGTTCCGCCAACATCGCCTGTGGCTGGCACGCTGGTGACGTCAATACGATGCGCCAGACCACGGCGTGGGCGCTGCGCGAAGGCGTGTCGATTGGCGCGCATCCGAGCTTTCCGGACCGGGAGAACTTCGGCCGCACCGAGATGCACCTGCCGCCAGAAGAGATCTACGCCGGCGTGCTGTTCCAGATCGGCGGCCTGTCGGCCATCGTGCGTGCGCAGGGCGGCAAGCTGGCCCACGTGAAGGCGCATGGCGCGCTGTACAACCAGGCGTCGCGTGATCGCCCGCTGGCAACGGCCATCGTGCGCGCGGTGCGTGATTTCGATCCCTCGCTGGTGGTGTTCGGGCTGGCCGGCGGTGAACTGGTCAAGGCCGCGCGCGAGCTTGGCTTGCAGGCCAAGGAAGAGGTGTTTGCCGATCGCGGTTACAACGCCGACGGCTCGCTCGTCAAACGTGGCACGCCCGGCGCGCTGATCGACGACGAAGCCGCCGCACTCGACCAGACGCTGACCATGGTGCGCGAGCAGCGCGTGAAGGCGATTGATGGCACGTGGGTTCCGATCCACGCGCAAACTGTTTGTTTGCACGGCGACGGCGCACATGCGCTGGCGTTCGCGCGACGCATTCGGGAACGGCTGGGCAGTGAAGGGATCACTGTCGGCGCCGGCGCCTGAGCCACGACGGCCCCGTCCTTCCAACGGGGCTTTTTCATCATTTGGGGGGAGCACCACATGAGTACGGCAGTCAATCTGTGGCCACTGATCGGGGTGGCCATCATCATCGTAGGGTTCGTCCTGCGATTCAATCCACTGCTGGTGGTGACCGTGGCCGGCCTGGCGACGGGGCTGTCCGTCGGCATGGACCTTGGCACGCTGTTGGAAACCTTCGGCGAGAAGTTCATCAACAGCCGGTCGCTGGCGGTCTATGTGCTGATTCTGCCGATCATCGGCCTGCTGGAAAGTTTCGGTCTGAAGGAGCGCGCGCAGGACTGGATCTCCAGCATGGCGAGCGCCACCTCCGCCCGCATCCTGATGCTGTATTTCGTGGTGCGCCAAGCGCTGGGTGCACTCGGCCTGACCTATATCGGCGGACATGCACAAACCGTACGGCCATTGCTGGCGCCCATGGTGGAAGGCGCTGCAGCCGCACGCCACGGCGATCTGCCGCAGCCGATCCGCGACAAACTTCGCGCGCACTGTGCGGCCTGCGACAACGTCGCCATCTTCTTCAGTGAAGATATCTTTATCGCCTTTGGCGCAGTGCTGCTGATGGACGCCTTCCTCAAGGAAAACGGCATTGCTGGCGTTGAGCCCCTGCACCTCGGTCTGTGGGCGATCCCCACCGCCATTGCCGCGTTCCTTATCCACATGTTCCGCCTGGTACGGCTGGATGCCAGCATCCAGCGCGATGTCGAGGCCTGGAAACGAGCCAATCCCTCCCAGACGAATGAGGTGACAGCATGAGCACACTGCTGACCATTAACAGCGTTTTCTATCTGATCGGCTTTATCGTGATGCTGCTGGTTGGCATGACACTGCGAGATAAGGGCAACCCAAAACGCCTGACGACGGCATTGTTCTGGTTCCTGTTCGGCTTTGTATTTCTGTTCAGTGACTTGATGGTTTCAACGCTCGGCAAGCCGATGGCGTATCGCATTGTCGGGGTGATCGTTGTGGCGATCTCGTTGATTGCCGGTGCTGGCTTGCTGTCGATCGGCACCTACAGACAGCGCACCGCAGAACAACTCCATGCCTCTGCGAACAAGCTGCGCAATAAACTGTTTGTGCCGGCGCTGCTGATCCCACTCATCACGGTGCTCTGTACGCTGTTGCTCAAGGGTGTCTCAGTGGGTGGCATGTACATCCTGGATCAGAAGCAACTGACCTTGACCGCGCTCTGCGTGAGCTGTGTGTGTGCCATCTTGGTCGGCTGGGGGCTGACCGGTGGGTCGCCGCTGCATGCGGTGCGAGAGTCGCGGCGTCTGCTGGACTCGATCGGTTGGGCTGCGGTGTTGCCGCAGATGCTGGCGATGCTGGGTGGCGTGTTTGTGGCGGCCCAGACGGGCAAATCGGTGCAGGACATCGTGAGCCTGTTTGCCGATCCGAATAACCGCTTCCTGCTGGTGGTGATCTATTGCGTTGGCATGGCGCTGTTCACCATGATCATGGGCAATGCGTTTGCGGCATTCCCGGTGCTGACGGCGGGTATTGCACTGCCGCTGCTGGTGGTTGGCCAGCACGCCGATCCCGCGCCGCTGGTGACCATCGGCATGTTGGCCGGCTACTGCGGGACATTGATGACCCCCATGGGCGCCAACTACAACATCGTGCCGGCCGCGCTGTTGGAGTTGAAGGACAAGTATCTCGTCATCAAGACGCAGATCCCGACCGCGCTGGTGCTGCTGTGCGCCAACATTCTGCTCATGTATTTCCTGGCTTTCCGCTAGAGAGACGCCATGCCATTCTCCGTCGAACTCACCGTCAAGCAGGCTTCGGATCTGGCAGCGCTGCCGCTGCGCTCGCTATATCACGAGTATCCGAACCACATCATGCATCTGCTGAACGGGGCGGAGGATGTGCGCTCGCCGCGCGACATGCATCCGGTGTTCTACGGCTGCTACGACTGGCATTCGGCGGTGCATGGCTATTGGCTGCTGGCGCGCTGTGCGCGGCTGTATCCGTCTCTGCCACAGCAGGATGCCATTACGAAGCTGTTTGACGAGCACTTCACTGTCGAGAACATGCAGAAGGAGTGCACGTATTTCCAGGCGCCGGGGCGCACATCGTTTGAGCGCCCCTATGGCTTCGCCTGGGTTATGGCGTTGGCGCAAGAGTTGGACGTCTGGCAGCATCCCAGGGCTAAAGATTGGCAGAAAGCCATGGAGCCGCTAACGGCAGAAATCCGCAGCCGCATCCTCAGCTACTTCACCAAGCTGAGCTATCCGATCCGGGTCGGCACGCATTACAACAGCGCCTTCGCGTTGAAGCTGATCCTGGATTTCGCGCGGCATCGCCGCGATGCGGAGTTGGAGGAACTGGTGGTGTCCGCCTCGCGCCGCTATTACGGGGAAGACACCAACTATCCGGCGCACTACGAGCCGGGCGGCGACGAGTTCTTGTCAGCCGCGTTGACCGAAGCCTTGTTGATGTCGGACGTGCTTCCGGCGGCCGCGTTTGCTGGCTGGTTTGCCGAGTATCTGCCAGTGCCGGGCCATATCGACCGCCTCCTGGCACCTGCGCATGTCAGCGACCATAGCGACCCCAAGATCGCCCACCTGAACGGTTTGAACCTGAGCCGAGCCTGGTGCATGAAGCGGATTGCTGCGCGCCTTCCGGAAAGCGCGCCAGCCAAGGCCGTGCTGGATACAGCTGCGACGCTCCATATCGAGGCGGGGCTGCCGCATGTAATCAGCGGGGAATATGCTGGTGAGCACTGGCTGGCAACCTTCGCCATGCTGGCATTGGAGCCTGTTCATTGACATAGCGAGCCCCGTTGACCGTCTCCATCGTGCCGGCCGCGCTGCTGGAACTGTCCGATAAGAACGCTGTGATCAAAGCGCAAGTCCCCACGGCACTACTGTTGCTTGCAGCCAATATCACGCTCCTGTACTTCCTGATGCTGCACTAATCGTGTTTAATGCATCGCGTGCGGTGCGCGTCACGTCGGCGAGTCGATTGCCGGCGTGCGCCACCAATCGTGATCGCCGCCCAAAGGGGGTACCGGGGTGTGCGGTCGTCGACCTCGCATCGCGCTCTTCTCCGGGGGGATTCATGAGCAGCCAGATGACGAGCGGCCGTTCCGTGTCGGGACGCCGCTTTTTTTGTGTTCTTGCAACCAGCGCCCTGTCGCTGATTTCGGCCGCACAAGCGCATGCCGAAACGTTCCGCGTGGCCACGCCGTACCCGGCCGTCAATTTTCATACGCAAAACCTGCAGGCTTTCGCCAGCGCCGTGAGTACGGCCACCAATGGTGACCTCAAGTTCGAGGTGTCGCCGAACGGCACGCTGCTCAAGGCCGCCGCGATTTTTGACGGCGTCAAAGACGGCAAGGCCGAGGCGGGCGAAGTGATGCTCTCGACGCTGGCCCAGCGCGATCCGCTGTTCGGTGTGGATTCGATTCCCTTTGTGGTTTCGGGCTACAACGACGCACGCCTGCTGTGGGACGCTTCACGCAGCCGCATTGAAGCGCTGATGAAAGCCAATGGGCTGCGCCTGCTGTATGCCGTGCCCTGGCCGCCGCAGAACCTGTACTCCGAAACACCGATCGCCCGTTTGTCCGACCTGAAGGGACATCGTTTGCGCACGTACAACGCCGCGCAAAAGCGCATTGCCGAGCTGTACGGCGCGCAGGCGGTGCAGGTGGAGGCGGCTGACCTGAGCGCAGCCATCGCCGCCGGGCGTATCGACACGATGATCACTTCGCCGTCGACCGGCCTCGAAACCAAGGCTGGACAGCGCCTGACCTACTACTACAAGGTCAACGCCTGGATCCCGAAGAACGCCGTGTTCGTCAACGAAGCACGTTTTGCCAAGCTGCCGCCCGCCACCCAGCAGACCGTGCTGAAACTGGCCAAGGACTACGAGGCGCGTGGTTGGGATTCGAGCCGCCTGACCTACGAGCACGATGAAGCCGAGCTCGCCAAAAGCGGCGTGCGCGTGCTCAACCCCGACGTGAACCTGCAGGGTGACATGCGTCGCCTGGGCGAGCGCCTGACGCGCGAATGGCTGCACACGGCGGGCACGGAAGAAGTCGACATCCTGTTGAACTTCGAGAACAAGCGCAGCAAGGCCAAGTAAGGCCAACGCGCACTTGGGCATGATGTTCGACGGACGTTTATCATCGTTTTTGTCTTACGTTGCAAGCAGGAGAACGTCATGCCTACCGTCCTCGTCACCGGTTTTGACCCGTTCGAGAACGAACCCATTAACCCGTCGTGGGAAGCCGTGCGCACGCTCGACGGCCAGGGGATCGCCGGCGCCGAGATCATCGCGCGCCAGTTGCCGACCATCTTCGGTGAATCCAATAAGTTGCTCGGCAAGCTGCTGCAGACACTGCGCCCGGATGTGGTGATCGCCGTGGGGCAAGCTGGCGGTCGCGCCGAGATGGCGATCGAGCGCATCGCCATCAATGTGGACGATGCGCGCATTGCCGACAACGCGGGCAAGCAGCCCATCGACATCGCCATCGCAAGTGATGGACCTGCAGCGTATTTTTCGACCCTGCCGATCAAGACGATCGTGCGCGAATTGCGTGCGGGCGGGGTTCCCGCGGCGGTCTCGCAGACGGCGGGGACGTTTGTCTGCAACCACGTCTTCTATGGGCTGATGCACGCCATCGCCCGTCACAAGCTGCCCACGCGTGGTGGCTTCATCCACATCCCGTATCTGCCGTCGCAGTCTGCCAAGCATCCGGGGCAGCCGAGCATGGCGCACGACACCATCGTCGCCGGTTTGCGCATTGCCATCGAGACGACGCTGCGCACGCTGCACGACGTACGCGAAACGGGCGGCCAACTGCACTAGGCAGCCGCCGCCCGTTTGGGGTGGTGGAGCGCGTGCCGGATCAGTCGGTCAGGCGCGTGTGGCGCTGCAGCTCGATGCGTACTGAAGTTCCTGGCGCAACATAGCCCGAGGTGACAGGCGCTGTGTCATCCAATGCGTGGTAGCGCTCGATTACCTCCGGCGCATCGTCGGTTTTGGCCACCGATCGAGCGGGAGCAGCAGGCGCTGCTGCGCGTCCGGTCGCGCGCGCAAGCGTGCGTGGCTTGGTGGCCGGGTCTGCCAACTTCGAGAGCACGGGCGCCGCTTCCGCCTTCGGCTTGGCTGCGATATTGATATCGGGTGGCGCTTCGGCGCTCGGTACGGCCTCGGTCTTGACCGGCGCGACTTCAACGCTGTCAGTGGCCGCATTGGCGGCGATGTCTGGTGCGGTATCTGCGACAAGTGCGTTTTGCGGCGCACTCGGCACGGGGGCTTGTGCGATTGCCGCATACTGCGTCGGGTCAATGTGGGGAATAGGTTGCTGGCGCTTGCCGGTGTGCGAGCCGATCAACGCTGCAGCCACCGTGCATGCCACCCCGATAGCCAAGACAGTCAAACGCCGGTGCCGTCGCGCACGCGACACCTGATGTGCGGTTGCGGCCGCAGCCTGGCGCGCGTCGCTTTCTACGCGCGCCAGGGTGGCGTGGATTGCGCGCACCGCGTCACGCCGCGTGCCAAACGGCGGCGGCACGCGCACGAAGCCCGGTAGGCCCAGGTCGCCGTCAATGGTGAAGTTGAGAGAGTCCACGTCCGTCTCCGCTGATGGCCGCAGAGGGCGCATTGGCCGTGTGCGGTAACAGTCGACATGCTATGAGCCCGTCAGGAGGTGGTCGATCAGACTTCTCCTAAAACTGTTGAGGGATGTGTCGGAGACGGGGCGGCCGCCGGCCTGCGGTGCATACCGCAAGCCAGGAGACAAATAGCGTGGAGTGTCTTACGGAGCGGGCGCCCAGTTCGGGTCGTTGAGCTGCTTTTCCAGCAGGCGGATCTGCTGTTGCAGCGAATCAACCTGTGCCTTGTAGGCGCGGCGCTCGACGTCCAGGGCCTGGGTTTGTTGGCGCACGGTCTGTTGTTCTTCCAGCATCTTCTGGCGTTGCGCCTGCATGATGCGGACTTCCTGACCCAGCGAGGCAGCGCGCTGCTCAGCGGCCTGAGCCTCACGCTCAAGTTGGGCTTTCTGGCCGGCGGTCACGGCGCGGCGCAGGTCATCTTCAGCCCAGACGCGGGTCTGGCGGGCGAGCGTGTCGTACGCGCCTTCAGCCGGCGCGACCGACGCGAACTTGTACACGCGCCACAGTTCTTTGCGATACGACAGTGCGACGTAAGCGGTGGTGTCTTCGTTCACGAGCAGCAGGCTCGTGCCGTAGTCGCCGTTGTAGGTGGTGCGCAGTTCCGTCAGGCGCTTTTGTGACAGCAACTGCTGCAGTTCGGCCACGGTGCCGGCAGAGGCGGCCGTGGCTGCAGCCGGTGCTTGCGGCGTCGCAGCTTGGGCATGCGCCAATCCGGTACCCGCAACGGAAGCTGCGGCAGCAAACGTGAGAACGGTTCGGCGGAAGACGAGAGACATCGCAAGAATCAGAAATCAGAGCCGACGCGACTATATCAGCTTTGCCTGCGGATTCAGGCGGGATCGGTCACGCATCGTCAGCGGATGCGGCCGCAGACGAATCGCGTCGTCCAAAGTAGCGCGCGGGGGATTGCCCAAAGTACTGACGGAACATGGCGATGAAGTTGCTGGGCGAGGCGTAGCCCAGTGCGTCGGCCACGTTGGCTACCGGCTCACCGGCGGCCAGGCGTTCGAGCGCGTGGACCAGCCGGGCCTGGCGGCGCCATTGCGCGAAGCCGATGCCGGTTTCCGCCAGAAACAGCCGGTTGACCGTGCGCGGCGACACGCCGGCCCATTCGGCCCAGGCTTCCAGCGTGCGTGTATCACCCGGCGCATCGACCAGACTTTGCGCGATGCGCGCCAGGCGCCGATCCGTGGGCAGCGGCAGGTGCAGCGGCTCGCGCGGTGCGTGGCGCAGCTCGTCGAGCAGCACCGCGGCAATACGCCGGCTTTCCGGCGAGAGGAATTCGTCGACAGGCCAGGTGACGGCACGGCGCACGAGCGCACGCATGACGTCGCTGATGCCAACCACGCATGGCCGGTCAGGCAGATCGGCGCAGCACGCGGGCGCAACCAGCACGAACCAGCCACTCATCACGCCGCTGATGGTGGCGCTGTGCATCTCGCCGGGGGGAATCCAGCCGGCGCGATGTGGCGGCAGGATCCACGAGCCATGCCGTGTGCGCACGTGCATCAGGCCGCTGTCCACGCAGAAGATCTGGCCGCGCAGATGGCTGTGCCAGTCAACTTCACGCGTGCCGAACTGGAGCCGGTCGTTGCTCTCGGCAGTGCCTACCACGGCGACGATCTCGGGGCCGTCTGTGCGTTCGCTGTACGCCTTGAGGGTGACCAGCTCGGCCGTGGGGCGGGCTGGCATGGCATCGCAGGTGCGAGGTTGCGCGCGCATGTGCGGTTGGCGGGTTTCCAATAGTTTCTGTCCAAACCACGTTATCACGTCTTTGCTGCGGTGCGCGATAGTGACCCCACGGCCCACAGGGGCCGCTCATGGTCCGCAATCCGAGCAGGGGGAAACATGGCAGAAGCATTGGACAGATTCCGCATCTACGACATTTCGGCCTGGCCGATTGTGATGTTGCGCAGTGGCGCCCAGGCGCCGGGGTATGCGCCGCAGTGGGCGCGCGAGATGGCGGCGCTGTTGGCGCGCAACCAGCCGTTTGTGGTCATCCACGGCGTTCAGCAGGTGGACGAGGCGCATGAAGATCGCCGGCTGCGCGCGGTCTGGTTGAAGGAGAACAAGGCGGCGTTGGCCGCGCAGTGCCGGGCGCTGGTGCATGTCGAGCCTGATCCTGTGCAGCGGCTGGCAGTGCGTGCGCAGGCAGCGATTGCCGTGCAGGCGTTCAAGGTGCCGATGGTGGTTGTCGCCAGTTTTGATGTGGCACTGGACGCCGCCCGGCGTGCGCTGGGCAATGAGTCCGATCAATCGACGCCATTTACGGAGTGGGCCGATGTCTGAACCATTGCATGTGACCATCATCGGCGCGGGACTGGGGGGATTGTGTCTCGCGCAAGGGCTGCGCCGTCGCGGTATCGCCTTCGATGTATTCGAGCGCGATGCCGCCATGGGTAGCCGTCCGCAGGGCTATCGCATCCGTATCGATGCTGCCGGGCAACGGGCGCTGCAGGACTGTCTGCCACCGTCGCGCTACACGCTGTTCCGCAAGACCTGCGCGGTGCCGGCGCGCCGCGTGAACCTGTTCGACCCGCATCTGCGTCCGGTGGATGGCCGTTGGGTCGATTCGTGGCGCGACGACGATGCCGATGAGCCCGCAGACCTGAACGCCCACCGCCAGACGCTGCGCGAGGTGTTGTTCGACGGCATCGGCAAGTGGGTGCACTTTGGGCGCGGGCACGTCCGTCACCGGTCGTGCGAAGACGGGCGCATCGAAGTGACATTCGACGACGGCTCCACGCTTGTGACTGACGTGCTGGTCGGCGCCGATGGCGTGCACTCCGGCGTGCGAGCGCAGCGGCTGCCGGGGGCCGAACCCGCATTGACGGGTGCCTCCGTCATCTACGGCAAGACGTATCTGACGCCTGCCGCGCTAGCGCGTATCGACGATCAGCTGCCGGGAAATACGACGATCGTCTTTGGCGATGGGCTGGCCGTCATCATCGATGCGATGCGTTTTGCAATGTCGCCCGCGCAACTCCAGTCTGGGCTGAGCGAGGTGGAGCCGTATCTGTACTGGGCCGTGATCGCACAGAATCACCGGCTGGGTGCGAGTGGCAACGCCGATGCGAGCGTCGCAGGGCTCTCCCTCGGCTGGGCGCGCGGACTGCGTGCGCTGTTTGCCTATGGGGACGCGGCCTCGACCGTCACGCTGCCGGTGCGTGCCACGCAATCATTAGTGCCTTGGGCAAGCAGCCGCGTGACCCTGCTCGGCGATGCGATCCACGCGATGAGCCCCGCGGGTGGCCTGGGCGCCAACACGGCGCTGACAGACGCGGCCAATCTGGTGGCATGGCTGGGCGAGGTACGGCAGGGGCGTGTGGGACTCGATGCGGCGATTGCCGGCTACGAGGCGGTGCTGCGGGAGACGACTGCCCGTGCGATCGACGCGTCGCGAAAAGGCACGGATGTGCTGCTCGGGGCGTTGGCTTAACGGGGAGGAGAAAGGGACTGGCGGAAGCGGTGAGATTCGAACTCACGGATGGGTCACCCCATCGGCAGTTTTCAAGACTGCTGCCTTAAACCACTCGGCCACGCTTCCTTGTACTTCGCTGCGCATTGCACGCAAGGCCGCCATTGTAGCGGCACATCGCGCAATGCGACAGCCGGCAACCGTCAGTTTTCGTCGTCGGCCAAGAACAATTCCTGCAGATCGTTCAGGAATCGCTGTCCCAGCTCGGTTGGGCGGATCGCCACGTGGTCGCGCGAGAGCAGGCCGCGTTGTTCGGCGGCATCGAGTTCGCGCTCGATCGTACGAAGCGGCAGGCCAGTGCGCTCCTGGAACAGCGTGACCGGGAAACCGTCCGTCAGGCGCAGCGCGTTGAGCATGAACTCGAATGGCAGATCCGCCGCATCGACTTCGCGCTGCTCCTGCACGACGGCCGCGCCGGCTGCTGTTTCGGCCTGACGCAGATACGTGTCCGGATGCTTGTGCCGCATCTCGCGGATGACCCGGTGCGGAAAGCTCAGCTTGCCATGCGCGCCCGGCCCGATGCCAAGGTAATCGCCGAACTGCCAGTAGTTCAGGTTGTGCTTGCAGCGTTTGCCTGCCTTCGCATACGCCGAGACCTCGTAATGCTCGTAGCCAGCCGCAGCCAGCCGCGCATGAATCCAGTCCTGCATTGCAAACGCTGAGTCGTCATCCGGCAACGCGGGCGGGTACTTGGCGAAGTAGGTGTTCGGCTCCAGCGTCAGGTGGTACAGCGACACGTGGTTGGTATCGAACGACAGCGCGGCTTCCACATCGGCCTCGCACTCGGCGAGCGTCTGGCCGGGCAGGGCGAACATCAGGTCGAGGTTGATGTTGTCGAAGTGCGTGCGGGCGATGTCGATGGCCGCACGCGCTTCGGCGGCGCTGTGAATGCGACCGAGCGCCTGCAAGTGCGCGTCGTTGAAGCTCTGGATGCCGATCGACAGGCGGTTCACCCCGCTGGCGCGATAGCTGCGGAAGCGCTCGGCTTCAAACGTGCCGGGGTTCGCTTCCATCGTGATCTCGGCATCGGCATCGACGGGCAGCAGCATGCGGATGTCCGACAGCAGCCGGTCCAGCCCCTGCGCAGACAGCAGGCTGGGCGTGCCGCCACCGATGAAAATGGTGTGCACATGCCGGCCCCACACCATTGGCAGCGCAGCTTCCAGATCCTGCCGCACGGCCGCGAGAAAACGTTCTTCCGGAATGCCCTGGTCGGGTTCCGCATGCGAGTTGAAATCGCAGTACGGGCACTTGCGCACGCACCACGGCACGTGCACATACAAAGACAGCGGCGGTGAAGCGGGCAGGCGGATTTTGCCCGGCTGCAGGAAGACGGAGGTGACTTTATCGCCGGTTTCAGCGGCGGTCGCGGAGGGCGTCTTGGCTGCGCCGGCGGGGTGAATCGGAATCATCGAAACTTCAGGCGTTTTCAAACAGGCGCAGGTGCTCGACCAGTTGTGCGAGAGCCTGTGCGCGATGGCTCACGTTGTTCTTCTCGGCCTTCGTCAATTCAGCGGCGGTCTTGCCGAGATCGGGCAGCAGGAAGTAGGGGTCGTAGCCGAAGCCGCCATCGCCGCGCGGCGCGTCGATCACCTCGCCGAACCAATTGCCTTCAGCGATGATGGGTTGCGGGTCATCAGCATGGCGGACGTAGACCAGTACGCAAACATAGTGTGCGCCGCGGTCGGCCTTGCCGGCCAGTTCTCGCACGAGGCGGGCGTTGTTGGCGGCGTCCGATTTCTCTTCGCCGGCCAGTTGCGCATAGCGCGCGGAGTACACGCCCGGCGCGCCGTCCAGCGCGTGCACGCAGATGCCGGAATCGTCCGCCAGTGCGGGCAGGCCCGAAGCACGGCTCGCGTGGCGCGCCTTGGTGAGCGCGTTTTCGACAAAGGTCGCGTAGGGCTCTTCCGCCTCGGGAATGCCGAGCGCGCCCTGCGGCGTCACGTCGAAGCCGAGCGGGGCGAGCAGCGCGTTGAACTCCGTCAGCTTGCCGGCGTTATTGGAGGCGAGAACGATCTTGCGCATGGCGACCTTGCTCACAGGCCCAGCGCCTGCTTCTGCAGGCCGATCAGCGTGCGGATGCCCTGGTCGGCCAGGCCCAGCAGCGCGTCCATCTCGGCGCGCGTGAAGGGCGTGCCTTCAGCCGTGCCTTGCACTTCCACAAAGCCGCCGCTGCCCGTCATGACGACGTTCATGTCGGTGTCGCAGGCGGAGTCTTCCGGATAGTCCAGATCGAGCACCGGCACGCCATCGACCACACCCACCGACACCGCAGCGACAAAGTCGCGGATCGGCTGTGCGCTCTCGGGCAACTGACCCTTCGCGCGCATGGCGGAGATCGCGTCATGCGCTGCCACAAACGCGCCGGTAATGCTGGCGGTGCGCGTGCCGCCGTCGGCCTGGAGCACGTCGCAGTCGAGGTGGATGGTGTATTCGCCCAGCGCAGCCAGATCGAACACCGAACGCATTGCCCGGCCGATCAGGCGTTGGATTTCCTGCGTGCGGCCGGTTTGCTTGCCGCGCGCGGCTTCGCGGTCGGAGCGCGTGTGCGTCGAGCGCGGCAGCATGCCGTATTCGGCCGTCACCCAGCCTTCGCCGCTGCCTTTCTTGTGCGGCGGCACCTTGGGCAGCACGCTGGCCGTGCAGAGCACTTGGGTATCGCCAAAGCACACCAGCACCGAGCCTTCAGCATGGCGCGTGAAGTGGCGGGTGAGGGTGACGGGGCGGAGTTGATCGGACTGACGGCCGCTGGGACGCATGTGGGGTCTCGCTTGAGAAAACGGATAGCCCGACATGATACCGGCCCGCGCTGCCGGTGTAATGCGGGCAGGGCGGGCCGGTGTGGACAGCGAGGAGACGCTCAGCGCGTCAGATTGCTGGTCTTGTCGATCGCGGCGCGGATCTCGGCGATGGAGCGCTCGATTTCCTCTTCCGACATCAGCCCCGACTCACCGCCCGGCGCGTCGAGGATGGAGGTGGTGAAGGCGTTCAGCGGCAGGGTGTCGGTCTGCACCGAGTCCTGCGTGGTGGTCACCGCGTCCAGCTCCCACATCATGGCGATGGCGGTGGTGTTGTCGGCGGTGTCGCCGGCATTGCGCAATGCGCGGGCAATCAGTTCCGGAATCGCCTGTGTCACCGAGAAGCTCGTGCAGGTGTCGACCAGTTCGTCTTCCTGCACGCTGCCCCACAGGCCGTCGGAGCACAGCATGGCGACGTCGCCCGGCTCCAGGTTGGCCGGGCCGCCGATGTCGATCAGCGGCAGGTTGGGCGAGCCCAGGCAGTTGTAGATCTTGTTGCGCTCGGGGTGGTGCGCGACCTGCATTGGCAGCACGCGGTCCTGCTGCAGGAGGTTCTCGATCTTGGAGTGATCGCGTGTGCGCGTCACCAGCTCGCCCTTGCGCATCAGGTACATGCGCGAATCGCCCGCATGCGCCCAATGCAGCGAGCCGCGCTGCGCCAGCGCGCAGACGATGGTGGTGCGTGGCGCATCCGGCAGACCATTCGTCTCCGCATAGCGGTGGATGTCGCGGTGCGCGAGCATGATGCTCTCGTGCAGGAAGTCGTGCGGATTGCGGATCGACGGGCGGGCGTGGCGCTGGAATTGGCGCGCCATGGTTTGCAGTGCCTGCTGGGCCGCGACCTCGCCCAGCGAGTGTCCGCCCAGACCATCGCACAGCACCATCAGCATGGCATCGCGCGTGAAGCAGTACCCCATGCGGTCCTGGTTGACGCGTCGCGCGCCTTTTTTGCTTTCTTGATAGACCGAGAATCGCATTGCGGCTATTGAGGTTTCGGTGAAGGGAGGCGGTACGGCGGCTGGTCCCGTCCAGCGCTGCACCGTGTTGGAATCATACTCCGCCAACAGAAGACAACTCGGCGGTCAATTGTCCCGACGGCGCAACAGGCGGCTCATGAAACGTGTGGTCAGCGCCTCTTTCTCTTCCGGCATCGGGCCGCCCCGTGTGATGGCGGTCAGGGCCTGCAGTTCGGTCAATGCGTTGCTTTCTTCGCGCAGCACCTTCTGCAGGCGGAACACGCTCTGCGGGCGCTCTTCCGGCTTCATCTTCAGGCACCAGCCGACCAGGTCGATCAGGCTGGTCGTGTAGACCTTGCGCAAGCGCTCCAGGCCTTCTTCCAGCTTGTCGTCCTTCTCACGCTGCGTGGCTTCCTGCGGCGGCGTGCCGGCCATGCAGGCGTAGATGGTCGCGCCGATGCTGTAGATGTCTGTCCACGGGCCCAGCTCGTTGTGCTTGCGGTACAGCTCCGGTGCGGCAAAACCCGGCGTGTACATCGGCTGGAAGCGTGAGGCCTCGGCGGTGAGCGTCTGCCGTGCGGCACCAAAGTCGAGCAGGATCGGCGAATGGTCTTCGCGCAGGTAGATGTTGCCCGGCTTGATGTCGAGGTGCAGCAGCTTGTGGATATGGACTTCGCGCAGGCCGCTCATCAGGTCATGGAAGACCTGGCGGATGAAGCGCTCGCGCAGCATCTTGAGCTTGCCCTGCTGGCGCGCGTTGAGGATGTGCTCCTGCAGCGTTTTGCCCTGCTCATACGTCATCACCATGTAGACGGTGCCGTTTTCCCGGAAGAAATTGAGCACGCGCACGATGGCGGGGTGAGAAATGCGGGCGAGCGAGCGGCCTTCTTCAAAGAAGTACTTGAGCCCGAGGCGGAATGCGCTCGCGCTTTCTTCCGGCACGACAGGAATCAATTCGCCGGGCGCGCGACGGGCCAGCGAAGACGGCAGATATTCCTTCACGGCCACCGGCGTCCCATGCTCATCGGTGGCGAGATAGACGAAGCTGAACCCCCCGCTGGCCAACTTCTTTACAATACGATAATTGGACAGCAGGGTGCCGACCGGCAACGGTGCACTGCGTGGCTGTCCTGAGCCTTTTGACTCTGTCATGGGTTTGTGTGGCGAAATGGCTGTCGGATTCTCTCTGACCCGTCCACACGTTGTAAAGCGACAAAAGGTGGGGGATTCCCCGCCAATTCTCAGCGTGCCAAGGTCTGCATTGCGGCACGCCGGGCATCCAGCACCTCTAAGAAGACACCTCGATTTCATGATCCACAGCATGACCGGCTACGGCGTAGCTACACGCCAGGCAGCCTTTACCGACGCCCATGGCGCACCGAGCGGCAACGTCGCCACGGTGTCGGTCGAGTTCCGCACCGTCAACTCGCGCTTTCTCGATTTGTTCTTCCGCGCGCCGGAAGAGTGCCGCGCTTTCGAGCCGGCGCTGCGCGAGATGCTCATGAGCGCACTGTCGCGCGGCAAGCTCGAATGCCGGATCAACCTGCAACGCCAGGAAGCCGCCAGCGATGTGGCGGCGCTCAATGTCGGCGTGCTGCAACAGTTGGCCAAGCTTGAGCAGGCAGTAACGCGCTATCTGCCCGCGTCGGGTTCGCTGCGCATGGGCGAGATTCTGCGCTGGCCCGGCGTGCTGGCCGAGCCTGAACTGACCCAGGATGCGCTGCGCGATGCCGTGGTCGACGCCGCCAAAGAGGCGCTCAAGCAACTTCTGGAATCCCGCCGCCGTGAGGGCGATGCACTCAAGGCGATGCTGCTGGACCGCGTTGACGCCATGCTCAAGATTGTTGAAGAGCTGTCGCCGATGGTGCCGAACCTGATCCAGCAACACCAGGACAAGCTGACCGAGCGCCTGCGCGAGGCTTTTGGCCTGGCTGCGCCGGAAGGCACGCCGGCGCTCACGCGCGATGAACTGTCCGAACGCATCCGCCAGGAAGCCACCGTCTACGGCATCCGCATCGACATTGCGGAAGAGCTTTCGCGCTTGCAGGCGCACCTGCGCGAAACGCGCCATCTTCTGGAGAAGGGCGGCCAACTCGGCAAGCGCCTGGATTTCATGATGCAGGAGCTCAACCGCGAGGCGAACACGCTGGGCTCCAAGGCTGCTGCCAAGGAACTGGCCGATGCATCGATGGAGCTCAAGCTGCTGATCGAGCAGATGCGCGAGCAAGTCCAGAATCTCGAATAACACCCCAGAACAACAGAACTAGAACATGCCATCCTCTCAAGCGCACTCTGCCGTCGATACGCCCATTGAGAACCATTTCCCGGGCAGCCTGTTCATGGTCGTGGCACCCTCCGGCGCCGGCAAATCGACGCTGGTGAATGCGCTGCTGGCGCAGGACCCGTCGATCCGCCTGTCGGTCTCGGCCACCACGCGCCAGCCGCGTCCCGGCGAGCAGCACGGCCGTGAGTACAACTTCATGACCGTCGAGGAGTTCAAGGCCTGCCGTGATCGCGGCGAGTTTCTCGAATGGGCCGAGGTGCATGGCAACTACTACGCGACCTCGCGCGTGTGGATTGAAGAGCAGATGCGCGCCGGTACCGATGTGCTGCTCGAGATTGACTGGCAGGGCGCGCAACAGGTGCATAAGCGCTTTGCCAATGCAGTCGAGATCTTCATCCTGCCGCCGTCGCTCACGGCACTGGAAGATCGCCTGAAGAAGCGCGGTCAGGACGAGCCGAACGTGATCGTGCGCCGCCTGCTGGCTGCGGGTTCCGAGATGGCACATGCGCCCGAGGCCGACTTCATCATCATCAACGAAGTGTTCGAAGCCGCGCTCACTGAATTGCGCACAGTGGTGCAGGCCACGCGCCTGCGCTTTGGTGCGCAGAAGGCGCGCCACGGCGAGCTTTTCGTCGAGTTGGGCATTCACTGAACGACATGAAGCGCCGGCATTTTCCGGCGCTTTTGTAAAAGTGTGGTAGAGCCTGCGCCGAGGTGCAATCCGGGCCGAGTGCCGCGCTGCTGCTAAAATACCGAGATCAACAAGATTTGCCACCAGGTGGAGTTTTCATGGCGCGTATTACCGTCGAAGATTGCTTGAAACAGATTCCGAATCGCTTCGAACTGGCGCTGGCCGCAACATACCGCGCCCGTCAGTTGGTACAGGGCCACACGCCCAAGGTCGATGCCAAGGACAAACCGACCGTGACCGCGCTGCGCGAGATCGCATCCGGCCAAGTCGGTATCGAGATGCTCAAGAAGGTTCCGTCCTGAGCTGACGCATTACCCGGCGTGGTTCGCTGCCTTGGTCACTGATCGTTCTTGCGATCTTTCGTGGATGTGAAAGCCGCGAACGCACAAGACCCCGGCATGCCTACCTCGCCCGCTTCTTCTTCGCCCAGGAACCAACGCTCCGCCACGCACGAGCACAACGTGTCGCCGGCGGAGTCGTCCGGCAACACGTCGGACGCGGCGAGTGGTTCTACACCGCAGCCTGGGTCTTCCACTGCTTCCTTCGTTTCCATGCCGACTTCCGCTTCCGGCCCCGCGTCACCTCGCACGGGGGCGCCGAACCTGCCTGACCCGCGTGGTGCGGACCTGGTAGGCGAGCGGTCTGCGCTATTGCCGAAAGCGCCAAAATCGACCAAGGCGCAAGCTGCGGAAGGTGCCGAGCAAGAGGCCAGGTCTGATGCGACAGGCGACAAGCTCTTCATCGATGCGGTGCTGGAGCAGACCTATCGGCATCTGTTCGGCCCGACCTCGCAGCCGGCCACGCCTCCGCGTCAGCAGGTGGTCTCCATCTCGGGGCTGACCGAGAAGCTGTCGTCGTACCTGAAGCCGGCCGATATCAAGCTGGTGAAGGAGGCGTTTCACTTCTCCGACGAAGCGCACCTCGGCCAGTATCGTCAGAGCGGTGAGCCGTACATCACGCACCCGGTGGCCGTGGCAGAGATCTGCGCGGGCTGGAAGCTGGACGTGCAATCGATCATGGCGGCGCTGCTGCACGACGTGATCGAAGATCAGGGTGTCACCAAGAGCGAGCTGGCCGAGAAATTCGGCCCCAAGGTCGCGGAGCTGGTCGACGGCCTGACCAAGCTGGACAAGCTGGAATTCCAAAGCCGCGAGCAGGCGCAGGCGGAGAGCTTCCGCAAGATGCTGCTCGCGATGGCGCGCGATGTGCGCGTGATTCTCGTCAAGCTGGCCGACCGCACGCACAACATGCGTACGCTCGACCATGTGCCGCCCGAAAAGCGTCGCCGCATCGCGGGCGAGACGATGGAGATTTACGCGCCGATCGCGCACCGACTCGGTCTGAATACGACGTATCGCGAACTGCAGGAACTGAGCTTCCGCATCGGTTCGCCATTCCGTTATGCGACGCTCGAGAAGGCCGTGAAGGCGGCCCGCGGCAACCGTCGCGAGGTGGTGACGCGCATTCTTGAGACAGCGCAGCGCGCGCTGGCCGATGCGGGTATCCAGGCAGAACTCACAGGGCGCGAGAAGACGCTCTACAGCATCTACCGCAAGATGCACGACAAGCAGTTGTCGTTCTCGCAGGTGCTGGATGTGTATGGCTTCCGCGTGGTGGTCGACACGCAGATGCAGTGCTACATGACCGTGGGTGCGCTGCACAGCCTGTACAAGCCGATGCCCGGCAAGTTCAAGGACTACATCGCGATCCCGAAGATCAACGGTTATCAGTCGCTGCACACGACACTGGTGGGGCCGTTCGGCACGCCGGTGGAGTTCCAGATCCGCACGCGCGAGATGAACCAGATTGCAGAAGCCGGCGTGGCTGCGCACTGGATGTACAAGCAGCATCACGACGAGCCCGATCGCGCGCAGCAGCAAGCGCACCAATGGTTGCAGTCGCTGCTCGACATCCAGAGCCAGACGGGCGATTCGCAGGAGTTCCTGGAGCACGTCAAGATCGACCTGTTCCCGGACGCTGTCTACGTGTTCACACCCAAGGGCGAGATCCGCGCGCTGCCACGCGGTGCCACGGCGCTGGACTTCGCCTACGCGGTGCACAGTGACCTGGGTAACCAGTGCGTGGCGGTCAAGATCAACAACGCGCTGTTGCCGCTGCGCACGGAGCTCAAGAACGGCGACATCGTTGAGGTCGTGACGGCGCCGTACTCGAAGCCGAATCCGGCGTGGCTCACGTTCGTGCGTACCGGCAAGGCGCGCGCGGCGATCCGCCATTTCCTCAAGACGGCCAAGCTCGATGAGGCCATTCAGCTTGGCGAGCGGTTGCTGGACCAGGCACTGCGCCAGATCGGCATCGACATGAAGGCGGTGCCTGCTCCAGTGTGGGAGCGCATCGTGCAGTGGACTGGCAACAAGGCCCGTGAAGATATCTTTGCCGATCTCGCGCTTGGCCGCCGTGTACCGGCCGTGATCGCGCGTCGCATCGAGATCGTGCTGCAAGAAGGCGGGCACGAGGGTGACGAAGCCCTGATGGCCGCGGTACACACGTTCGCCAACGAAGAAGCGCCTGCCGTTACCGTCAGCGGTGATGAGGGCATGGCGATGGCGTTTTCGTCGTGTTGCCGGCCGATCCCGGGTGACTCCATCGTGGGCTATATCGGCAAGGGTGAAGGGCTGCAGATTCACGCGCAGGAATGTCGCGTGGCCAAGCGCCTGCACAGCAAGGATCCGGAACACTGGATCGATGTCATGTGGGCTGAGCACACCACGCGCGCGTTCGACGTGTCGATCAAGGTGCTCGTGCGCAATACAAAGGGCATCCTTGCGCGTGTGGCGGCGGACCTAACCTCGGCCGATGCCAACGTGGCGCACGTGTCGATGGAGCAAGAGGGCGATCAGGAGGCGACGTATATGACGTTCCTGATCCAGGTGCACGACCGTGTGCATCTGGCCGACGTGATGCGGGCGTTGCGGCGCAACCCCGATGTGATCCGCATTGCGCGGGATCGCGGTGATTAGCCAGGGCGAGGCGCAGATGCAAAAGAAAGGCGAGGCCGATTGGCTTCGCCTTTTTGTTTGTGGTCTGCGCGCGTGTCACCCTGATGGCGGGCGCGAGCAAAAGAAAAGGGCTTCCATTTCTGGAAGCCCTTCTCGTCTTTATCAGGTTGGTGCGGCTGGCAGGATTCGAACCCACGACCCCTTGGTTCGTAGCCAAGTACTCTATCCAACTGAGCTACAGCCGCAACCGAAGGGCGCGATTATACATGTGATCTGCGGAGTGTCTAGTGGCGAATCACGCGTTGCGACGCGCGCGATGCCCGAAAGAAGGTGAGGTCTGTCGATTCCGCTTCTTGATCCTCGGTTTTCTTGTCGACGCCTTGCGCTTGTGGCGCGTGCGCAGCTTACCGGTGAGCGCTGACAAGCAAAAAGGGCTTCCACTTTTGGAAGCCCTTTTTGTCTTTATTAGGTTGGTGCGGCTGGCAGGATTCGAACCCACGACCCCTTGGTTCGTAGCCAAGTACTCTATCCAACTGAGCTACAGCCGCAACCGAGAAATGAGATTATACAGAGTTTTTCGACCTTGTGAACCCCCTTCTTCACTTTTTCTTCTGGAGGGCCGACTTTCTATAATAGGGTTCTGAACCCACGTTGCTTCTATCATGAACAAGGCTTTCGTCCGGGAAGACGCCGGCGATGACGAAGACGATCTGCCCGAGGGCGCCGCACCGCTGCCACCGGGCTCGAAGAACTACATCACGCCCGCTGGCTATGAGCGCCTGTGCTCGGAGTTGATGCACCTCATCGACACGGAGCGACCCGAAGTGGTCGGCATCGTGTCGTGGGCGGCATCGAATGGTGATCGCTCCGAGAACGGCGATTACCTCTATGGCAAGAAGCGCCTGCGCGAAATCGATCGTCGCATCCGTTTCCTCACGCGCCGCATCGAGAAAGCGGAAGTGGTCGACGCCAGTCTGCAGGGCGACAACGACCAGATTTTCTTTGGCGCGACGGTCACCTATGCCAACCAAGCAGGCAATGAGACCACCATCACCATCGTCGGCATGGACGAGGTCGATCTCGATAAGGGCTACGTGAGTTGGATTTCGCCGATTGCGCGTGCGCTCATCAAGGCGCGCGAGGGCGACACGGTGCCGCTGCGCACGCCCGCGGGCGTCGAACAGATCGACATCTTGGAGGTCAAGTACCCGCCGCGCGCTGCTTGAATAAGCCGCATGAGCGCCGTGCTCACGCCGGGTGTCCGAGGCAGTAGGCGCCGAAGGCAATGACCGAGCAGGCCGACAGGCGCCGCGCCGTGAGCGATTCCTTCAGGAAGACGCGGCCAAGCAGTGCGGCAAACACCACCGACGTTTCCCGCAGGGCCGATACCGGCCCCATTGGCGCGAGCGTCACGGCCCAGATGACGATGCCATACGCGACGAGTGAGACTACGCCGCCACCGAACGTCTTGAGCGTGTCGGTGTCGCGCAGATCGATGTTCAGTGGGCCTTTCCATACGCGATAGAGCAGCACCATCGGCAGGCCATCGAGCATGAACAGCCATGCGGAGTACGCATTCGCGTTGCCGGCCACGCGGGCGCCAATGCCATCGCACACCGTGTAGCACGCGATGAACACGCCAGTGATGAGTGCGGCGAGCGTGGAGCCGAGGTCCGCCTTGCGACCGCGCGCCAGGCTCAGGATGCCGGCGCTGACCAGCACCACGCCCGCAAGCGCAATCGCGCCGGGCATCTCACCTGCAAACAGTGCGGCGCCTATCGTCACCAGCAGCGGTGACGAGCCGCGCGCGATCGGGTACACCTGCCCGAATTCTCCAAACCGGTAGGCCCGCGCGAGAAACACGTTGTAGCCGACGTGCAGCACGGCGGACAGCGCCACGTATGGCCACGCAGCCAGGGCCGGCAACGGAAGCGCGATTGCCATCGGCACCGCGGCCAAGCCGGAAGCCAGCGTCATCAGCGTGATTGCACGCAGGCGGTCGGAGCCGCTTTTCAGCAGCGCATTCCACGAGGCGTGGAGCAGGGCGGCGCACAGAACCAGGGCGATGACGGCGGGAGTCACGATGAGCGGGGATTGGAGGTCGAGTCGATTTTTCTCACTCGACGGCGCATCGGCTTGAGTGGGAAAGCGACAGCGTATCGCCGCAGATTGTGATCAACAATCGATATATACTGACTCAATCTGTGCAAAAAACTCACGCGACATGCGCAAACTGCCTCCGTTGAATGCTGTGCGTGCTTTTGAGTCGGCGGCGCGCCACCTGAGCTTCACGCGTGCAGGCGAGGAATTGAACGTCACCCATGGCGCCATCAGTCGGCAGATTCAGGTGCTGGAAGCGTGGCTGGGCGTGCCGCTGTTTCGACGCTTGAACCGGCGTGTGGAGCTGACCGATGCGGGGCAGCGCTATCTTTCGGAGATTGGTGTGGCGCTTGATCGCATCAGCGTGGCCAGCCAGTCGGTGCGCGATCGCGATGCGGCGCGCATCCTGCGTGTGAACAGCATCCCGACGTTCACGATGCGCTGGCTGATTCCGCGTCTGTCGACTTTTCAGATGCGGTTTCCGCGCGTGGAGGTGCGGCTCACCACGTCCATCGAAGAGATCGAAGACCTGCCGGACAACTATGACGTGATCATTCGCGGCGGGCCGGAGATCCACGCGGGGTTTCGGTCGGGGCGCTTCCTGGATGAGAGCCGCTTTCCCGTATGCAGCCCGGCACTGCTCAAGCGCGCGCCGCTGGATGCGCCGTCGGATTTGCGGCGACACACGCTGCTGCATTCAGACACACTGCCCTCGATCTGGCCGAGCTGGCTCGTACTGGCGGGCGTGCCCAATCTGCGGCCTGCACACGCGCTCACGTTCGAGCATTTCTACTTGTCGATCCAGGCGGCTATCGATGGGCTTGGGGTGGCGATGGGGCCGTCGGCGCTCATCACTGAAGACCTGGAGGAGGGGCGGTTGGTCGCGCCATTTCCGGCGTTGGCGCTTGCCGCACGCAGTTACTACTGGTATTGCCCGGCACGCAACCTCGGTGACGAGGTAGTGCAGGCATTCTGCGCATGGCTTGAAGAAGCGCGAGGGCCGCGTCACGCAAACGTGAACACGGTTTCCGCATCCGGTAACGAAGGTAACGCCGCGTAACACCCTAGGGATGGTGACGTTGGCCGATGCTAGGATCGATTCAAGCTTGATTGCAGAAGAAGGAGATCCCCCGATGGAAAAGAACGCATGGATTCTCGCCACGTGCCTGGCTGCGGCTGGTGTGGCGGCGTCGATTGCCGTGCCTGCGCAGGCGCAGGTGTCCATTGGTGTGAAGATTGGCCCGACGTATGCACCGCCGCCGCCGCGTTATGAAGCGGTTCCCGTGATGCCGCCGGGTTACGTATGGACGCCGGGCTACTGGCAATGGCGTGATGGCCGCTATATGTGGCGGCCGGGCTATCGCGTGCATGGGCGTGAGGGCTACCACTGGCGTGAGCCGCGTTGGGAGCAAGGCCCGCGTGGCTGGCAAATGCACGAGGGTGGCTGGGATCGCGGTGGTGATGGCCGTTGGCGTGATCGCGACCGCGACCGAGGCCGCGACTGGGGCCACGACCGCCGCGATCGTGATGATCGCTATCACTGCCCTCCAGGTCACGCCAAGAGGGGCGAATGCTGATGCAATGAAGACAGGCCGGTCATGTACCGGCTTGTGCTTTTTCGGGGCGCGTTTGCAATGTCGACACGATGTGTCTGTCATGCCGGCGTACTCGAGGGGAGGCAACATGACCGTGGAATCGAACTGGCGCACCGAGGTGTACAAGGATTTCGACGTCTACGTGCTGGCCATTCCGCGCGCCGCACGCAAGTCGGTCAAGGGCGGGGCGGCAACGCCAAGGCTGTGGGATTTCGTTGTGCGCATCTGCGAGTCGGGTGCAGACCCGACAGCCATCGAAACGCTGGTTGCGCATTCGCATGACGAGCGTCCGTTGCCGACGCGTGAATCGGCAGAGGATGCTGGCCTCGCGCGCGGTTATGGCCTGATCGACGCGTTGTTGGGGCACGGCAGCGTTCAGCAGTCGATCGACCTCTGACGCTGGCGCATTTCCTAGGCTGCCAGCGCGGCCTCGCGCACGTGGCGTCGCGCGAATTGCCACCACAGCCAGGTCGCATCCGGACCGGGTGCGTGGAAGGCATAACGGGGGTCGCCACCGCTCCAGGCGTGACCGGTTGCCGTGAGCTGGCATAGGCTGACGACGCATTCACCGTCACGCATGTCGTTACGCAGGACGAACCCGTCTCCGCGTGAGGTTTCGCGGGACACGCCGGTGGCATCGGTCAGGTGATTCAGTGCGCGAAACTGCGATGCCAGTTGCGCCTGGTTGGCCGGGTTGACGGCGTCGTCGCGCAAGCCGTGTAGAAGCATCGTCGGCATGCCGGGGTAGGCTGCTACATCCACCATGGTCGATAGCGCTTCGAGTGGATCCACGCGAGCGCCGCGCCGCATCAGGTTTAACGCCGAGGCAGGCGTACGTGCGATGCCCAGCGCCGGGCCGGAGTGCAGCGCCAGTGCGGCAAACAAACTCGGGTGACGCAGTGCCATCAGGCCAGCCAATCCCGCGCCCGCCGACAACCCCGCCAGATACACCCGTGAAGGATCGGCGCCGGTCTGCTCCAGCGTTTGTTCGACCAGCCGGCAGATGCCATCGGCCTCGAGCGCACCGACGTGCTCGGGGTCGTACCAGTGCCAGCAGCATTGCGGATGCGCGCGCCGCGGTTGCTCCGGATACAGCACGATGAAGCCTTCACGATCCGCCAGCGCATTCATGCGCGTGCCGTGCGCCAGCACCTCGGCCGATTGCTTGCAGCCGTGCAGCATCACCATCAGCGCGGGTGGCTTGCTGCCACGTAGTGGTGGCGTGTAAAGCCAATACTCGGGCCGGCGTGCCACGACGGCCGGCGACTCCGGTTCGTAGATGAATTGCTCCCGCGCGAAAGTGCCCTGGGTGGGCGTAGGGTGGATGTGGCGCCCGGTTTCTCGGCGTGTGCCGGGTTTGGCGGGGCGGACCGGCTTGGGCGGCCACGTCTGGCGGCCAAAGCCTGGCGTGGTGAGCGCGTCGACCACCCGGGAAATGGATTTCATCCAGATGCGGTTCATTGGCGGCAGCAAATAGCCCGGATGAGGACGATGGTGCTTGCCCCACCGGCGTATCGCAAGTGTTTCAGCATGAGACCATTGTGCCAGTGATCTTGTTGCGCTGCAGCATGCCGGCAATCGCAAAGTTTGCATTTGCCGGCGCATGTCATGGAGACACCGCACGTGAGCGGCTACACTGCGGCGAAGGGCGCACCCCGGCTGTCTGCGCCTGCTGATTTCCCGTTCCCCGTTGTGTACTTATGGAGGTCGTTATGGGTTTTTTTGACTTTATCAAAGAGGCTGGCGAGAAGCTGTTCCACGGCAGCGCCGCAGCCGCGCCGGCTGACGCATCTGCCGATGCCGACGCCGCCAAGGCCGCTGACGATGCCAAGGGTCAGGCGATTCAGGACTACATCGCCCAGCAAGGCCTGAGCGCCACGGCGTTGTCCGTGCAGGTGGAGGGCGATGCCGCCAAGGTGTTCGGCGTGGCGGCGGATCAGGCCACGCGCGAGAAGATCATCCTGTGCTGTGGCAATGTCGAAGGGATCAAATCGGTGGATGACCAGATGTCGGTGAATACCGAGTCGGAAGAATCGGATTGGCACACCGTGGAGCGTGGCGACACGTTGTCGGCCATCGCCAAGGAGGCCTACGGGGATGCCAACAAGTACCCGGTGATTTTTGAGGCCAACAAGCCGATGCTCTCGGACCCGAACAAGATCTACCCGGGGCAGAAGCTGCGGATCCCCAAGATCTGAACGCTTGTAAAAAGCCCAAAACACGAAACCCAGTCGATGAAGACTGGGTTTTTTCATCCCTAGGCCAGCTTCCCCGCCCGGGAGGAAGGTTGTTTCTGGAGAACCATCCTCCGAAGTGGGGATGTGCCTCTCGGGATGCTTTTCTTACTATCCCCGAGCGTCTTCACACTGTGAGCAAATCTGGTGGGGTGCGCGGCTGGCGCAGACCCAGGGAGGGCCGTGCCCGGCGTTTCCAATATCGACGAAACACAACAAGCCTCGTCGAACGAGAACAGGGGGATTTATGGAAGCAGGGCACGTTAGCCACACTTGGCGCGTGGGTTTGGCCGCTACGGCCATCGCATTGGCAACCGCAACGTTGGTTGCCGGTTGTGGTGGTGGGTCGGACAGCGGTAGCAGTAGCAGCACCGGCGGCATCGCGACGCCGGCGTCGGCCAGCCTGACCGGCACGGCTGCAACCGGTAGTGCGCTTGCAAACGCCAACGTTGTCGTGACTGACAGCACGGGCAACTCGCCGTGCGTGGAAACCGGTATCACGACCACTGCCTTGGGCACCTATACGTGCACGCTGAAATCTGGCGAGACGGCGCCGTTCTTTGTGGTCGTGACCGATCCGACCGGCAATACCGCGCCGCTGGCCAGCGTGACCACAACCACGCCGCCGGCCGGCACGCCGCTCACGCTCAACGCTACCCCGCTGACCACCGCCATCCTGGCGCAGCTGGCGCCGGATGGGAACCCGCTGACGCTGGTCAACGCAAAGACGGTGGATGCAGCCGCGCTCAAGGCAGTCACCGCCAATGTGGTGGCGCAATTGGCGTCGGTGCTGAGTGCCATCGGTGCGCCAGCCAACTATGACCCGTTTGCCACCAGCATTACTGCAGCGACGTCATCCGGCGTTGGCAACACGGCTGACCAGATTCTGGACGTGGTGACGGTATCGAAAAACCCTGCCACAGGCCAACTGCAACTGGCGACGGTGGACGGCACGCCCGTACCGCTGGCCACTGCCACCGGTGGCGGGTCAGCGCTGCCCGCGCCGGCGTTGAACGTTTCCAGCCTGCCGCAGGGCGCGCAGGCACTGGCGAACGCGCTGACCGCTTGCTTCGCGTTGCCGACCTCGAAGCGTGTGCTGGGTACGGATTTCACGTTGCCCGCTACGCAAGGCGGCCCCAAGGTGACGTCGCTGGCGCCTGCCTGCCAGAACATTGCATCGGACCCGAGCAATGCCGGCGGCATCGCCTTCCTGCATAACGGCTACGCTTTTGGGCAATGGCTCTTCGGCCTGCTGAACAGCGATACCATGACCGGCGCCAAGTTCAACGTGCCGGAAGTCATGGCGTTCTATCCTGCAGGCTCGCCGTCGTCCCCCACGTACGACCAAGCCGTGCTGAACGTCAAGTACGTCGACATCAATGGCAATCCGGGCAACGTCATTGTGCTGGCGCGCTATATCGCCTCCGGCACGTCGAGCGCCCACCCGTCCAACTGGTGGGTCGTCGGCAACCAACAGCCGGTGGAGGTGATCGACCGACTGCAGGTTCGCCGGGTCGAACAGGTCAATCCGAGCTTTGCCGGCACCAGCGCCAACAGCAATAGCTACAGCCACTTCCAGACGGGCATTCAGTTCTGGATCAACGCTATGGGTCCGGGCAGCGTCAACAGCAACGGCAACCTGAACTTTGCGCGCGTGACTGGGCCGGGTTTGCCTACCAGTGGCTTGGTCTATATCGCGCCCACTGGCGACAGCAACGAGCCGACTCAGCAGTACATGGATGTGAGCAACAAGTTTGGTACGGTCCCGGCTACCACCCGTTGCAGCAACGGCGGCACGGCCACGTACAACTGTCCCAACTTCTGGTTCGCCCGCACGGTCGGCCTGACGGGCTCTGCGGCGACCACGTTGGCAGCGCCGCGGAGCGATTTCAGTAACCCGGTCTGGGCGCAGGCGTCGGATACCCTGGATTCGACACCCGTCAGTAAGGGCGCGCGGTACAAGGTTGAGTTGTTCTATGGCTCACAGACCACGCCGGACCGCATCTATTACAAGACGCTGCTAACCGATTTGGTGCAGGCAACGCAGGCGGTGAACCTCCCGTGGAATACGCCAGGCAGCCAGACGCTGGCGGGTCTGAACCCGTCCAACAGCGGCACCAACGGCGTGCTGTCTTCGCTGGCGGTGGATTGGGCGCAGAACCCGTCGGCCCAGCAGATCAGCAGCGCCGCTGTCACGGTGGACTTGAAAGGCACCTATAGCGCGTCAACCAACGTGGCCAGGGGTGCGACCTCGGTGGTGATCGGCTTGCCGAACTCGCAGCAAGTGCCGGCCCTGACCAGCTCTGGCACGCGTTCGGTGCTGTTCAACTATCGCATGCTGGACAACAGCCTCAAGAGCGCGGTGTACACGTACAACTGAGCGAAAGGGCGAAGTACGATCCGACTCAGGTTCCAGCACGCCAGCGACAGCGGGTGCTGGAACCTAGACGGAGTCGCGTATGGGGGCGCGTCACAAGGCGCGCTCATTTCTACAGGTTGGTGTCGGCATGCAATGCCTCACCGAGGGTGTTGCTGCGCTCATGGCGCGGCTTAACCTGCGGTAAGCAGGGCGAGCGTGACAGCCGTGGCAGATGGGGTCAGGAGCTGCGCATTCCGGCGGCCTGATCGGCTTCAGAAAGCCAAAAAGCAAAAAGCCCAGTCGATGAAGACTGGGCTTTTTGAATTCTGGTGCCGCTGACCGGAATCGAACTGGTGACCTTCGCATTACGAATGCGCTGCTCTACCGACTGAGCTACAGCGGCGTCGGAAACAGCGATTCTAACAGAACTTTTTGTCGCTCTGCAAGAGCCGCTGAAACACTGCCCTTACACGGCGTGGTTACGCCGTTTTTTCGGCTTCCAGGTGGTACTGCGTGACGCGATCCACCTCGTTCTTCGAACCCAGGACCACGGCCACACGCTGGTGCAGCTTTTCCGGCTGGATGTCCAGGATGCGCTGCTGGCCGTTGGTGGCCGCGCCGCCGGCCTGTTCCACCAGGAAGGCCATCGGGTTGGCTTCGTACATCAGGCGCAGCTTGCCGGCCTTGCCTGGCTCGCGCTTGTCCCACGGGTACATGAAGATGCCGCCGCGCGTGAGGATGCGATGCACGTCGGCCACCATCGAGGCGATCCAGCGCATGTTGAAATCCTTGCCGCGCGGGCCTTCGGTACCGGCCAGGCATTCGTCGATGTAGCGGCGCACGGGCGGGGCCCAGTGGCGCATGTTCGACATGTTGATGGCGAATTCCTTGGTGTCGGCGGGGATCTTCACGTCGCGGCTGGTCAGGATGAAGCTGCCGACTTCGCGGTCCAACGTGAACATGTGCACGCCGTTGCCGACGGTCAGCACCAGCGTAGTCTGCGGGCCGTACACGGCGTAGCCGGCGGCGACCTGCTTGGCGCCCGGCTGCATGAAGTCGGCTTCGGTCACGGTTTCGCCCGGCTTGGGCATGTGCAGCACCGAGAAGATCGTGCCGATCGACACGTTCACGTCAATGTTGGACGAGCCGTCGAGCGGATCGAACAGCAGCAGGTATTCGCCCTTCGGATAGCGGTGCGGAATCTCGTAGAACGATTCCATTTCTTCCGAGGCCATGGCGGCCAGGTTGCCGCCGTATTCGTTGGCTTCGAGCAGCACTTCGTTGGCGATCACGTCCAGCTTTTGCTGGGTTTCGCCTTGCACGTTGCCGGTGCCGGCCGAGCCGAGCACGCCGGCCAAGGCGCCCTTGTTGACGCTGTGCGAGATCGCCTTGCAGGCACGCGCCACGACTTCGAGCAGCAGGCGCAGCTCGGCCGGGATGGTGTTGTGCTCGCGCTGCTCTTCGATCAGGTAGCGGGTGAGGTTGATGCGCTTCATGGGTTCTCCTGAGACGGGCGCGATTTTACCTGACGCAATGTTCACGCCAGCGCCTTGCTGACGATCTCGCGCACGTCACGCGACAAGCTCGGGTGCGCCGCTACGCGCTTGAGCGCGTCCTGCATCGCGTCGCGCAGCGTGGGCACGTACTTGCGCCAGCGGTCCATTACACGCGCCAGCCGGGCGGACACCTGCGGGTTGATGGCGTCGAGCGCCAGCACCTGCTCGGCCCAATACGCATAGCCGGAGCCATCAGCAGCGTGGAACTGCGCAGGGTTGCCCGAGCAGAAGCTGAAGATGAGCGAGCGGGCGCGGTTCGGGTTGCGCAGCGTGAAGGCCGGATGTGTCATCAGCGCGCGCACGGTTTCCAACGTTGGCTTGCCCGTGGCGCCCCGCTGCATGGCCTGCAATGAGAACCACTTGTCGATGACGAGCGCGTCGTCGGCAAAGCGCGTGTAGAAGTCGGTCAATGCAGCTTCGCGGCCGGGGGCGTAGCTATTGACCAGGGCGGTGAGCGCACCCATGCGGTCGGTCATGTTGGTGGCGTGGGCGTACTGTTGTTCTGCCAGCGCCAGTGCCTCGGGCGTTTCGGTATTCGCCAGATAGCCCAATGCGATGTTCTTGAGCGCACGCTTGCCGGCCGATACGGCATCGGGCGAGTAGGGGCCGTCGGTTTCGTTGTCTTGGTAGGCGCGCAGTAGTTCGGCATAGAGCTTTTCAGCCAGCGTACAGAGCAGCGTGCGGCGCGCGGTGTGAATGGCAGCCGGGTCGGCCACATCCATGCGCTCCGCCAAGTAGCTCTCGGCGGGCAGAATCAGCATCTGCTCGCGGAAGGCGGGGTCGAGCGAGGCGTCGGCCACCACGGCGCGCAGTGCTTCGACAAGCGCCGGGTCGACTGCAGGCGCGCGGCCGTGCTGGATGTCCGCCACCATGCGTAGCAGCGTGTCGGTCGCCAGACGTTGGCCGGCTTCCCAGCGATTGAACGGGTCGGAATCGTGCGCGAGCTGGAAGGTGAGCTGCTCAGTCGTATAACCGTATTCGACGACGACTGGCGCAGAGAAATTGCGCAGCAGCGAGGGCAGAGGCGCTTCGGCCACGTCTTCGAAGACGAAGGTCTGCTTGGCCTCGGTGAAATCGAGCACGCGCGTGGTGACGGGCGAGAGCGATGCAGCTTCGCCGCGCAAGCGTAGCGGCAAGTCACGGCCCTGGCTGTCGATCAGGCCCACGGCAAACGGAATGTGGAACGGCTGCTTCTGGATGCCGCTGTTCACTTCGATACCGACCGGCTCGCAGCGCTGGCGCAGCGTGAGCGTGTAGGTGCGCGTGGCCGCGTCGTGATGGCCTTCGACTGCCACGATTGGTGTACCGGCCTGGCTGTACCAGCGGCCGAATTGCGTGAGATCGCGGCCGTTGGCGTCGGCCATGGCGGCGCGGAAGTCATCGCACGTGACAGCCTGGCCGTCGTGGCGCTGGAAGTACAGATCCATGCCCTTGCGGAAGCCATCGCGGCCCAGCAAGGTCTGGTACATGCGCACGACTTCTGCGCCTTTCTCGTACACCGTGACGGTGTAGAAGTTGTTGATCTCTTCGTAGCTGTCAGGGCGCACCGGGTGGGCCATCGGGCCCGCATCCTCGGGGAACTGCGCTTGGCGCAGCAGGCGCACGTCTTCAATACGCTTGACGGCGCGGGCGCTTGCGGCAGCGGCCTCATCGCCTGCTTGCGCGGCCATGTCTGCGGAGAACTCCTGATCGCGGAATACCGTCAGGCCTTCCTTCAGGCTCAACTGGAACCAGTCGCGGCAGGTGACGCGGTTACCTGTCCAGTTGTGGAAGTACTCGTGGCCGACCACCGATTCGATGTTGGCGAAATCCACATCGGTGGCGGTCTCGGCATTGGCTAGCACGTACTTCGTGTTGAAGATGTTCAGGCCCTTGTTCTCCATCGCGCCCATGTTGAAGTCGCCCACGGCAACGATCATGAAGCGGTCCAGATCGAGCTCCAGCCCGAAGCGGCGTTCGTCCCAGTGGATCGAGTCGATGAGCGAATCCATCGCATGGCGCGTCTTGCCCAGGTCTTGCGCCTCAACCCACACCTGCAGCAGCTTCTCCTTGCCCGAGGCGGACTGGATGCGCTCTTCAATGCATTCGAGCTTGCCTGCCACCAGCGCGAACAGGTACGACGGCTTCTTGAACGGGTCGTGCCACACGGCTTCGTGGCGGCCGTCCGGCAGGTCGCGCTCAGAGACCAGGTTGCCGTTGGACAGCAGCACGGGGTAGTCCGCCTTCGAGGCGCGCAGCGTGACGGTGTAGACCGTCATCACGTCGGGCCGGTCGAGGAAGTAGGTGATCTTGCGGAAGCCCTCGGCCTCGCACTGCGTGAAGAAGTTGCCGTTGGAAACGTACAGCCCCATCAGCGACGAGTTGGCTGCCGGGTTGCAGTAGGTCGTCAGTTCCAGCGTGAAGCTGGTGCCGACATCGGCCGGCACGGCGTCGATGGTCAGTGTGTCGCCGTTGGCCTGCAGGCCGGAGAGGGCCTGGCCATCAATGGTTGCGCCCGCCAGCTCCAGCCCTTCGCCCACCAGCACGAGCGGCTTGGCTGCTGCCGTGCGCGTCATGCGCATGCGGTTGACGACGCGGGTGTGCTCGGGCACGAGGTCGATCTCCAGCGCCACCTCATCAATGCGGAACGCGGGGGCAGCGTAATCCTTGCGGTAAATCGTCACGGCGGTATCGGTGCGCAACATCGGTAACATCCTCGTAGCGGAACGCAAAAGACCATTGTACTCAGGCCCATCTGGGGAGGTCCCTGGGGGAATCTTCGGCGTGCAGGGTGACTCTGAGTAAAAGGCCCGGCGCAACGCCTTGCGGGCGCAGCGGAACCTGTCTGATTGAAGAGTAGGGGGATTTTCTATGTGGAATTGGATCAAGAGGATCAAACCATCCGGTATCTGGCCGATGGCCGGGGCGCTGATGGCGGCCAGCCTGCTGGCGGGTTGTGCCAGCACCGTCACCAGCCAGGTCACGGCATTCAAGCAACCCGGCTGGGAAGACGCGCCGCCGCGCACCTATGCGTTTGAGCATACTGCAGCGCAGCAAAATGACCTGGAGCGCCAGACCTACGAGGCCTGGACGTCCGACCAACTTGCCGCTCGCGGTTTTACCAGCGCGCCGCGTGCCAGCGCACGCTATCTCGTCCGCCTGAACTATTCGACCGCCACACGCCTTGTGCAGGTGCGCCAGCCGGTCTACCCCGATCCGTACTGGGGCCCTGGCCCATGGGGTCCGTGGCGTGGTCCGTGGGGGCCCTGGGGCCCGTGGGGTCCGCAATATGTCGACACCAACGTGCAGGTGCCGTTCTATGCCTATCACGTTGACATTGAAGAAGCGGCATCGGGCAAGCGGGTCTATCAAGTGACCGCGCAGACTCAGGGGGGTGACGGTTCGTTGACTGCGGTGATGCCGTATCTGATTCGCAGCGCCTTCGCCAATTTCCCGGCGCCGAATGCGCAGCCCATCCTAGTGGAACTGCCCGTTGATCCATCGGTGAAACCAGCGGCTAAGTAGTGTGCCTGAGTGGGTTTTGGCAGGCGGTCTACGTTAGAATGCATGACCTAATTTGCGGGCCGCCAGCCGTACCCTCGCTTGAGCGTTGTCACTCCATCCCATCTCGCGCCGACCGCCACCCCTGGCCGGCGCAGCCTGCGCGCCGTCGCTACCCTCCTGACGGTGCACCGCAGCGCCTGCGGCCTTGCTCCCGGTTTCTCTCTGTTCTCACTGTTTTTTGCCACTTCGTCTCAGGGAGTTTCTGCCTGAGCGCACGTGCGTCTCATCTGCGGAACTCCTCATCAGGCTCCATCAGGATTCATCGACATGAACGACAAGCTTCACGACGCCTCGCCCGATTCCCAAGACCAGGGCGCCGAGGCCGAACTGCGCCGCGCCGCGTTTGAATACCACCGCGCCCCGACGCGCGGCAAGATCGAGGTGCGCCCGACCAAGGCGCTGATCAACCAGCGGGATCTGTCGCTGGCGTACTCGCCGGGCGTGGCGTATCCGTGTCTGGCGATCGAGCAGGATCCGGCGCTGGCGGCTGAGTACACCTCGCGTGGCAACCTCGTCGGCGTGATCACCAACGGCACCGCCGTGCTGGGCCTAGGCGACATCGGCCCGCTGGCCAGTAAGCCGGTGATGGAAGGCAAGGGCTGCCTGTTCAAGAAGTTTGCCGGTATCGACGTGTTCGACATCGAACTGGCCGAGCGCGATCCGGACAAGCTGGTTGACATCATCGCGGCGCTGGAGCCGACGCTGGGCGGTATCAACCTGGAAGACATCAAGGCGCCGGAGTGCTTCTACATCGAGCAGAAGCTGCGTGACCGGCTGAACATCCCCGTCTTCCACGACGATCAGCATGGCACGGCAATCATCTCGTCTGCGGCGCTGCTCAATGGCCTGAAGGTCGTTGGCAAGGAGATCGGCAGCGTGAAGGTGGCCGTGTCGGGCGCAGGTGCTGCAGCCATTGCCTGCCTGGACGTGATGGTGGGCCTGGGCGTCAAGCGCGAGAACATCTACGTGGTCGACTCGAAGGGCGTGATCTACGCTGGCCGCGACGCCAAGATGGAGGCGAACAAGGCGCGTTACGCGCAGGACACGTCGGCCCGTACGCTGGCTGACATCATGCGCGATGCTGATGTCTTCCTCGGCTGCTCGGCTGCCGGCGTGGTGACGGCCGACATGGTCAAGACCATGGCACCGAAGCCGATTATCCTGGCGCTGGCCAACCCCGAGCCGGAAATCCGCCCGGAAGTGGCCAAGGCCGCCCGCCCGGACTGCATCGTCGCCACGGGCCGTTCGGATTACCCGAACCAGGTCAACAACGTGCTGTGCTTCCCGTACATCTTCCGTGGCGCGCTCGATTGCGGCGCCACCAAGATCACGGAAGCGATGAAGCTTGCGTGCGTGAAGGCCATCGCTGAGCTGGCCGAAGCCGAAACCAACGACGCCGTGGCGCAGGCCTACGCTGGCCAGGACCTGACTTTCGGCCCGGACTACATCATCCCGAAGCCGTTCGACTCGCGCCTGATCGAGAAGATCGCCCCGGCGGTTGCCAAGGCTGCGGAAGAGTCCGGCGTGGCCACGCGCCCGATCAAGGATCTGGATGCCTATCGCGCCCAGTTGAGCGACTACGTCTACCACACCGGCCTGACCATGCGCCCGGTGTTCTCGGCCGCCAAGGCCAACCCGAAGCGCGTTGTCTACACCGAAGGTGAAGAAGAGCGCGTGCTGCGCGCCGTGCAGACGGTGGTGGACGAAGGCCTGGCCAAGCCGATCCTGATCGGCCGCCCGCACGTGATCGAAATGCGCATCCAGAAGGCTGGCCTGCGCCTGAAGGCGGGCGTGCACTTCGAACTGGTGAACCCGGAAGATGATGCGCGTTACCACCAGTACCACACGACGTATCACGAGCTGATGGGTCGCAATGGCGTGACGCCGGATATGGCCAAGTCGGCGCTGCGCCGCTCGAACACGCTGATCGGCGCGCTGCTGGTGCGCCTGGGCGATGCTGACGCGATGCTGTGCGGCACCGTCGGCCGCTTCGATGCACACCTGGAACATGTGCGCGACGTGATCGGCCTGGCCCCGAACGCCAAGGTGTTCGCCGCCATGAACGGCCTGATGCTGGAGAAGCACACGCTGTTCATCACGGACACCTTCGTCAACGAGAACCCGAGCGCCGAAGAGCTGGCCGACATCACCAAGCTGGCGGCAGAAGAAGTGCGCCGCTTTGGCCAGGAGCCGAAGGTGGCGATGCTGTCGCACTCGATGTTCGGCTCGTCGAAGAGTGCGTCGGCGCGCAAGGTGCGTGCGGCGTATGACCTGCTGAAGGCCGAGGTGCCCGAGCTGCAGGTGGAGGGCGAGATCCAGGGTGATGCGGCGCTGTCGGAAGACATCCGCCACCACTTCCTGCCGAAGAGCGCGTTTGCAGGCAGTGCCAACCTGCTGGTGATGCCGACGCTGGACGCGGCCAACATCACGTTCAACGTGCTCAAGATGACGGGCGGGCAGGGCGTGACGGTGGGCCCGATTTTGCTGGGCGCAGCCAAGCCGGTGCACATCCTGAACCCGTCGGCTACGTCGCGCCGTATCGTCAACATGACGGCGCTGGCGGTGGCAGACGTGTCGGCGGCACGTTGATCGGCTGACTTGCCAAACCAGGGCCGCGCTGCGTGCGACGGCCTCGAATGAGAAGCGGCGCCTGAAGCAATTCAGGCGCCGTTTTTCATGGCGGGCTCGAGATCGGGAGATTGACAGGCGGGCAGAAAAAAACGGCGCCCGAGCCCCGGAACGCCGTTTGAAGGATCCGCCCGCGCTGTCGACACGCGGGCGGTGACAAGGAAAGCAACCGCTTAGAACTTCGCGCGGATGCCCACGCCGAAGGTGTCGGCGGACGACAGGGTCGAGACCTTGTCGCGGAAGTACGCGGCGTACACGTCGGTACGCTTGGACAGCGAGTAGTCGTAGCCGATGGCCCAGGTGTTGCGCTTCACGTCTGCGGCACCCGAGGTCTTCGTGTATGCGTACGATGCCAGGATGCTGCCCGCGCCCAGCGGAATCGATGCACCCAGTTGGCCGCCGTTGCTCTTGGCGTCACCCGTGGCGATCGTGTTCTTGATGTACTGGTACTGACCGTACAGTTTGACCACGCCGAAGTCGTATGTGGCGCCCAGTTGTGCTGCCGACTGACGCTGGAAGCCTGCCACCAGGCTGTTCAGGTCGCCCGGTTTCGAATCGAAGCGCACTTGCTGGAAGGCTGCCGTGGCTGCGAAGTTGCCGTGGAAGTAGAGGAAGTTGCCGCCCCACTTGTTCTGGCCATTGTGGCCGGCTTGCTCGCCCGCACCGTAGATGAAGTTGCCGGTCAGGCCATTGAAGTCCGGCGTGCTGTACAGGATCGAGTTGTTCCAACCCGAATCGCCCACCAGACCCGAGATGCCGCCGGGGCCGGTGAGGCCGTTGCCCAGGTAGGTGTGGAACACCATCGGCGAGAAAGTGTACGAATCGCCGTACGGGTTGAACAGGATTGTCGAAACGAAGTACGGCGGCGTAATGCGGCCGAGCTTGATCGTGCCCCAGGTGTTGGACGACAGCCCCACGTTGGCGTTACGCGCGAAGAACGTGTCGCCATCAAAGCGGCCGGCCTTGCCGGTGTCGGGGCGGAAGAAGGCTTCCAACGCGAAGATCGCCTTCAGGCCGTTGCCCAGATCTTCGTTGCCCTTCATGCCCCAGTACGACGTGGACATGCCGCCCGAGTTGACAACCGCCGCGCGGTCAGACGCGCCCAGGTTCTTGGTCATGCCGGCCCAGGCATCCACCAGGCCGTACAGCGTGACGGACGATTGCGCTTGCGCACCGGCACTCATTGCCCCCAGTGCCGATGCCACTGCCAGCGCAGCAGCGCCACGCTTGAATTTGGACTGCATTTGCTACCTCCTTTGTTGTTGAAGATCACTGTGGGTTGCGCCGCATTCTTTGATGCAGTCGCAGGCCGGCCGGTCAGGTTCCATGCCGTGCGGTGTCCTATGCCCCATGACACCGCGCCCACAGCGTTTTTGCTGATTAACCTGAAATCAAATCATTCAAGCGGAAGCTCACGACGCGATTGATCTGCTCTAACGCATTGCGCAGTTCGGTGTCGTGGTCGTTATTCAGCCGCTTGGTCATGGCATCGAAGATGGCCTGCCGGTCATAGCCGCGCACGGCCATGACGAACGGGAAGCCGAACTTCTCGCTGTAACGTGCGTTGAGGCTTTGCAGGCGTACCAACTCTTCGGGTGTCAACTGGTTCAGGCCCGCACCACCTTGCTCGCTGGTGGAGGCGGCGGTCATCTCGCCGCGCTCGGCGGCCTTGCCAGCCAGTTCCGGGTGAGCGCGCACCAGCGTGATCTGCTGCGCTTCACCTGCGCGCTCCACTACATGGCGCATGGCGGCGCGCAGTGCGTCGGCTGAGGCAAACGGACGCTGCGATGCCACGCGTTCGGCTACCCAAGGCGAGTGCTCATAGACGCCGCCGAGCGCTTGCACAAACTGCGCATCACTCATGGCATTGAGCTGTGCGATGGAGTAGGTGGTGCGCGCAGCGTTGGCGCTGGCCTTTTGAGCGGGCTGCGGCGCGGGCGACTGGCCAATGGCGTTTGCGTTCACAACCGTGAACACGGACAACACCGCAAGCGTCGTGATGCTGCGCTTGATGGTCCATTGCATGTTGCTGTCTCCTGTGTGAGGTCTTGTGCCGCACACCACGCTGCACTCTCTGGTGCAATCGCGGACCGGCCGGTCAGGCAATCCGGCCGGGCAGCGCCCCGTGCTCGCTACGTTTGCAGCGTCGTGCTGTCAGCCTGAAATCAAATCGTTCAGACGGAAACCGGCGATGCGATGAATCTGTTCCAGAGATGTACGCAGTTCAGTGTCGCGGTCGTTCTCAACACGCTTGCTGAAGTTGTCGATGATGCCGTGGCGGTCATAGCCACGCACCGCCAGGATGAACGGGAAGCCGAACTTCTCGTTGTACTGGGCGTTGAGCGCCTGCAGGCGTGTGAACTCTTCGGGCGTGCACTGGTTCAGGCCGGCACCGCTTTGCTCACGTGTCGACTCGGCGGTCAGCTCACCGCGCACAGCGGCCTTGCCGGCCAGCTCCGGGTGAGCACGCACAAGCTTGAGTTGCGCGTCTTCACCCGCAGTGTCGACGGCCTTACGCATGGCGGCGGTCAACGCATCGATCGATGCAAACGGGCGCTGCATGGCAGCTTGCTCGGCTACCCACGGCGAATGTTCGTAGATACCGCCGAGGGTTTGCACGAACTGCGCTGCGTCCATGCCGTTAAGTTGTGAGAGGGTGTAAGTGATCTGGCTCATGCAGCGGTGCTCAAAACGGGTTGCTTTGCATACGGGTGGTTCTGCATCCAGTGCTGCGCAATGTCGATGCGCCGGCAGATCCACACCTTGTCGTGCGATTGCACGTAATCCAGGAAGCGCTGCAGTGCGCGGAAGCGCCCGGGTCGACCCAGCAGGCGGCAGTGCATGCCGATCGACAGCATCTTCGGCTGTGCCAGCCCGTTGGGGTCGCCTTCCTCGTACAGCACGTCGAAGGCGTCCTTCAGGTACTGGTAAAAGTGGTCGGCCGTGTTGAAGCCTTGCGGGCTGGCGAAGCGCATGTCGTTGGTGTCGAGCGTGTACGGCACCACCAGGTGCGGCTTCTTTTCACCGCCCGAGACTTCGACTTCAGTCCAGAAGGGCAGGTCGTCGCCGTAGTAGTCGGCGTCATAGGCGAAGCCGCCGTGCTCGACCACCAGGCGGCGCGTGTTGGGGCTGTCGCGGCCGGTGTACCAGCCCAGCGGGGCGTTGCCGGTCAACTGGCGGATGATCTCGACGCCAATGCGCATGTGCTCGCGCTCGGTGGCCTCATCGATGTTCTGGTAGTGGATCCAGCGCCAACCGTGGCAGGCAATCTCATGGCCGAGATCGACGAAGGCTTGCGTCACGTCCGGATGGCGCTGCAGGGCCATCGACACGCCGAAGATCGTCATCGGCAGGCCGCGTTTCTCAAACTCGCGCAGGATGCGCCAGACGCCCGCGCGCGAGCCGTATTCGTAGATGCCTTCCATGCTCATGTGGCGAGCTGGGTAGGCCGCCGCGCCGATGATCTCGGAGAGAAATTGCTCCGAGCCGGCATCGCCGTGCAGCACGCAGTTTTCACCGCCTTCTTCGTAGTTGAGGACGAACTGCAGTGCTACGCGCGCGCCGCCCGGCCAGTTGGCGTTGGGCGGGTTTTTGCCGTAACCGATGAGATCGCGCGGATAGCTATTGTTGGTCATGATTTCTTGGGTCGAGGAGACTTCATACAACACCGGTCAGACGGTGAAATGGCGCTTTCCAAATTCACGACATCACGGTTGGATGTTGTTCCTGCCAGCGGGCGGGGGCGGCAGCTTGATGGCGCCGGGTTGCCGCTGTTGCAGGAACGCCGCAGTAGTACGGTCTTGTCATGAAATTGGCGAGCCTCCATCACGTCAGGCCGAGACTGCCCGGGCAGCTTGCGCCAGTTCCAGCGCGAGCTTCCGGTGAACCGTGAGATGGGCATCGAGTTCCAGCGTGGTCAGGCGGCCGTCTTCAACGACCACGCGCCCGTTGATCACGCTGTGCGCCACGTTGGACGGGGCGCAGAAGACCAGCGCAGCGACCGGGTCGTGGTCGGCGCCGGCAAAGCTGACTTGATGGCGGTCGAAGCTGACAAAGTCAGCCGACATGCCGGGGGCGAGCGCGCCGATGTCGTCGCGGTTGAGCACACGGGCACCGCCGAGCGTAGCGATTTCCAGCGCCTCACGCGCGCTCATCGCCGCAGGGCCGAAGCCGACGCGCGCGAGCAGCATCGCCTGGCGCGTTTCACCGAGCATGTGGGCGCCATCGTTCGAGGCGCTGCCGTCTACGCCCAGGCCGACGGGCACGCCGGCATCGCGCATGGTGCGGATGGGCGCAATGCCCGAGGCGAGACGCATGTTCGAGCAGGGGCAATGTGCGACGCCAGTGCCGGTACGCGCAAATACGTCGATGCCGTGCGCATCGAGCTTCACGCAGTGCGCATGCCAGACGTCGCGGCCGACCCAGCCGAGGTCTTCCGCATACTCAGCCGGCGTCATGCCGAACTTCTCGCGCGAGTAGGCGATGTCGTTGTCGTTCTCGGCCAGGTGGGTGTGCATCGACACGCCGTAGCTGCGCGCGAGCTTGGCCGATTCACGCATCAGATCGCGCGAGACGGAGAAGGGGGAGCATGGCGCCACCACCAGGCGCAGCATGGAATGGCGATCGGCGTCGTGCCAGGTTTCGATCAGGCGCTGCGTTTCCTTGAGGATGGCTTCTTCGCCCTCGACCACGCGGTCCGGTGGCAGGCCCCCCTGACTGCGACCGACGCTCATGCTGCCGCGCGCGGCGTGAAAGCGCATGCCGATCTGCTGCGCAGCTTCGATCGAATCATCGAGCCGGCTGCCGTTGGGATACAAATACAGGTGGTCGCTGGAGGTTGTGCAGCCCGAGAGCAGCAGTTCCGCCATCGCTGTGAGTGTCGACACACGCACCATCTCAGGTGTGAGACCCGCCCACACCGGATACAGGTTCGTGAGCCAGCCGAACAGTTCGGCATCCTGCGCAGCGGGCAGGGCGCGCGTCAGGCTTTGATACATGTGGTGGTGCGTGTTGACGAAGCCGGGCGTGACCACGTGGTCGCGCAGCTCCATCACACGCACGTTGGGCTGGCGGGTTGTGTCACGAGCGGCATCGCGATACTGCGTCGGCAGATCGGCCGTGGCACCCACCCATTCGATCACGCCACCGCGCGCCACCAGGGCGCCGTCGGGGATCTCGCGGCGTTGCGCATCCATCGTGACCAGCACATCAGCGTGCCGAGCGATCAGAAGCGGGTCGTTGTGCGCGACAGTGGCGTTCATGCAATTACTCCGTGCCGTGGGTGTTGGCAGCAGCGTCGCGCATGGCGTGCTCGGCGGACTGCATGCCGTTGTAGTAGAGGTTCAGCGTGACGGCGACCAGCGTGCCCAGCACGATGCCGCTGTGCGTGACCGGTTCCAGCCAATGCGGCAGGTACTGGAAGAACGTCGGCGCCAGCGTCGGGATCATGCCGAAGCCGATCGAGATGGCCACGATGAACAGGTTGTGGCGGTACTTGTTGAAATCGATCGAGCCCAGGATGCGCACGCCCGTGGCGGCCACCATGCCAAACATCACGATGCCGGCGCCGCCCAGCACGAAGGAGGGCACCGAAGCCACGATATGCGCCATCTTCGGGAACAGCCCCAGCACGATCAGGATGATGCCGCCCATGGCTGCCACGAAACGCGAGCGCACGCCGGTGACGGTCACCAAGCCCACGTTCTGCGAGAACGAGGTGTACGGGAAGGTGTTGAACACACCGCCGATCACGGTGCCCAGACCGTCCGCGCGCAGGCCGCGGGTCAGGTCATCGGTGGAAAGCTTCTTGCCGGTGATCTCGGCCAGGGCCAGGAACATGCCGGTCGATTCCACCAGCGTGATCATCATCACGATGCACATCGAGGCGATGGCGCCGAAGTGGAAGGTCGGCATGCCGAAGTGCAGTGGCGTGATGACGGCCATCCAGTCGGCGTCGGCAATGCCGGCAAAGCTGACCTTGCCGAATGCCATGGCGATGAACGTGCCGATCACGATACCCAGCAGCACGGCGATGTTGCCGATCAGGCCTTTGCCGTACTTGGTCAGCAACAGGATGATGACCAACACCGCCGCTGCGATGGCCAGGTTGCCGAGATTGCCGTATTCCAGGTTCGGTACGGTTTGCAGCACGCCGTCGACCACCGCTTTCTTGGTCGGCTGACCGCCTGCGGCCCAGTTGATGCCCACGCCCATCAGCGACATGCCGATCAGCGTAATGACGGTGCCCGTCACAACCGGTGGGAAGAGGCCAAGCACGCGCCCCATGAGCGGCGCAACGATGATCCCGAATATCCCCGCCGCGATGACCGCGCCATAAATGCCCAGCAGGCCGATGGTGGGGTCGGTGCCGATGGCGATCATCGGGCCGACGGAGGCGAAGGTCACACCCATCATGACCGGCATGCGAATACCAAACTTCCAGATGCCGAATGCCTGGATGAGCGTGGCAAGACCAGCCGCAAACAAATCGGCATTGATCAGGAAAGCCATCTGCTCCTTGGGCAGATGTAGTGCGCCGCCCACGATGAGCGGCACCGCCACGGTGCCTGCATACATTACCAATACATGTTGCAACCCCAATGCGAGCAGGCGTCCGTACGCCACGCGCTCATTGGTCAAATCCGCCGTGGGGGCGGCGATGGTGCTGCTTGTCATGAAGGTCTCCTTCGGGTGGTCAGCCGGACGGGCGTCCGGCTTGCGGCGGCCGGCCTCTGTCGTGCCAGCTCGCCCAATACAGCAAAACTGGTCCTTGACTTAGCCTTTCTCCGTGCCGCGCGGGCCCAATACCGAGCGCAGATCGAAATCAGCGGGCGCCTCGGGGCGCACGCGGTCTGCGCAGCATTGCAAGTGCTGGGCCATGTGGGCCTGGGCAGCGCTGGCGTCGCCGCGCTCCAGTGCGTTGAGGATGTCGAGGTGTTCGTCGAACGAGCAGGCGTTGTTGCCCGGGGCTTCGACGCTGGCAATCATCAGCGTGGTGCGCGACACCAGTCGGCGCATCATTTCGACCACCAGCGGGTTACCGGACTGTTCGGCCAGCGCAACGTGGAACTCTGCCGACAGGCGGATCCAGCGCGGGCGGTCCTGCGTGACGAACGCCTGGCGCTCCTGCTTGACGAGTTCCATCAGGGGCGCGATGGCCGCCTTGGGGTCGCTGCTAGCGCCGACCTTGTCGAGCACGGCGCGCTCCAGGATCTGGCGCAGCTCAAACATGGCGTGCGCTTCGTCAATGGAGGGCGCGGCAATGAAGGCGCCGCGATTTGGCTCCAGATCAACCAGCCCGTCAGCAGCCAGTTGGGAGAAGACCTTGCGCACCGTATGGCGTGCGGTGGCATAGATTTCGCAAAGCGCATGCTCCGTCAGCTTCGTGCGCGGAGGCAGGCGGTGTTCCATGATCGCGTCGTAGATCTCGTGGTACATCCGTTCTTCAACCGACATACGTGCCCCCGATGCCTTGGTGCCCGACGTACCGGGCTTTAGCGTCGTTTCCGTGGAGACCAGCTTGAGATTCTTGGACATGGCAGACCCGCCTTTGAGTAACGCATCGCAGCATAAGCAACTGCGAAAATCTGTTGACAATTATTCGTGGGCGCCTTCAATATTGTCAACAAAATGCGTTCGGGAATTCGACAAACTAGGGAAATCCCTGTTTCAAGTCCCCACGAGGACAGGGAGTCGAGCCCAGAACGAGCGACGGCTTTGCCGGTTTGGCATGTCTCTTCCATATGAAGGCGGCAAGCGTAAACCGGCTGGACGCGCGCCGGGATGCGTGCACAGCACGTACCGAGCGGGCCCCGACGCCAGCCCTTGTCCAGCCTTGGACACAAGGGATTGGCGCGAGGTGCAAGTGGAGGCAGCGGCGCTTCTGAAAATTCGAACTACAGAGGAAGACAAATGGGACGCTTGACTACCCATGTGCTCGACACCGCTGCAGGCACGCCGGGTCAAAACCTGGCGATCGCTCTGTTTAAGATTGTCGACAATCAGCGCCAACCGGTGAAATCGGTTCGCACCAATCACGATGGCCGTTGCGATGCGCCGCTGCTGGAAGGCGACGCGCTGCAGACCGGCGTCTATGAGCTGGACTTCGCGGTGGGCGAGTACTACCGCGCAGCCGGCGTCAAACTCCCCGAGCCCGCGTTCCTGGACGTGGTGACGCTGCGCTTTGGCGTGGCCGATACCAGCGCGCACTACCACGTGCCGCTGCTGGTGTCGCCGTGGTCGTATTCGACCTATCGCGGTAGCTAACAGGGCAGGGAGTCATCATGGAAGGCTATATCCTCGACTGGGCCAACTTGCTCTTGCGTTGGCTGCACGTGATCGTCGCGATCGCGTGGATCGGTTCGTCGTTCTACTTCGTCTGGTTGGATAACAGCCTGACCAAGCCGACCGCACCGGACCTGAAGGACAAGGGCGTCGACGGCGAACTGTGGGCCGTGCACGGCGGCGGGTTCTACAACCCGCAGAAGTACCTGCTGGCGCCAAAGCAACTGCCGGATCATCTGCACTGGTTCTACTGGGAGTCGTATTCCACCTGGATGTCGGGCTTTGCCCTGCTGACGGTGGTGTACCTGTTCAACGCCAACGTCTACATGATCGACCGCAACGTGTTCGACATGACGGCGACGACGGCGGTGCTCCTGGCGCTGGCGTTCCTGGTGGTCGGCTGGCTGGTGTACGACACCATCTGCCGCGTGTTCGGCAAGAACGACCGTGTGGTCGGCATTCTGGTGGCGGTCTATGTGGCGCTGGCTGCGTTTGCGGCGTGCCACCTGTTCTCGGGCCGCGCAGCGTTTCTGCTGATCGGCGCGATGATCGCGACCATCATGAGTGCCAACGTGTTCTTCTGGATCATCCCGGGGCAACGCAAGGTGGTGGCCTCGCTCAAGGCTGGCGAGAAGCCGGACCCGATCCACGGCAAGCGCGGCAAGCAGCGCAGCGTGCACAACACGTACTTCACGCTGCCGGTGCTCTTCGCGATGCTGTCGAACCACTACAGCATGACGTACGCGTTCAAGTACAACTGGGCTGTGCTGATCCTGATCATGGTGGCTGGCGTGTTCATCCGTCAGTTCTTCATCCTGAAGCACAAGGGCGTGGTGAACTGGGGTTATCCGGCAGCTGGCGTTGCTGTGCTGCTGGGCGTGGCGGTGTGGCTGGCGCCGGTGCAACAACCGGCAGCGCCTGCTGTGGCGGAAAGCGCAGCAGCAGCTCCGGTTGCAGCAGCAGAAGGTGGCGCTTCGGCACCTGCCGTAGCCGCTCCGTCAGCCGCTGGCGGTTCGGAGTTCGCCAAAGTACAGGCAGTCGTTACCGCGCGGTGCTACCAATGTCACTCGGCTCATCCTACTCTGATGCCTTCGTCGGCTAAGGGCGTATTGCTCGATACGCCGGACCAGTTGTCCGCGCATGCACAGCTCGTCTATCAGCAAGTGGTGCAACAGAAGCTGATGCCGCTGGGCAACGTTACGAACATCACCGATGACGAGCGCACGATCATCGCCAAGTGGTTTGAAGGCGGCGCAAAGACCAACTAAGGCGCACGCCAGAGCAAGAGCAACAACAGAAACGGTTTATCGGAGCATGTCATTCGTTCCCTAGCGGGTGACATGACCGGTGAGGGTTGAACGGGGCTACGGCCCCGTTTTTTTTGTCCCGGGAATCTGTCTACGGTGCGTCTTGTGGGGGCTGATCTGGATACCGCTATACGCGTTGTAGGTGCGACTTGAGGTGGGGTCTTGCCCCACCTCTCGAAGTGGTTGCTGCGAAGCTGTTAGCAGGCGCTGAGCGGGCGCCCGGAGCCTTTGATCTGCACTTACTTGCCGACACCCAGCAGCGCCAGGACACCCAGCACCAGGAAGATGAGCGCGGCGATCCGGTGCACCAGCTTGATCGGCATACGCGACGCGAACTTGTTGCCCATCAGCACCGCAGGCACGTTGGCCAGCAGCATGCCGATGGTCGTACCAGCCACCACCGACACCACATCATTGAAGCGTGCTGCCAGCGCCACCGTGGCGATCTGCGTCTTGTCGCCCATCTCGGCAAAGAAGAACGCAACGATGGTGGTGCCGAGAATGCCCAGGCCGCGCGTGTCTTTCGGCGCCTCTTCATCATCGAGCTTGTCGGGAATCAGCATCCAGCCAGCCATGGCGATGAACGCGATACCGAGAATCCAGCGCAGCGCGTTTTCGCCGAGCACATGCGTGATCCAGCCGCCGACGGCGCCGGCTAGCGCGTGATTGACGAGGGTGGAGATGAAGATGCCGAGGATGATCGGCACTGGCTTGCGAAAACGCGCGGCCAGCAGAATCGACAGCAGCTGCGTTTTATCGCCGATTTCCGCGAGGGCGACGATGCCGGTGGAGACGAGGAAGGCTTCCATGTTGTTGTGGTGTCCGGGCCGTGTGCGAACCAATGACGCACCGCTGCCGGCCCTATCCGCAGAGGTGTGTCATCGGTCTCGCCAGGCGCGTCACCGGCGAATCTCCTCTCGATCCTACTGCGCAACCCGATCTTGAACCTGCGATGCTCACCGTACCCATGTACGGTTGCGCTTCTCGGTCCAACCTCGGGCTGCTCGCTACGGATCGTGAGCAGATTCGGGTGCGGGTGACCACGCCATAACCGTCTGCCATTGCAGCGACGGTCAAGTCTGTTGACGTGGCCCTCGAAGTCTCAACTTCGAGCGGCTACTCCCCAATGGAAGCCGCGATTATAAGTGCATCAGGCGTTGGCGCCAACCGCAAATTTGGCCGGCTCACCTTGGATGTAAGTGGCGGATACCGCACGGTCTTCGCCCAGCAGCGCGAGCGAGAACAGCAGTTCCTCCAGCGTTTCCGAGCGTGCATTGCGGCGCGCCAGTAGCGGCGTGGCGGCCGGGTCCAGCACGATGAAGTCGGCTTCGGCGCCCGGCACGAAGCTGCCGATGCGGTCTTCCCAGCCCAGCGCCTCGGCGGCGCCGCGCGTGGCGAGGTAGAACATGCGCAACGCGGTCAGGTGATAGCCGCCCATGCGCGCAACCTTGTGCGCCGTGCCCATCGTGCGCAGCATCGAGAACGAGCTGCCGCCGCCCACGTCGGTGGCGAGCGTGAGCGCCAGGCGGTGCGCGTCGTTCTTGTGGAAGTTGTACAGGCCGCTGCCCAGGAACAGGTTGGACGTGGGGCAGTGCGCCACGGCCGCGCCGGATTCCGCCATGCGCTGACGGTCGCTGTCGTCCAGCCAGATGGCGTGGCCGTAGAAGGCGCCCTTGCGCAGCAGGCCGTAGTGGTCATACACGTCGAGGTAGCTGCGCGCGTTCGGGAACAGCTCGGCCACCCACTTCACTTCGTCCGGGTTTTCAGCAACGTGGGTTTGGATGAAGACGTCCGGGTACTGCTTGGCCAGCTCGCCAGTGGCGGCCAGCTGCGCCTCGCTCGAGGTGGGTGCAAAACGCGGCGTGATGGCGTAGGCCAGGCGGTCCTTGCCGTGCCAGCGCGAGATCAGATCGGCGGAGTCGCGCGCGCCGGATTCCGCCGTGTCCTGCAGGTACTCCGGGCAGTTGCGGTCCATCATCACCTTGCCGGTGATCAGGCGCATGCCGCGTTGCTGCGCTTGGCTGAACAGCGTCTCCGCCGAGCCGCGATGCACGGTGCTCCACACCATCGCGCTGGTGGTGCCGTTGCGCAGCAGTTCGTCGAGGAAGAACGAGGCGACGCCAGCGGCGTACTGCTCGCTTTCGAAGCGGCGCTCTTCCGGGAAGGTGTACGTCTCCAGCCAGTGCAGCAGGCCCGGCGACGGCGATGCAATCATGTCCGTCTGCGGGAAGTGCACGTGCGTGTCGATAAAGCCCGGCACGATCAGCTTGCCGCTGTAGTCGTGCAGTTGCGTTCCCGCAGGCAGGTTCTCGCGCAGCGCGGCGTAGTCGCCAGCTTGCACGACTTTGCCGCCCATGACCACGAGCAGGCCGTCTTCCCAATACTCATAGGCATCGCGCTCGCGATACTGCGGATCGTGCAGGAAATGCAGCACGCGGCCGCGGTAGGCGTGAACGGTGTTGGAAGTCGGAGGCATCGTGGTCATCGTCGTCTCGTGATTTTTAATGTGTGGCTTTCCAGTGGTCGTCGACCTTGGCCAGCCACAGGGCTTTGTCCTGCTCGGGCAGGAAGGACGCCTCGAAGCTGTTGCGCGCAAGCGTGTGGGCATCGGCAGCGGACAGGTCGAGGGCGTTGAAGGTGGCGAGCCAGTTGGTGTTCATGTAGCCGCCAAAGTAGGCCGGGTCATCGGAGTGCAGGGTCACTGCGCAGCCGGCATCCAGCAGTTGCTTGAGCGAGTGATCGCGCAAGTCGGGGTAGACCTTCAGCTTTTCGTTCGACAGCGGGCAGACCGTCAGGGCGATGCGCTCGGCAGCCAGGCGCCTGACGAGCGCGGCGTCATCGATGGCGCGCACGCCGTGGTCGATGCGTTCCACGTTCAGGATGTCGAGCGCGTCGATCACGTATTGCGCCGGGCCTTCTTCACCGGCATGGGCCACCAAGCGCAGGCCCAGTTCCTTGCAGCGGGCGAACACGCGCGCGAACTTCTCCGGCGGGTTGCCGCGTTCCGACGAATCCAGCCCCACGCCGATGATGCGGTTGGCCGGGTCCTGGATATAGGGCAGGGCGGCTTCGAGCGTGGCGAAGGCGTCTTCTTCGCTCAGGTGACGCAGGAAGCAGAGGATCAGCAGGCTGGAGAACCCATGCTCGCGCTCGGCATCATCCAGCGCGCGGACGATGCCGTTGATCACCACGTGCATCGGCACGTTGCGCGCCGTGTGCGTTTGCGGGTCGAAGAAGATCTCGGCGTGGTGGACGTTGTCGGCCAGCGCGCGCGCCACATACGCGGCGGTCATGTCGTAGAAATCCTGCTCGGTGAGCAGCACGCTGGCGCCGGCGTAGTACAGGTCGAGGAACGATTGCAGATCGTCGAAGGCGTAGGCGGCGCGCACTTCTTCGACGGACGCATACGGCAGCTTGACGCCGTTGCGCTCGGCCAGCGCGAACATCAGTTCGGGTTCGAGCGAGCCTTCAATGTGGATGTGCAGTTCGGCTTTGGGGCTGGTAGCGATGCGTTCTGCAAGTGTGGGAGAGATCGGCATGATCAGGCGGATGTGGGGACGCGGTAAGGGACCGCCGCGCCGCTGCTAGCGCTGGTGAGCGCATGTTGTTGCAGCTCTCGCACCTGCAGCAGTTGCGCGACGACGGATACCGCAATGATATCCGGCGCCTTGTCCACGATGCCCGCCACACCAATCGGGCACACCATTTCCGGCAGACGTGCCGGGTCCACACCGTGCTCCACCATGCGGTGCTCGAAACGCGCGCGCTTGGTCTTGGAGCCGATCAGGCCAAAGTAGGCAAAGTCCGTGCGGCGCATGATGCGTTCGCACAGCGCGAGGTCCAACGCATGGTTGTGCGTCATGACCAGGAAGTAGCTGCCGGCGGGCGCATTGTCGATCACCGCCTCCGGCGTATCGGTGGATTCGACGACGACGTTCGGCGGCACTTCCGTGGGAAACGGGAACATCGCATCGCGTTCGTCCACCCACGTCACGCAGCAGGGCAGGTGAGCCAGCGCACGCACGATGGCGTGGCCGACATGGCCGGCGCCGCACAGCACGATCGACATGTCGGGCGGCAGCACGGTCTGCGTGAAGCCGTTGGTGTCGAACTGCACGCCTGCAGCAGCGGCATCGCCAATCGTTGCTTCAACATTCAAGGCCGCATCTGCGGGGACAAAGCGGCGCAGGCTGCGGCGTTGGCGCATGGCGTCGTCGGCCAGGGCGATCCAGTCCACATCGCGTGCATCGAGGCGCTCCAGCGACAGGCGTACCACGCCGCCACAGCACTGGCCCAATGCTGGGCCGAGCGGGATGCGGACGAACTGGCGACGCGCGTCGCCGTTGGCTTCGGGTGCGCTCATCATCGCCTGGGCGATCTCCATCGCACGCCACTCGAGATGGCCACCACCGATAGTGCCGAAGAAGCCATCGGTGCACACCAGCATGAGTGTGCCGGGCTCACGCGGGGCGGAGCCCAGCACCTCCGTCACCGTGACCAGCACGCACGGCTGCCCTGCTTGCACGGTGGCGAGCACGTCGGCAAAACGGAACGGGCGCAGTTGCGTGTGGTCCATGGCGGTCATGATGGCGGTCTCCCTGCTCAGGCCGACAGCGCGGCGCTGCGGATGGCGTCGACGGCCTTGAGGATTTCCTCGCTCGTGGCCGGTGCGTTCAATGGCGGGTTGGTGCGGCCATCGCCCACGGCGGCCACTGCATCGCGAATGGCGAAGAACACCGAGAACGGCAGCAGCAGCGGCGGCTCACCCAGCGCCTTGGAGCGATGGATGCTGTCTTCCACGTTGGCGTTGTTGAATAGGCGCACGCGGAAGTCCGGCGGGCAGTCGTTGACCGTCGGGATCTTGTAGGTGGACGGCGCGTGCGTCATCAGCTTGCCGCTCTTGTTCCACCACAGTTCTTCCGTGGTCAGCCAGCCCATGCCCTGGATGAACGCGCCTTCCACCTGGCCGATGTCGATGGCCGGGTTGATGGAGCGGCCCGCATCGTGCAGCACGTCGGCACGCAGCAGGCGCCATTCACCCGTGAGCGTATCGACCACCACTTCCGACACGGCGGCACCGTACGCGTAGTAGTAGAACGGACGGCCGTTCAGCTTGGATTGGTCCCAGTGCAGCTTGGGCGTGGCGTAAAAGCCGTCCGACCACAATTGCACGCGGGCAACATAGGCTTTGTTGATGAGCTCGTTGAACGGTACGCGGCGTGCACCGATCTCCAGCTGATCGCCCACGATGGCTACGGTCTCGACAGGCACTTCGTAGTGTTCTGCGGCAAATGCGATCAGGCGCGCTCGGATCTGGCGTGCGGCGTCTTGCGCGGCCTTGCCGTTCAGGTCGCTGCCGGTCGACGCGGCCGTGGCAGAGGTGTTGGCCACCTTGCTGGTGTCCGTTGCCGTGACGCGGATGCGGGTGAAGGCCACGCCCAGTTCGTGTGCCACCACCTGCGCGACCTTCGTGTTCAGGCCCTGGCCCATTTCGGTGCCGCCGTGGTTCACGAGGATCGAGCCGTCGTTGTACACGTGTACAAGCGCGCCGGCCTGGTTGAAGTGCTTCACGTTGAACGAGATGCCGAACTTCACGGGCGTGAGTGCCAGGCCGCGCTTGAGCACCGGGCTGGTCGCGTTGAATGCGCGAATCTCCTCACGGCGGGCGCGGTAGTCGGACGTCGCCTCCAGCTCATCCAGCAGTTCGTGGATGACGTTGTCTTCCACGGTCTGGCCGTACGGCGTGACGTTGTTCTTGTCCTTGCCGTACAGGTTGGCGCGGCGTACGTCGAGCGCATCCTTGCCGACGGCGCGCGCGATGTTGTCCATGATGTATTCGATGGCAAACGCGCCCTGCGGGCCGCCGAAGCCGCGGAAGGCGGTGTTCGACTGCGTATTCGTGCGCGCGCAGAAGCCATCGATCTCGACTTCGGGCAGCCAGTAGGCGTTGTCGAAGTGGCAGATGGCGCGCGTCATCACCGGGCCGGACAGGTCGGCCGAGAAACCGGCGCGCGAGGTCATGTCGACCTTCACACCTTGCAGGCGGCCATCGTCGTCATAGCCGGCTTCGTAGGCGAAGCGGAAATCGTGACGCTTGCCGGTGATCATCATGTCGTCGTCACGGTCCGGACGCAGCTTGACCGGGCAGGCGAGCTTCCATGCCGCCAGCGATGCGCAGCAGGCAAACAGGCCCGACTGCGATTCCTTGCCACCGAAGCCACCGCCCATGCGGCGGCACTCCACCAGCACCTGGTTGGCATGCCAGCCCAGCATATGCGAGACCATGTGCTGCATCTCGGTCGGGTGCTGCGTCGAGCACCACACGTGCATGCCGTTGTCTTCTTTCGGCACGGCGTACGAAATCTGGCTTTCCAGGTAGAACTGTTCCTGGCCGCCCAGCGACATCTGGCCCGCTTCCGAATGTGGCGCAGCGGCGATGCGCTCAGCCGGCTCGCCGCGCTTGAGGTGCATCGGCGGCAGCACCGATTTGCCAGCGGCGCGTGCTTCCTCGGGCGTCAGCAGCGGGGGCAGGACTTCGTATTCGATATCGCCCAGGCGTGCCGCGCGGCGTGCCGCATCGTGCGACGTGGCCACCACGATGAACATCGGCTGGCCGATGAAGTGCACCGTGTCGGTGGCCAGGATCGGATCGTCGTGGATGATCGGGCCGCAGTCATTCGTGCCCGGAATGTCGGCCGAAGTGAATACGGCCACCACGCCCGGTGCTGCCTTCACGCGGTCCAGGCCCATGTTGACGATGCGCGCATGCGCTTGCGTGCTCATGCCGAGTGCGGCGTGCAGCGTGCCGGCCAACTCGGGAATATCGTCGGTATAGGTGGCGGTGCCAGCAACGTGCAGGTGCGCCGATTCATGCGGGCGCGAGATGCCGACCACAGCACCGCGCTGGTCTGGAATGGCCGCTGCAATATCGGCTTCTGCGAGCAGGAAGGCCTCGGTTTGCTTGTTCATACGATGTCTCTTTGCAGTCGGACTTAGTTGACGCTACCTGCAGCGGTGAGGGTATTCAGTTCGACCGCGCGCACATTGATCTGTTCGGGCGTGAGCGGCGCGTCGGTGCGGGTTTCCAGCCAGAAGCGGTACACCGTGTTGGCCGCCGAGATGCGGCGGTAGTTGTCGCTGGCGCGCATGTCGGTCAGCGGCGTGTAGTCGCGCGACATGGCTGCCATGGCAGCACGCACCGTTGCTTCGTTCCACGGCTGGCCGGTGATGGCGGCTTCCGTTTCGGTGGCGCGCTTGGACGTTGCCGCCATGCCACCGTACGCGATGCGTGCGCTGCGCACGATGTCGCCGTCCAGCTCAATGGCGAGTGCGGCGCACACGGCGGAGATGTCTTCGTCAAAGCGCTTGGACAGCTTGTAGGTGCGGAAGCGCATGGCGTCGCGACCTTCGCGCACCGGAGTGCGCAGGCCAGCCACGAACTCGCCTTCTTCCATCGCGTTCTTCTGGTAGGCGAGGTAGAGGTCTTCGAGCGGCAGCTCGCGGCGGATTTCACCACGCTGCAGCACGACGCGCGCGCCGATGGCGATGAGTGCGGGTGCCGAGTCGCCGATCGGCGAGCCATTGGCGATGTTGCCGCCCAGCGTACCGGCGTTGCGGATCGGCAGCGAGGCGAAGCGCTTCCACAGCTCGGTCAGCTCTGGGTAGTCCTCGGCCAGGAATTCATAGGCTTGTTCCAGCGAAACCGCGGCACCGATCTCGATCCAGCCGTCGCGCTTTTCCAGGGCGTACAGGTCGGCCACCTGACCGATGTAGAGGATGTCGCCCAGTTCGCGGAACTGCTTGGTAACCCACAGGCCCACGTCGGTGCTGCCGGCCAGAATGCGGATGTTCGGATGCGCGGCCTTGATGGCGGCAAAGGCGGAGGCGGTGCGCGGTGCGTAGAAGCGCGGGGCGTTTTCCGTGCCGGCCGGTGCGTAGCTGAACGTGTCCTTGCGCTGGATGTTGCGCAGCGTTTCTGCCAATTGTGTGCGATCGATGCCGGCCGGCGAGGGCAGTTCGAACATGCGTTCGCCCGCGTCGATGATGGGGCGATAGCCGGTGCAACGGCACAGGTTGCCGGTGAGCGAATCGCAGATGGCCTGGCGCGACGGGATCGGCGCGTTGTTGCCGGTGTTCTCGTACAGCGCGTAGAGCGACATCACGAAGCCCGGCGTGCAGAAGCCGCACTGCGAGCCGTGGCATTCCACCATGGCCTCTTGCACCGGGTGCAGGGTGCCATCCTTGCCGCGCACGTCTTCCACGGTAAACAGTGCCTTGCCGTCCAGCGTGGGCAGGAACTGGATGCACGCGTTGACCGCCTTCAGGCCAACGCTGCCGTCTTCCTGCAGCTCACCTAGCACCACGGTACATGCACCGCAATCGCCCTCAGCACACCCTTCCTTGGTGCCTGTGCAGTGTGCGTCTTCACGCAGGTATTGAAGCACCGTCCGGGTGATCGGGGCATCCGTGACGGTGCGCACCTGGCCGCGGTGAAAGAAGCGGATGGGCTGAGTCTCCATGGGGTTTTACGCCTGTTTGTGTGTGTATCGGAACCATAGCACCGGGCCAGGAATGCAATATTTGGCCCATGTGATAACCCGCATCGGAAAGCCAAAATCCGGGGTATACCCGCCGGTAGCGGTCTGGCGGCGCGATGTACAAGTGACATACACTGACAAGGTCCCCCTCGCACGTTCTACAGGCGGTACGGCGCTGCCACCCCCGCCACCCATTTTCGCCTCCAGATGCACGGCAAAGATCACCTCGATACCTACCTCCTGCGCGTGTTGTACACGCTGCTCACTGAGCAGAGCGTGACGCGTACGGCCGTCAAGCTTGGCCAGTCGCAACCGGCCATCAGCAACACGCTCAAGCGCCTGCGCGAGATCACGGGAGACGCCATCCTCGTGCGTGGCAAGAACGGCATGGTGCCGACCGAGCGCGGCCACGATCTGCTGGCCCTGGCCCAGCAAAGCCTGGAGGCCATGGAGCGTATTGCCCGCCCGTCGCAGGAGTTCGATCCGGCCAATACCACGCGCACCTTTCACCTGGGCGCGCCCGATTATCTGGACGCCTTCTTCCTGCCCAATATCGTCGAGCGCCTGCGCAAGCAAGCACCGCAGGCCAAGCTGGTGGTGCATCCGCTCAATGCCGGGGTTGATTACCTGGCAGCGCTCGAGCAGGGCGGCATGGATCTGGTGATCGGCAACTGGCTCTCCCCGCCCGAACATCTGCATATTTCGCCGCTGTTCGACGACGAAGTCGTCTGCATGTTGGGTGCGCAGCATCCGTTGGCGCGCAAGGGTATCTCGCTCAAGCATTACGTGGAGATGCCGCACCTGGCCCCCGCGCCGTACGCCGTCATGCAACGCAGCATGATCGATCAGGCACTTGCAGAGCAAGGGCTCAAGCGCCAGATTCAGGTGTCGCTGCCGTACTTCGGGCTGGTGCCGTATGTGCTGATGCGCACGGATCTCGTCTTCACGACCGGCCGCCAGTTTGCCGCGCACTGTGCGCAGTACCTGCCGATCCGCATCCTGCCGACGCCGATGGCGTTCCCGAAGATGCGCTTCTACCAGCTCTGGCACGAGCGCAGCCATGCCGCGCCCGATGTGATGTGGCTGCGCCGGATGATCGGCGAGGTGGCAGCAGAACTGCCGCAGCATCCGCAATTGGAAACGGCAGCCTAAGCTGCCGTCCTGTTCCAGCAAGAAACGCTGCACGCAGCGGGATTACTTCCCGCTCGCCACTGCCTTCCCATAATTCGGGAAGAACACCTGCTCTCCGTTCACCTTGAAATCGGCAATCGCCTGCTGCCCGGCAGGCGAGGTGATCCATTCAATCAGCTTGGTCGCGTCGGTGTAGTTCGTGCTCGGATACTTCTTCGGGTTCACGGCGATGATGCCGTATGGATTGAACATGCGCGGGTCCCCGGCCAGCACGATGTCCAGGCCCGTCTTGGCGCGATACGCACCGTAGGTGGCGCGGTCGGATAGCGTGTACGCGTTCATCTGCGCGGCCATGTTCAGCACTTCGCCCATGCCCAGGCCCGCGCTCACGTACCAGGGCTTGCCCTTCGGCTCGATGTTGGCCGTCTTCCAGTAGGCCTTTTCCATCACGTCGGTGCCGGAGTTGTCACCGCGCGAGATGAACTTGGCGCCAGCCTTCTCACCGGCGCTGGCGATGGTCTCCATGCTCTGGATGACGTTTCTCTGACCGCGGATGCCTGCTGGGTCCGCCGTCGGGCCGACCAGGATGAAGTCGTTGTACATCACGTCGCGCCGGTCGATGCCGCCGCCAGAAGCGACGAAGGCGTCTTCCAGTTGGCGGGCATGTACCAGCACTACGTCTACATCCCCCGATTCCCCCAGTTTCACCGCCTTGCCGGTGCCAACGGCAATCACCTGCACATGGATGCCGGTGGCGGCCTCGAACTTGGGCAACAGCACTTTGAGCAAACCGGAATTTTCCGTGCTGGTGGTGGTAGCCATACGGAGATCGCCTGCATATGCAGCGCCGGCAAAAGTGAGGGTCAGGCACGTAATGGCAGACCACCGAAGGGTTTGGAGCAATCCGGGCATGTCGTGAGCGGGATGTAAGAGACGTGGACGCTTTATGTTGGATGTTGCATGATGGCGGCAACATTGAGGCGGTCGGCAGCGCACGATGCGCCCGCCCCGGGAAACGACGGGAATTGTTTTCCGGGAGCACGCACGAAGTAAATAGGAAATCACAAACATAATGACGTTCCAGTTCGAGGTATTCCCGGTGGTGGGCGCCGACGACAATCCGCGCGCCAACGGCAAGGTCTTTCAGTTGCTGCGGGCGGTGCGTGAAACGGGGTCGCTGCACCGGGCAGCCAAGCAGGTGGGGTTGTCGTACCGGCACGCATGGGGCGTGATGCGCTCGTGGGAAGAGATGCTCGGGCGGGCGCTGCTGGATATGGAGCGTGGTCGTGGGGCATCGCTCACCCTGTTCGGCGAGCGGATGCTGCGCGCGGAGATGCGCCTGCGCGAGCAGCTTGACCCGGCTGTGCGCCAAGCCATGGGCCAATTCATGGCGGAGCTGGAAGACGCCTCGCAATCGCAAACGCGCATTCGCTTCTCGGGCAGCCATGATCCGGCGGTCGAAGTGCTGGCCGAGACGTTTGCGCACGAAAGCCAGGCTTCGCAGCTCGACACCGTGTTTTGCAGCGCCGTGGAAGGACTGATCTGCCTGCAGGAGAAGCAGTGCGAGGTGGCCGGCTTCTATGTGGCGCCGCAACAGGGTGCTGGCTCAATCGCCCACCAGACGCTGCGCAAGTGGCTGCGTCCGACCGCCGTACGCCTGATCGCCTTGGCCGATCGGGAGCAGGGGTTGATGATGTCGCCGGAATGGGCGGGGCGCGTGCAGTCGCTGCAGGATCTGGCTCGGACCCAGGCGCGGTTTATCAACCGCCAGCGCAGTTCGGGCACGCGCCTGCTGTTCGATCAACTGTTGGTGGCGGCCGGGTTATACCCCGACCAGATCAACGGTTACGACGAGCAGGAGTTTTCCAGCGACAAGATCGCCGTGGCCGTGCAGGAAGGGCGGGCGGATGTCGGGTTTGGCCTGCGTCCTGGCGCCGAGGCTCATGGCTTGCATTTCGTGCCGCTCACGCGTGAGACGTATTACCTGGCGGTGCGCCGCAATGACGCGCTTGCCTCGTGGGTGCGCGAGCTGATCGAGCGCATCGGCCAGCCGGCATTCCGCGAGGGGCTGAGCCATCTGGCGGGCTATCGCGCCACCGAGCAGGTGTCGTTGCTGACGGCAGACCAGGCGCTTCCTTGGCACGCCGAGGACACCCGCGCGCTGGCCCACTGAAGTCGTGCGAACATGGCGGGGTTTGCGCGATCAATGACGATGTGCGCCCTCCCCATGTTCCGCCCATGTCACGTTTTTCTGTCTGGACCCAAGCCCTGCGCATGCTGCGCCGCGATTGGCGCGCTGGTGAGCTGAACCTGCTGCTTGTTGCGCTGGTGCTGGCCGTGGCCGCGCTGGCGTCGGTCAGCTTTCTGGCCGACCGCATGCATGCCGGCCTGGAGCGCGATGCGCGCCAGTTGATCGGCGCAGATGTGCTTGTGGTGTCTGATCAGCCGCTGCCGGCCGACATCGAGGCGCATGCGCGCGCCGGCGGCCTGGAAGTGACGCACACCGCCACCTTCCCCAGCATGGCCAGCACGCTCACCAACGGGTCATCCGGCGAGCCAGCATCGCAACTGGCGGCCATCAAGGCGGTGGATGCGGGATATCCGCTGCGCGGCACGCTCAAGGTAAGCGGCGATGGGCGCGATACCGTTGGTGCGCCTATCCGCGCCATTCCTTCTGCGGGCACGGTTTGGGTCGACGCACCGTTGCTCGAAGCGCTGGGCCTGCGCGTGGGCGATGCCATTCGCCTGGGCACGCGCACCTTCAAGATCGCTCACGTCATCACGCAGGAGCTGGATCGTGGTGCCGGCTTCATGAACTTTGCCCCACGCGTGATGCTGCCGATGGCCGATCTGGCGTCCACGGGCCTCGTCACCTACGGCAGCCGTGTCACGTATCGCCTGCTGGTAGCGGGGCCCGATGCCGCTACCACCGCCTTCCGCAACTGGACCGAAAACGAACTGAAGACGCGCCAGGTGCGCGGCGTGCGCATCGAGTCTTTGCAGAATGGCCAGCCGCAGATGCGCGAAACACTGGATCGTGCCGAGCGCTTCCTCTCGCTCGTCGCCTTGCTCGCCGCGATGATCGCGGCCGTGGCGATCACCATGGCCGCGCGGCGCTACACCGCACGGCATACCGATGCGGTGGCCATCATCAAATGCCTCGGGCTGCGGCAGGGGCAGATCCTCGGGACGTTTGCGCTGGAGTTTTTGCTCATCGGCGTGCTGGGTTCGCTGGTGGGGGTGGCGCTGGGCTATGGCGCGCACTGGCTGCTGCTGGCGTCGTTGGGGGATCTGGTGACGGTCTCGTTGCCGGCGCCGTCTGTGTGGCCGGCTGTGGTGGGGGTGACGGCAGGGCTGGTGCTGCTGGTCGGCTTTGCTGTGCCGCCGTTGCTGAGCCTGGTGCGCGTGCCACCGCTGCGTGTACTGCGGCGTGACGTGGATGAGCACGCCATCGCGGCATGGGTGGGCTATGCGCTGGGGGCGGCCGCATTCTTTGCGTTGCTGGTGGTGTCGGCGCGCGATGTGAAACTGGGGGCGCTGACGGCGGGCGGGTTTGCTGGCGCCATTCTGGTTTTTGCGTTGCTGGCTGCCGGTGGGCTGCGCGCGCTGGCCTTGTCGCTCGGGCGCGGTCGTGCGCTGGGCGTCGGCTGGCGTTTTGCGCTGGCCGTGCTGGAGCGTCGTCGCGGCGTGAGCGTGCTGCAAACCGTGGCCCTGGCAGTGGGGCTGATGGCGTTGCTGCTGCTCGCCATGACGCGCAATGACCTGATCCGCTCGTGGCACAACGCCACGCCGGCCGATGCGCCCAACCGCTTCATCATCAACATCCAGCCGGATCAGATGGAGGCAGTGTCGCAAGCGCTGGCCCGTGCGGGCGTGGCCGATCCCAAGCTCTACCCGATGGTGCGCGGGCGCTTGACACAGGTGAATGGTCAGACCATCGGCCGTGAGACCTATGCGGAATCCCGCGCACGCAACCTGATCGAGCGCGAGTTCAACCTGTCCTACGCGACCGAACAGCCGCCAGAGAACCGCATCGTCGCCGGCCAGTGGTTTGGCGGGCAGAAGCCCGAGGCGTCGGTGGAGGAGGGCATCGCCAAGACGCTGAATCTGCACCTGGGCGACGTACTGCGTTTCGACGTTGCCGGGCAGACGGTGGATGCGCCCATCACGTCCTTGCGCAAGCTCGACTGGAGTTCGATGCGCGTGAACTTCTTCGTGATCCTGCCGCCCGTTGCGCTGCACGACATGCCGCAGACCTACGTGACGGCGTTCCGCATTCCGGCAGGACAGGCCGATCTGCCGTCCAGGCTGGTGCGCGAGTTTCCGAACCTGACGGTGGTGGATACCGAGCTGATCCTGCAGCAGGTGCAGGGCGTGCTCGACCAAGTGACGGTGGCGGTCGAGTTCCTGTTCGTCTTCACGCTGGCGGCGGGCGTGCTGGTGCTGTATGCGGCGCTGTCCGGCTCACGCGACGAGCGCCTGCGCGACGCTGGCGTGCTGCGCGCGCTGGGCGCGGGCTCCGGCATCGTGCGCCAGACGCAGTACGCCGAGGTGCTGATCGTGGGTGGCCTGGCCGGATTGATGGCGGGCGTGGGCGCCATCGCCATCGGCTGGGTGCTGTCGGCGCATGTGTTCGACTTTCCGTATCGATTTAATCCGGCGATCTTGCCGGTGGGCATCGTGGGCGGCATGCTGTGCGCCTTTGCTGGTGGCTGGCTGGGTTTGCGTGACGTGCTGCGGCGCCCGGCCATGGCAACGCTGCGGGATGCCTGATCGTTTTTTTGATGTGATTGACGCTGTATGACTGACGCAACTTCCGGCCAGGAAACCCTGGCCTTCGATCTGATTGGTGGCGAGGCGCGCGTGCGCGAACTCGTTGACCGCTTCTATGACCTGATGGACCTCGAGCCCGAATTTGCCGTGCTGCGCGGGGTGCATCCGCCTAGCCTGGATAGCGCGCGCGACAAGCTGTTCTGGTTTCTGTGCGGCTGGCTCGGTGGCCCAAGCCACTACATCGAACGTTTCGGCCATCCGCGTCTGCGCGCACGCCATCTGCCGTTCGAGATCGGCACGCAGGAGCGTGACCAGTGGATGCGCTGCATGGCGCTCGCGATGCAAGACATCGGTCTGGACGAAGCCCTGCAGATGCGCCTCATGCAAGCCTTCTGGCAGACCGCCGACTGGATGCGGAATGTGCCGCGCTGAAGTGCCGCGCTAACGCAAGACATAAGAGCACGCGAGGAGACCCTGATGATCGGTTTGCCCACCGCGGACGACGTACTCGCGTTCTGGTTTGGCAATGCGCCGCTGGTCGACGCGCGGCCGGAGTGGTTCACCAAGTCCGACGCCTTCGATGCCGAAATCCGCGCGCGCTTCCTGCCACTGTGGGAGGCGCTGTCAGTGGGTGAGCCCGATACCTGGATGGACACGCCGCAGGAGGCGATCGCGCGCATCGTGGTGCTCGATCAGTTCTCGCGCAACATGTTTCGCAATACCGCGCGCGCCTTTGCCAGTGATGCTGCAGCATTGCACACCGCGCAGATCGTCGTGGCAGCCGGCTGGGACGCCAAACTGCCGACGCGCCATCACCGCGTGTTCTGCTATCTGCCGTTCGAGCACAGCGAGGCGTTGGCCATGCAGGACGAGTCGCTTCGTCTCTACACGCGCCTGCGTGATCAGGAGGGCGATGCCGATTCGCTCATCTGGGCCGAGAAGCACCGCGAGATCATCGCGCGCTTTGGGCGCTTCCCCCATCGCAATGCAGCGCTTGGGCGCGCGTCCACGCCGGAAGAGATGGCGTTTCTTGCGCAGCCAGGCTCGTCGTTCTAGCGGGCAGCTTAGTGGCCGAGCACCGAATACATGAGCGTGCCGGAAAACATCAGCAGCACGAGCGAGGCCCCGCGCAGCAGCACAGGCGTGTGGGGCGCCCATGTTCGCCGCGCCGTCAGCAGCACGCCCAGGTAGGACCAGCCGATCGCAATCGGCACGAGCACGACCAAAAACACGCCGATCGTCCACGCAAAGGAGCTGGCGGACCGGAACGCTTCCAGCGGAAACAGCGTGCTCGCAAACAACAGCGCTTTCGGGTTCATCACCGTGGTGAGGAACATGTCGCGCAGGCTCACGGGGCTGGCGGTCACGTGCTGCAGCGCGCCGCTCTGTCGCCAGATTTTGGCGGCCAGAAAGAGGATGTAGACCGAGCTCACCAGCTTGACGGCCATTGGTAGCCAGGGCTGTTTGGCCGACACTGCGCTGAGGAAGAATCCCCAGAGCGAAATGCCGACCACGTAGCCGAGTGCTTCCGCTGCAATGAGTGGGCTGGTCCGGCGCACGCCAACCTTGAGGCCGGACGACAGCAGCAGCGTATTGGTCGGCCCCGGCACGATCAGCACCAGCGACACGTACAACGCCATCTTCAGCAGGGTGTCTTGCATGACGGCCTTACGTGTTACGTGCGCTCGCGGCGTTCCGACCACTTGTCGACCGTTTCGCGCGGTGCGCGGGCCAGCATGTCAATCAGCTCGGCCGGGTCCTGGCTCACGTGCAGCAGGTCGGCGTGATGGCGCTTGAGGAAGCCCTCTTGTACGGCATGGTCGATGAAGGCCAGCAGCTTGTCGTAGAAGCCCGCCACGTTCAGCAGGCCGATCGGCTTGTTGTGATAGCCGAGCTGCAGCCACGTGAAGGTCTCGAACAGCTCTTCGTAGGTACCCACGCCGCCGGGCATGGCGATGAAGGCATCGGCACGGTCGGCCATCATCTGCTTGCGCTGGTGCATGCTGTCGACGATGTGCAGCTCAGTCAGCTCCTTGTGGCCAACCTCCTTGCGCACCAGCGACTTGGGGATGATGCCCACCACGGGGTTGCCGCCGTGCAGTACCGCATCGGCCACGATGCCCATCAGGCCGACGTTGCCGCCGCCGTAGACCAGCGTAAGGCCACGCTTGACCATTTCGTTACCGAGCGCAATGGCGCCGGCCTTGTAGTCCGGGCGCTCGCCCGGGCTGGAACCGCAATAGACGCAGATCGATTTCATTTGGCAGGGGAGGTGGGGCTGGAAGCGCCTGGTGCGCCAATCGGCGGATCGTTGCTGCGGCTGACCGCGAGCAAGTCGAATGCCCGCCGCGGCTTGCCGCGCAGGTAGGGCGCGAGGATCGACAGGATGTGGTAGCTCGCACCGTGCAGATGGTCGCGGATCGCGTTCTGGTCGTTGTACTGACGCGGGTGCTGCACGAACTGGAACGACAGCCAGTAGGTGGCGATCACCACAATGTTGGTGCAGATCGCATCGATTTGGACTGGCGTGGCTTCCATTTCGCCGTCTTCGATGAACTGGTGGCAGATGTCCATGGCGAAGTGCCGCTTCTGCTCGACGATGCGCTTGAAGTTCAACTCCAGCATGCGGTTGCGTGCCAGCAGGTCGTTGATGTCGCGGTACAGGAAGCGGTAGTTCCACAGGAACTCCGACATGTACTGTAGATAACCCCAGGTCTCATCCAGTGTGGCCTTGTGGTCATCTGGCAGCTTCAGGCGACGCGCGATCTCCTGCTCGAACTGCACGAAGATCGAGTTGATGATGTCGTCTTTGTTGCGGAAGTGGTAGTACAGGTTGCCGGGGCTGATCTCCAGCTCTTCGGCAATCGTCGTGGTGGTGACGTTGGGTTCGCCCAGCTCGTTGAACAGGCGCAGCGATACTTCAAGAATGCGATCGCGCGTGCGGCGTGGGCCGGTGGAATGCTGCTTGGTTTCCATTGAACTGCCAAGGCCGGTGGCCCTGTCTCCGTGGCGTGTGTGTGCCCGGATTATAAAAGATCGTGCTTGTGCAACGACTCCCCACATGCAGTGGGGCAGGCATTGCCAAACGTTATCTCCGCGTGTGCGCGGGTAAGCCCTTAGCGCAACAGCGATGCTACCCACGGCCAGGCGATCGCCACCCATGTTCCCACGCACAGCAGCAGGGCCAGCATGACGGCGGCGCTGCCGAAATCCTTGGCGCGCTTGGACAACCCGTGCTGCTCCAGTGAAATGCGGTCGACCGCGGCTTCCACGCTTGAATTGAGCAGCTCGACAATCAGCACCAGCACCAGCGTGCCGAGCATCAGGATGCGTTCCACCACCGTAGCGGGGATGACGAACGCGCACGGCAGCAGAATCGCGCACAGGGTCAGTTCCTGGCGGAACGCGCTTTCCTCGTCGATGGCGAAGCGGATGCCGCTGATGGAATTCTTGAGCGCGAACCACGCCCGTGTGATCCCCCGGTTGCCCTTGTGGGGATTATCGGCCGGGGAGTAGGCGCCCGCCGCGGGCGGTGGGGCGGGGTCTGCTAGCGGCCGATCGGGCGGCGTGGTCGGCTTCATTGAACGCAAGGCTTAAGCGCCCGTGGCAGTCGAGGGTTGAGCGGTCTTTGCATCGCCAGATTGTACGGCGGGCATCGGACGCAGGTGTGCCAGGAACTGCTCGGAGGCCGCGCGCCACGAGAATTTCTCGGCATGCGCGCGTGCCGTAGCGCGGTCGATGCGCAGCGCTTCCAGGCAGGCCTCGCGCAGGTCTTCGCGCAACGCGCCGGCCGGTGAGTCGCCCAGCACGTCGATCGGGCCCGTTACCGGATACGCCGCTACCGGCAAGCCGCTGGCCAGCGCTTCGAGCAACACCAGGCCAAACGTATCCGTACGGCTCGGGAAGACGAACACATCCGCCGAGGCGTACACCTTGGCCAGCTCCGGCTGCTTGAGCACACCCAGGTAGTTGGCGTTCGGGTACTTCGCCTTCAGGCCGGACAGCGCCGGGCCTTCGCCCACCACCCACTTGGAGCCGGGCAGGTCCAGTTCCAGAAAGGCTTCCACGTTCTTCTCCACGGCCACACGGCCGACGTACAGGAAGATCGGGTGCGCCGTGTTGAGCACGTTGCCGCGCTGCGCGGTGAAGACGTCCAGATCCACACCGCGCGTCCACAGTACGCCGTTGGTGATGCCGTAGTCAGCGAGGTCCTTCAGCACCACGGGCGTCGGTGCCATTACTGCTTGCGCCGGGCTGTGGAACCAGCGCAGGAAGCGATACGTCCATGCCAGCGGAATGCCGAAGCGTGCCTGCACATACTCCGGAAAGCGCGTGTGGTACGCCGTCGTATAGGGCAGCTTGTGGCGCAGTGCATAGGCGCGTGCAGCCAAGCCCAGCGGGCCTTCCGTGGCGATATGCAGCGCCTGCGGGGCAAATTTCTCAATGCGCTCTCGCACACGCTTGGCCGGCAGGATCGACAGGCGGATTTCCGGATATGTCGGGCACGGCACCGTCTTGAATTCGAGCGGCGTGATCATGTCGACGATGTGGCCCATGGCTTCAAGCTCACGGCGCGTCTGGGTGAGGGTGCGGACGACGCCGTTGACCTGCGGTTCCCAGGCATCGGTGACGATCATGACTTTCACGGGCTCTCCTTGGCGGGTGGCGGGTGTCGATTGAGCGGCGGCGGGCTGTACGAGGTCGATGTTGGTGTTCGTCATGTGGGCTTGGGTTTCCATCAGGCGGCAGCCGCAGCGGCGCGGCGCGCGCGGCGGGAAGTGGGTGGTGCATCGAGCAGATGCGTCCAGTAGACGATCTGCAGTTCGCCTTCCATGGTTTCGACCAGGGCGGAGAGGCTTTCCACCCAGTCGCCGTCGTTGCAATAGAGCTGGCCGTCGATCTCGCGGATCTCGGCCTTGTGGATATGCCCGCAAACCACGCCGTCGCAGCCGCGGCGGCGCGCTTCGTCGGTCATCACGCGCTCGAACGAGTTGATGAAGTTGACCGCGTTCTTGACCTGATGCTTGAGGTACTGCGACAGCGACCAGTACGGGAACCCAAGCTTCACGCGGATGCGGTTGAAGTGCCGGTTCATCGCCAGGATGAAGGTGTAGAGCGAGTCGCCCACGTAGGCGAGCCAGCGCGCGTGCTGCATCACACCGTCGAACAGATCCCCGTGCACGACCCACAGGCGGCGGCCGTCGGCCGTGACGTGCACCGCATCTTCAGCGACTTCGATATCGCCGAAGTTCAAGCCGTGGAACTGGCGCGCCATCTCGTCGTGGTTGCCCGGGATGAACACCACGCGGGTGCCCTTGCGCGCGCGGCGCAACACCTTCTGCACGACGTCGTTGTGCGCCTGCGGCCAGTACCAGCCCTTGCGCAGCTGCCAACCGTCGACGATGTCGCCAACGAGGTACAGCGTGTCGGATTCGTGGTGCTTAAGGAAGTCGAGCAGATAGTCTGCCTGGCAGCCCGGCGTACCGAGATGGATGTCCGACAGCCAGATCGTGCGATAGCGGTGGACTTTTTCGGCGGGCGGGTCAGCGTCCTTGTCGGCCAGTTGGTCGGGTGCCAGGGCAGGGATCGGGGTGGCGACAGGGGCTTCGTGGTCTCGCACATCACCGCGGCCGGCCGGCAGGGCGGAACCCAGCGCGCCGGCGGCAGCAAGTCCGGCGGCCATTTGCATCAGAGGCGGTGGTGCGTTCCAGTCGGAACCGGTGAGAGGGGCGGCGCGAAAGCGTTGCGCGAGGCGGCGGAGGAAACCAGGACGGCTTGGCGAGTTTGGCAGGACCATGTCGGCAACAGAGGCTGCGTTGGACGGATTTCGCCACCGCTGCGTGAATAAGCCGTGTCAGAAACATGACCGTCACATGACGTGATTGCCATAGAACATCAAAGCGAGCGCCGGAGACCTGCGCCCCGCGTGCGTTTCAAGCGGATGGGGGCCGCAGCGTGCCTTCGATGCGCGCCAGCTCTGTCAGCACCGCATTGCGCACGCGCGCGTCGCATAGCAGCGACACATGGCCGATGCCGGAGAGCGGCACATGCCGTGCGCCCTCTAGCCAGGACGCACCGGCAGGCCCGACGATGGAGTCGTGCCACGAGAAGATCGACGTGATACGCGCCCGCACGGCCGGCGTTTCGGATGCCGCAAGCTGGCGCAGCCATGCACTCGCCCAGGCCATCTGGCGCACGTTGCGCCCGCGCCCACTGCGCGCCATCGCTGTGCCCCGATGTGGCGTGCCCAGCGTGATGACATGCGCAACCGGGCAGGCATGCGCTGATTGCCGCAGCAACGCACGCGCAGCGAGTCCGCCCATGCTGTGACAGAGCAGGACCGGCGCGCGGCCGTACGTGTGCGTCATGCGCGCGACAACGGCGGCGATGTCTTGCGCGTAGTCGTCGATGTCGCCCAGCAGCGGCATCAGGTCAATCGCTTCGGTCGGGTGGCCCGCAGCCGCCAAGTGCTTCTGCATTGGCAGCCACACCGCGCGGTTGCAGCCATAACCGTGGATCATCAGCACGGACACGCGCGCGCCGCCACCGGCTGCAGCATCGAACGCTGCCTGTGCGCGAAACGGTTGCAGCACGTTAAACATCCATGCCACCGATGCGCATTCGCGCAACCAGCACGCGATAAAACCCGCCACGCCGATGCGCTGCTCGCGCGGTACGCGCATGCGATCCCACACCGGGTCATCCGGAATGGCTGTGCCGAGACTCGTGGATGCAATGAGAAATGCCCAGCCAACCGAGATGAGATAACCGAGGACCAGGGCCGCTGCGGCAACGGCAGCCGTGCCTGGCCAACTCAACGCACCCCAGTGATGAGCGGCCCACGCGACCGCCAGTGTCGCTGCACACTGCAGCACGACCGCAATGCGCCGTGCGTTGGCTGCCGTCAGCGAGGCCAGCGGCGTGGGGGAGGCGGGCAGATCGGCGTGCGTCATGGTGTGCCGTCGCCAGAGATGAAATCAGGCGCGCACCAGCCGCGTGCCGGCCAGGCGGTCATGCAGGAACTGGCGTTGCGGGTCCAGCCACGCCAGCGCGCCCCAGGCCAGCACACAGGCCAATGCGACACCAGCACCAGTCCAACGGGAAACCCCACTCACGTGGATGATGCCGACCGCCACAACCACCCAGATCCAGGCCAGCGCATAACGTGCAATGGCACGGCCAAGCGAGATGGGCGAGCCGTCTGTATTGACGACGCGCATGCGCCAGGTCTGCATGGCGAGCGTTTGACCGCGCTTGCGCCAGAAGCCCACGAAATACAGCCCCAGCGCAAGGAAGCCCCACACCTGCAGGCCGATATCGCCTGTGCGCGCCAGCGGAGGAATGATCGCGCGCAGCAGCAGGAAGATGGCCGTCGCGCCAAACATCACGCCGAACAGCAGCAGGCCCTCGTAGAGCATCGCAGCCAGGCGGCGGCGCAGCGTGGGAGCGGCAAGCGGGTCAGGTGCCGTGACAGGCGAAGTGGGGGCAGCGGTAGTGGCCATCGAACCGGTTAAGCGCAGGCAGGACGTAATCGATCGTGCGCCGGCACAACGTGTGCGCGGCGCGTGATCGGATTATGCCAAAGGGAATGCCGCGCTTAGCCGCCACCCAGTACGGTCGACGGAGGCGGATTGCCCGAATCGCCGTCCGGGCTGTTGGCGGGAGCCACCGGGTGTGCAGGCGTGACCGGCGCATTTGCCGATGCTGGAGCCGGTGCTGAGGCAGCGGGCGTGGTTGCTGCGGGTGCAGACGCCGCGGCCGTTGCGGTCGGCTTAGCCGGCGCCAGCGGATTCGGAGCCGACTTGGTCGTGCCCGGCTTGGTGCGCGCACCGTGATGCAGCGCCTTGGCTGCATCCTTGGCCAAGCTCGTGCTGCCAGGCAATGCGGTGACCGCAGACGGACGCTTCTGTGCCTTGGCTGCCGCAGCAAGCTCTTTTTTCTGCTCGTCGGGCAGCTGCTGATAGCGCTGCCAGGCTTCGCTCTTCTTTTGGACGGGAACCGACTTGGTGGTCTGGAAATTCTCGCGGGCTCGGTGCCGCTGTTCCGGCGTCAGCTTGACCCAGTCCGCCATGCGTGTCTGCAGGCGCTGCTGCTGTGCCGGCGTGTACTTCGGATAGGCCTGGGCAATCTGCAGCCACTTCTTGCGGGCCAGCTCGGGCATGCTGTTCCATTCCGGTGTGAACGGCGCCAGGATGCGCTGCTGCACCACGGTCAACTCAGACCAATTCGGATGGATGGACGGCTGCGGATTGGTGGCCGGCGGCGTTGGCAGTGCCAACTGTGCGCTGGCGCTGGCGTCCGAAGCGGTGGCCGGTGCCGATGCAGCAGGCGCTTGTGCGATGGCCAATCCGGCGGACAGACCTACCGCGCCGATCAACGAGATCAAGGCAACGCGCAGGCGCAAGGTCCGTTCGCCTCGCGGTGGTTGGCCGTGGGTGCGGTGGAAGTTGCTCATCGATCAGCCTTTCACTGCTGATCGCGTTTATCGAGATACTGATGGAAGCCTTGATCGGCGTAGGCAGCCAGCGGCAGGTCGTCTAGCAACATGGCGGCGTCCACCTCGGCGAGTTCGTCCACGCGTTGCTGCTGTTGCCACTGATAGATACCGGCGAGCCCTGCGACCAGTGCGATGGTCGGCCACAGCAGACCGAGGCGACGCAGGAACATGCCGATACGGTGCAGCGGCGACGCAGCGTCGTCTTCCAGGTCGAAGGACACCTGACCCACACCCGGCATGACCAGGGCGGGCGAGCGCACCGTGCTCGGCGCTTCCGCTTTTTTGTGTGCAAGTGCCGTCCGACGTGCCGCGGAGAGGCGGTCACGTACGTCGGGCGGCAACTGTCCTGCCGACTCGTTCAGAGCGGTGCGGACGGCGTGCGCAAAGCGGCGTTCTCGAAGTTCTACCTTGTTCATAGTCGGATCCCTCGCGCCCTCAGCGCTTGGGCCAGGGCGTGCGTTGCCCGCGAGCAGTGCGTTTTCACGCTCCCCTCGGAACAGCCCATCGCCTGGGCGGTTTCGGCAACATCCATGTCTTCCCAGTAACGCATCAGAAAGGCTTCCCGTTGACGTGTAGGGAGCTTCTCGATTTCGCGTTCCAGAATTTCCAACATTTGCGAACGCTCGACCTTGTCAGCGCTGCTTTCTGCTGCTGTGGAGCCAGCTTCACTTTCGATTAGCTCCAGCGGGTCGGTATCGTCGCCCTCTGCGTCCGTGCGAAAGCTGGAGAACAGGCTGACCCACGTGTTACGTACCTTGGAGCGACGGAACCAGTCGTGGATCGTGTTCTGCAGTATGCGCTGGAATAGCAGGGGCAGTTCGGCCTCGGGCTTGTCGCCGTATTTTTCGGCCAGCTTGATCATCGCGTCCTGCACGATGTCGAGCGCGGCGTCATCATCGCGGACCGCGAATACTGCCTGCTTGAAGGCGCGTTTTTCGACGCTTATGAGGAAGGCCGACAGTTCCTGTTCAGAGGCCATACAACGGCGGGTGCGAATCCTGTGGGGCGGTCTGGCGAAATTTCACATTGTCATCAAGTGATGCGATGTGAACATTGTGCCTCGCAGCAACGACGGCCTGAGCCGTCAAAAATGTTGCGATGCTAGCAAAAATGCAGGTCCACGGACAGTCCGACTGTCTGGCGGACCGCCTTGTGTGGCGAATCTTGCCGCCGCTGGACCGCCATGCGGCATTGCAGTATCATCGTCGGTTCACAATATCTGTGGTTTGTCTCATCTGGCCGCCCATCAGGCGGACCATCCATGCAGACGCGCACCGCTCAAATCCGCGCCACAAGCCCGGTAGAGAGCATCCAAACAATTTTTTGCCGAAAATTGCAAAGGACTGACATGAATATGCCAAGCGCGGAATTTTCCCACGCCAATAGCGGTTCATCTGCCGACATGATGGGGTCTGACATCCTCGTCAATGCGCTCGCGGCAGAGGGCGTCGAGTTCGTCTGGGGTTACCCCGGCGGCGCGGTGCTCTATATCTACGACGCGTTCTACAAGCAAAACAAGATCGAACACATCCTGGTGCGCCATGAACAGGCGGCAGTCCATGCGGCTGACGGCTATGCGCGTGCCACGGGCAAGGTCGGTGTCGCCCTGGTGACATCCGGCCCGGGCGTGACCAATGCCGTGACCGGCATCGCCACCGCCTACCTGGATTCGATCCCGATGGTGATCATCACCGGCAACGTGCCGACGCACGCCATCGGCCAGGACGCCTTCCAGGAATGCGACACCGTCGGCATCACCCGACCGATCGTCAAGCACAACTTCCTGGTCAAGGACGTGCGCAATCTCGCTTCGACCATCAAGAAGGCGTTCTATATCGCCGCGACCGGCCGTCCGGGCCCGGTGGTGGTGGACATCCCCAAGGATGTCTCGCGCGAGATGTGCAAGTACGAGTATCCGAAAACGATCGAGATGCGCTCGTACAACCCGGTCAACAAGGGTCACTCCGGTCAGATCCGCAAGGCCGTGAGCCTGCTGCTGCAGGCCGAACGTCCGTACATCTATTCGGGTGGCGGCGTAGTGCTGGCCGAGGCCAGCGAAGAGCTGCGCCAGTTGGCTGCGCTGACGGGTTACCCCGTCACGAACACGCTGATGGGCCTGGGTGCATTCCCGGGCACCAGCAAGCAGTTCTTGGGCATGCTGGGCATGCACGGTACGTACGAAGCCAACATGGCGATGCAGAACTGCGACGTGCTGATCGCCATCGGCGCGCGCTTTGATGACCGCGTGATCGGCAGCCCGGCGCACTTCACGTCGCAGCCGCGCAAGATCATCCACATCGATATCGATCCGTCTTCCATCTCCAAGCGGGTGAAGGTCGACATCCCCATCGTCGGTAACGTCAAGGACGTGCTGCAGGAGATGATCAGCCAGATCCAGTCGGGCGAAGCCAAGCCGAACAAGACGGCGCTGGCCAAGTGGTGGGAACAGATCGAGCAGTGGCGCAGCGTCGATTGCCTGAAGTACGACCGCACTTCCGAGATCATCAAGCCGCAGTACGTGGTCGAGAAAATCTGGGAACTGACCAACGGCGACGCTTTCGTCTGCTCCGACGTCGGTCAGCACCAGATGTGGGCTGCGCAGTTCTACAAGTTCAACGAGCCGCGTCGCTGGATCAACTCCGGTGGCCTGGGCACGATGGGCGTGGGTCTGCCGTACGCGATGGGCATCAAGAAGGCGTTCCCGGACAAGGAAGTCGTCACCATCACCGGTGAAGGCTCGATCCAGATGTGTATCCAGGAACTGTCGACCTGCCTGCAGTACGACACGCCGGTGAAGATCTGCTCGCTCAACAACGGCTACCTGGGCATGGTCCGTCAGTGGCAGGAAATCGAGTACGACAACCGTTACTCGCATTCCTACATGCAGGCGCTGCCCGACTTCGTGAAGCTGGCCGAAGCGTATGGCCATGTGGGCATGCGCATCGAAAAGACGTCCGACGTTGAACCTGCGCTGCGCGAAGCCTTCCGACTCAAGGATCGCACCGTGTTCCTCGACTTCCAGACCGACCCGACCGAAAACGTCTGGCCGATGGTCCAGGCAGGCAAGGGCATCTCTGAAATGCTGCTCGGCGCGGAGGACCTGTAATGCGTCACATCATTTCCGTCCTGCTGGAAAACGAAGCCGGCGCGTTGTCGCGTGTGGTGGGTTTGTTCTCGGCGCGCGGCTACAACATCGAGACGCTGACGGTCGCCCCGACCGAAGACGCCTCGCTGTCGCGCATGACGATCGTCACGACCGGTTCGGACGACATCATTGAGCAGATCACCAAGCACCTGAACCGCCTGGTGGAAGTCGTCAAGGTCGTCGACCTGACCGAAGGCGCGCACATCGAGCGCGAGCTGATGCTCGTGAAGGTGCGTGCAGTCGGCAAGGAGCGCGAGGAGATGAAGCGTACGGCGGACATCTTCCGCGGCCGCGTTATCGACGTGACCGAGAAGACCTACACGATCGAGCTGACCGGCAACGGCAGCAAGCTTGACGCGTTTCTCGATGCCATCGATCGCACTGCCATTCTGGAGACCGTCCGTACGGGCGGCTCGGGCATCGGCCGCGGCGAGCGCATTCTGAAGGTTTGAACCGGCGCGTGCACCAGCGTGTAACTGCGGCCGGACCCCATCGATATTGAAGTATTTGAACATTAGGACATCACCATGAAAGTGTTTTACGACAAGGACGCCGACCTCTCCCTGATCAAGGGCAAGAACGTCACCATCATCGGCTACGGCTCGCAAGGCCACGCCCACGCCCTGAACCTGAACGACTCGGGCGTGAAGGTGACGGTCGGCCTGCGCAAGGGTGGCGCGTCGTGGAACAAGGCCGTCAACGCCGGCCTGCAAGTCAAGGAAGTGGCCGAGGCTGTGAAGGAAGCCGACGTGGTCATGATTCTGCTGCCGGACGAGCAGATCGCCGACGTGTACAAGAACGAAGTGCACGGCAACATCAAGCAAGGCGCCGCTCTGGCCTTCGCTCACGGCTTCAACGTGCACTACGGTGCTGTGATCCCGCGTGCTGACCTGGACGTCATCATGATCGCCCCGAAGGCACCGGGCCACACCGTGCGTGGTACGTACAGCCAAGGTGGCGGCGTGCCGCACCTGATCGCCGTGCACCAAGACAAGTCGGGCGCTGCGCGTGACATCGCTCTGTCGTACGCCACCGCCAACGGCGGCGGCCGCGCCGGCATTATCGAGACCAACTTCCGCGAAGAAACCGAAACCGACCTGTTTGGCGAACAAGCCGTGCTGTGCGGCGGTACGGTCGAGCTGATCAAGGCTGGCTTCGAGACGCTGGTGGAAGCCGGCTACGCTCCGGAAATGGCGTACTTCGAGTGCCTGCACGAGCTGAAGCTGATCGTCGATCTGATCTACGAAGGCGGCATCGCCAACATGAACTACTCGATCTCGAACAACGCCGAATACGGCGAGTACGTCACCGGCCCGCGCGTCGTGACGGAAGAGACCAAGAAGGCCATGAAGCAGTGCCTAAAGGACATCCAGACCGGCGAGTACGCGAAGAGCTTCCTGCTGGAGTACAAGGCTGGCCAACCGACGCTGATCTCGCGCCGCCGCCTGACCGAAGAGCACCAGATCGAGCAAGTTGGCGCCAAGCTGCGCGCGATGATGCCGTGGATCGCCAAGAACAAGCTGGTCGACCAGTCGAAGAACTGATCGTCCGCGCCTTGTGCGAGAAGAAAGCCAGCCTGCGGGCTGGCTTTTTTTATGCTGAATCGAAGGGATTCGGCGCCGTTTCAAGTGCTGGCGTGTCCCCGTGTCGGCTAGAATGCCGCATTTCCTTCAAGACGCTGTCGAGGTCTGATTTTGAACAACACGTATCCGCATCCCATCATCGCCCGTGAGGGCTGGCCGTACCTGGGCGGGATTTTCATCGTCTCGCTCATTGTGCAAATGGCCGCCGGCTTCGGCTGGGCGTGGCCGTTCTGGGTGCTGACGCTGTTTGTGCTGCAGTTTTTCCGTGATCCGGCGCGTGCCGTGCCGACGCAGGCCAACGCGATTCTCTCGCCGGCCGATGGCCGCATCGTCGCCGTCGAGCAGGTGCGCGACCCGCATGCCGATCGCGACGCGCTGAAGATCAGCGTGTTCATGAACGTCTTCAACGTGCACTCGAACCGCGCGCCGGTCGACGGCACGGTGCAGAAGGTGCAGTACTTCCCGGGTAAGTTCGTCAATGCCGATCTGGACAAGGCTTCGCTCGAGAACGAGCGCAACGCCGTGGTGCTGCGTCGCCCTGATGGCCAACTCGTCACCTCGGTGCAGGTGGCCGGCTTGATCGCCCGCCGCATCCTTTGCTATACCAAGGCAGGGGAAACCCTCGCGCGCGGCCAGCGTTATGGCTTCATCCGCTTCGGTTCGCGCGTTGACGTGTACCTGCCGCTGACGGCGCGCCCACGCGTGACCATCGGCGAGAAGGTGTCCGCCACGCTCACGGTGCTCGCCGAACTGGACTGATCCGGAGGCCCTCCATGCCCGCGTTCAATCGGCGCAAGAAGCGCTTCACCAATAGCAACGTGACGCACCTGCGTCCGCTACGCCACAACCAGCCGCGCCCGGATGACGACGATCTTGAAGTCGTCCGCCCGCGCCGCCGCGGCATTTATCTGCTGCCTAATGCGTTCACGACAGCCGCGCTGTTTGCGGGCTTCTTCGCGATCGTGCAGGCGATGAACCTGAACTTCGAGACGGCCGCCATCGCGATTTTCGCGGCGATGGTGCTCGATGGTATGGATGGCCGCGTCGCGCGTATTACCAACACGCAAAGCGCGTTTGGTGAGCAGTACGACTCGCTGTCGGACATGGTGTCGTTCGGTGTCGCGCCAGCGCTGGTGATGTACGAGTGGATTCTGCGAGACCTGGGCAAGTGGGGCTGGCTCGCGGCCTTCGTCTACTGTGCCGGTGCGGCGCTGCGCCTGGCGCGCTTCAACACCAACATTGGCGTGGTCGACAAGCGCTTCTTCCAGGGCATGCCTAGCCCGGCCGCGGCCGCGCTGATCGCCGGCTTTGTCTGGCTGGCGATCGACAACAAGCTGCCGGTGAAAGAGTTGTGGATGCCGTGGGTCGCATTCGGGCTGACGCTATACGCAGGGCTCTCGATGGTATCGAACGCACCGTTCTACAGCGGCAAGGCGCTCGACGTGCGGCATCGCGTGCCGTTCGGTGTGATGGTGCTGGTGCTTGTGCTGTTCGTGGTCATATCGAGCGACCCGCCTGTGGCGCTGTTCGGCCTGTTTGTCGGTTACGCCGTGTCGGGCTATCTGCTCTGGGGCTGGCGCACGCTGCAAGGACAGCAGGGCAGTCCAAAGTTGCCGAAGCAGGGAGCAGACGAAGCGCACGAGTGACCGATGCGCTGCACCATTGTGCGCTTGCGTCAATTTTTGAATTCGTCTATAGTCTTTCGCATGCTTTCGCACCCGATTTCCATTCTGATTACGCTAGTCTCGATTGATGGCCTACTAGGTCGTCAGGTCGGGACACGCGCATAGGAAATCGCAAGACAAGGCAAGCAGAAACCGCCAAGTTTTCGCGAACCAGAATTCACAGCGCCCCGGCCTGCAACCATGCACGCCGGGGCGTTTTGCATTCTGCGCCGCAAAAAACATTCGAGACACCACTAAGACCGACGTCAAAAACGTCACCCCCACCAAGGAACCGCCATGAGCGACAAACTCATCATTTTCGATACCACCTTGCGCGACGGCGAGCAGTCCCCCGGTGCGTCGATGACCAAGGAAGAGAAGATCCGCATTGCCAAGCAGCTCGAACGGCTCAAGGTGGACGTGATCGAAGCCGGCTTCGCGGCCAGCTCCAATGGTGATTTCGAGGCGATCCGCGCGATTGCCCAGTCGGTCAAGGATTCGCGGATTTGCTCGCTGGCCCGTGCGAATGACCGCGACATCTCCCGCGCTGCAGAGGCGCTCAAGCCGGCCGGTCAGTTCCGTATCCACACGTTCATCGCCACGTCGGCGCTGCACATGGAGAAAAAGCTGCGCATGTCGCCGGATCAGGTGTACGAACAGGCGCGCCTGGCTGTGCGCTTTGCACGCCAGTTTACGGATGACATCGAGTTCTCGCCGGAAGACGGCAGCCGTTCCGACATGGACTTCCTCTGCCGCGTGCTGGAAGGCGTGATTGCCGAGGGCGCGACCACCATCAACCTGCCCGATACGGTCGGTTATGCGGTGCCGGAAGGCTATGCCGCGCTGATCCGCTCGGTGCGCGAGCGCGTCCCGAATTCCGACAAGGCGATCTGGTCGGTGCATTGTCATGATGATCTGGGTATGGCCGTTGCCAATTCGCTGACCGCTGTCCAGTTGGGTGGCGCGCGCCAGATCGAATGTACGATCAACGGCCTGGGCGAGCGTGCCGGCAATACCAGCCTCGAAGAGGTCGTGATGGCCGTCAAGACGCGCCGCGACTACTTCAACCTCGATGTTGGCGTCGATACCTCGCAGATCGTGCCGGCCTCCAAGCTGGTCTCGCAAATCACCGGTTTCGTGGTGCAGCCGAACAAGGCCGTGGTCGGCGCCAATGCGTTCGCACACGCTTCCGGTATCCACCAGGATGGCGTGCTCAAGGCGCGCGATACCTACGAGATCATGCGCGCCGAAGATGTGGGCTGGACGGCCAACAAGATCGTTCTCGGCAAGCTCTCGGGCCGCAACGCGTTCAAGCAGCGCCTGCAGGAACTGGGCATCGAGTTGGATTCGGAAGCCGAGTTGAACGCCGCCTTCACGCGCTTCAAAGAGCTAGCTGACCAGAAGGCCGAGATCTTCGACGAAGACATCGTCGCCATCGTTTCGAACGAAGCGCAGCAAAGCGAAGGCGAGCACTTCCGCTTCGTGTCGCTGGCGCAGCGTTCGGAAACGGGCGAGCGCCCGCACGCACGCATCGTCTTCGTTGCCGACGGCAAGGAAGTGACGGGCGAGGCGGAGGGCAATGGCCCGGTCGATGCCACGCTCAACGCCATCGAAAGCAAGGTCGCCAGCGGCGCCGAGCAGCTTCTGTACTCGGTCAACGCGATCACGACCGGCACGCAGGCGCAGGGTGAAGTGACGGTGCGTCTGTCCAAGTCGGGCCGGATCGTCAATGGCGTGGGCACCGATCCGGACATCGTTGCTGCATCCGCCAAGGCTTACCTGGCCGCACTGAACAAGCTGCAGGACAAGAGCAGCGAAAAGCTCAACCCGCAGATCTGATCGCGGGTTTCAACGAACACACGCAGGAGTCAGCCCAGACCCCAACACGATTACCACTGAGCGCGCACCCGGTTATCCACCGGAACGCGAAGCGGGTGCGGCGGCACCGGGCACGTCAGGAGCGTGCACCATGCCGACCGTCTTTGAGTGCGATGTCTGTGTGATCCACGACATCGCCGACCCGAACATCCACGCCAGGTGATGCGCCTCGCGTGGATGTTGCCGTTGCAGTGCTCGACGGCGGCTTAGCGGTTGGAATCGTGATCGTGGTCGTACATCGGGTCGGGGCTGACCTGCGTGAGCCGAACGACGCCGTCGCGGTCGAAATAGAAATTCATCAGCGAGGGCCACACGCCCTCGTGCTTGAAGCGGTAGGACCACACCTGCCGATCCATCAAGCGGAAATAGGTGGTCTCCTCAGGCTTGCCGAATGTCTGCAGCACGTCCTTCTGCGTTGAGGTGTCAACGCGGATCTGCGCAAAATCCATCGTCGTCAGAATCTGCCGGAACGAGACGAGCTTGCCGCTCGCGTCCAAGTCTGCGGCGTAGGTGAATTGCCCATACGGTTGCGTCGGATATAGCCAGCGTGTGCCGCCGTCAGCGCGAGGGTACCGCTCGGGTGGCTTGCCAAAACGCGCTTCTAGGGCGGAGGCCGGCTGGCCGATCAATGCTTCGCCCGTCTGGATAGGGGCGAGCACGGTACATGCGCTCATCAACGCCAGCGCCATGGCGAGCAACGCGGTGCGCTGCCAAGTTCGGCGGGTGTCCACGATGGTTCTCCTGAGTGCCTTCAGTGTAGGGCGTTATGCTGCCTGGCCGCTTGTGTCGGCGTAGTGGGGCGCTTTACCATCCGCGCTTCACGGGGAGTTGCCATGATGTTTCGTTTGTTTGTGGCCGCGTTGGCGGCCGTTGGGTTGTGCGGCACTGCCGTCGCGCAACCCGAGGCTGCGCCGATCCGGCTGGCATTGATCGAAGGCTTGTCCGGCGCGTTTGCCAACGCGGGGGAGGCCGTGGATCGCAATCTGCGCTTTGCCATCGAAGGGGTGAACGCGCGTGGCGGTGTGAAGCTGCCTGATGGGCGTCATCCGCTTGCGTTGGTGCGCCTGGATAGCAAGAACACGGTCGATGAATCCTTGCTGCAATTGCAGGCGGCAACCGATGCGGGAATTCGCTTCGTTCTGCAGGGCAACAGTTCGGCAGCTGCGGCTGCGTTGTCGACGTCGATTTCACGCTACAACGAGCGGCGTCCGGAGTCGCGCGTGCTGTACCTGAACTACGCCGCGGTCGATCCGGCGTTGACCAACGAAGCCTGCAGCTTCTGGCATTTCCGCTTTGATGCCTCGGCCGATATGCGCATGCATGCGCTGACCGAGGTGATCCGATCTGATAAGTCGGTCAAGAAGGTCTATCTGATTGGGCAGGACTACACGTTCGGTCGCCAGGTGGCGCAATCGGCGCGCCAGCAGTTGGGCGAGAAGCGGCCGGATGTGGCCATCGTTGGCGAGGTGCTGCATCCGATCGGCAAGGTGAAGGATTTTGCGCCGTACATCGCGCGTATCGCGGCCTCGGGCGCGGATACGGTCGTTACCGGCAACTGGGGCAATGATCTGACGCTGCTGGTCAAGGCCGCGCGCGATGCGGGGCTCAAGGCGCGCTTCTTCACGTTCTACGGCAACTCGCTGGGCGCGCCGGCGGCGATGGGCGAGGCGGGCGTTGGTCGCGTGGTGGCGGTGGCGGAGTGGCACCCGAATCTTGGCGGCGCCAAATCTGATGCTGCCTACAAGGCCTTCCGCGCACGCTATCCGGCGCCAGCAGATGACTATCCGGTACTGCGTGATCAGATGATGATCGACATGCTGGTCGCCGCCATCGAGCGTGCCGGTACGACCGAGGCAGGCGCCGTGGCACGTGCGCTGGAAGGCGCATCGCTGGACAACGGTTTTCACCGCATCACGCTGCGCGCGGAGGATCACCAGGCCATCCAGCCACTGGTCGTGACGCAGATGGAGCGGGCAGGCACACCAGGCGCGCCGTTTGATATCGAGGGTTCCGGCTATGGTTTTCGCACGCTGAAAGTGATTTCAGCGGCGCAAACGGCCTTGCCGACGACGTGCAAGATGACGCGCTACTGACCCGTCCTGTCATGCCACTGTCGTCCGGCCGAGGGTTTAGGCTATAATCGCGGTCTTGCTGTCCAGGCCGGGTTCGGAATGGGATCAGCAAGATTATTGTTCAACACGGCACCAGCGGCGGCAAGTTAAGCGAAAAGCGAAGCGCTGCAGTGTCCGCAAGTCAAAGGAATCGAAATGTCCGTTGCTAACATCAACAAGCAAGAAATCGTCAAGGATAACGGCCGCAGCGCCAACGATACGGGTAGCCCGGAAGTGCAAGTTGCACTGCTGACGGCCCGCATCAACGAACTGCAGCCGCACTTCAAGGCGCACATGAAGGACCACCACAGCCGTCGCGGTCTGCTCAAGATGGTGAGCCGTCGCCGTCGTCTGCTGGACTACCTCAAGGGTAAGGACGCTGACCGTTACACCGCGCTGGTTGCCAAGCTGGGTCTGCGTAAGTAATGGTGGGTCTCACGCACCGCGCGTGATGAATAAGTGCCTGCGTCAGCGTGCTGATGCAGGCATTTTGTTTTTGGCGGCTGCGTTTGCGGCTGCGCCGGGCAACCGGCAAGTGATGGCAGCCGGCGGGTTCAGTCGATGAAGCGGCTGCCAGGGACCCGGGGGCGGCAGGAAGCAGAGTCTTGTGTCATTCCAGCGCGGCGTTGCATACCAGTGCTGCGCTGGAATGGCATAAAACACACCTCTGCAACCGCACCGTCTTCCGGAACGTGTTTGCCGCGGCGAAGCGTAATGAAGCGCGCCGCGAATACCGAACAGGAGATGCTATGACCATGTTCAACAAGATCGTCAAAGAATTCCAATGGGGCGGCCATAAGGTCCGCATGGAAACGGGTGAGATCGCCCGTCAAGCGAGCGGCGCCGTGCTGCTCGACATGGAAGACACCGTTGTGCTCGCCACCGTGGTGGGCGCCAAGAACCCGAAGCCGGGTCAAGACTTTTTCCCGCTGACTGTCGACTACCTCGAGAAGACCTACGCTGCCGGCAAGATCCCGGGTGGCTTCTTCAAGCGTGAAGGCCGTCCGTCGGAAAACGAAACGCTGACCTCGCGCCTGATCGATCGTCCGCTGCGTCCGCTGTTCCCGGAAGGCTTCTACAACGAAGTCCAGGTCGTCGTGCACGTGCTGTCGATCAACCCGGAAGTGCCGGCTGACATCCCCGCGCTGGTGGCCGCTTCGGCTGCGCTGGCTGTGTCGGGTCTGCCGTTCAACGGCCCGGTGGGCGCCGCCCGCGTGGGTTACAAGGATGGCCAGTACCTGCTGAACCCGAACCGCGCGCAACTCGCACATTCGGAGATGGACCTGATTGTGGCCGGTACCGAGCGTGCCGTGCTGATGGTCGAATCCGAAGCCAACCAGCTGTCGGAAGAAATCATGCTGGGCGCCGTGGTGTACGGCCACGAGCAAATGCAGATCGCCATTAACGCGATCCACGACTTGGTGCGCGAAGGCGGCAAGCCGGAGTGGGATTGGCAAGCTGCGCCGAAGAACGAAGCGCTGACCGCCAAGGTGTCCGAACTGGGCTTGGCCGATCTGCAAGCCGCTTACCAGCTGCGCCAGAAGTCGGCCCGCAGCCAGAAGCTGAAGGAAGTCTACAAGTCGGTCGCGGCCAAGCTGGCCGAAGCCGGTGTGGAAGCCGACGGCGTGGAAGTCGACAACATCCTGTTCGAGCTCGAATCGAAGATCGTGCGCGGCCAGATCCTGAATGGCGAACCGCGTATCGACGGCCGCGACACCCGCACGGTGCGTCCGATCGAGATCCGCTCGTCGGTGCTGCCGCGTGCGCACGGCTCGGCCCTGTTCACACGTGGTGAAACGCAAGCGCTGGTGGTGGCCGCCCTGGGCACCAAGAGCGACGAGCAGATCATCGACGCGCTGCAAGGCGAGTACCGTGATCGCTTCATGCTCCACTACAACATGCCGCCGTTCGCCACGGGCGAAACCGGCCGCGTGGGCAGCCCGAAGCGCCGCGAAATCGGCCACGGCCGTCTGGCCAAGCGCGCACTGATTCCGGTGCTGCCGGCCGCCGACGAATTCGGTTACACGATCCGTCTGGTGTCGGAAATCACCGAGTCGAACGGTTCGTCGTCGATGGCTTCCGTTTGCGGCGGTTCGCTGGCACTGATGGACGCTGGCGTGCCCCTCAAGGCGCACGTTGCCGGTGTGGCCATGGGCCTGATCCTGGAAGACAACAAGTTCGCCGTGCTGACCGACATCCTGGGTGACGAAGATCACCTGGGTGACATGGACTTCAAGGTGGCGGGTACCGACGCTGGTATCACCGCGCTGCAAATGGACATCAAGGTGCAGGGCATCACCAAGGAAATCATGCAGGTCGCGCTGGCGCAAGCCAAGGAAGGCCGTCTGCATATCCTGGGCAAGATGCAGGCTGCCATGGGCGGCGCCCGTGCCGAGTTGTCGGAACACGCTCCGCGCATGATCACGGTCAAGATCAATCCGGAGAAGATCCGCGACGTGATCGGCAAGGGTGGCTCGACCATCCAGGCGCTGACCAAGGAAACCGGTTGCACGATCGACATTCAGGAAGACGGCACGATCACCATCGCGTCGACGTCGTCGGAAGGCATGGCGGAAGCCAAGCGTCGTATCGAAGGCATCACGGCCGAAGCCGAAGTGGGCAAGATCTACAACGGCACCGTGCTCAAGCTGCTGGACTTCGGCGCGATCGTGAACATCCTGCCGGGCAAGGACGGTCTGCTGCACATCTCGGAAATTGCCAACGAGCGCGTGAACCAGGTCTCCGACTACGTGAAGGAAGGCCAGGCTGTCCGCGTGAAGCTGCTGAGCACCGACGAGAAAGGCCGCATGCGTCTGTCGATCAAGGCCGCCAAGGCTGAGGAAGGCGATGTGCCGGCCGCTGCACCGCAAGCGCCGGGCGCTGGCGATGCCGCTTCGCAGCAGCAACAGCAACAACAGCAGTAATCGCAGTAAAGGCGGCGGGGTTTCTCGCTACCCAAAAACGGCTGGACAGTGTCCAGCCGTTTTTTTGTTTACACTGCGTCGCGAGTTCTTCTTCCGCGACCCATCATGAGCCGCTTGTTCGAGCAAAACCGCATCGCTGTTGTCTGGGATTTCGATAAAACGCTGATCCCGCGTTATATGCAAGAGCCGCTGTTCGAGCGCTATGGCATCGTCGAGCAGGGCTTCTGGGATGAAGTTGAAGCCGGCTCGAAGGCTATCGAATCGCGCGGCCAGAAGGTCAATCGTGAAACGTTCTACCTGAATGTACTGCTGCGCCACGTGCGCGACGGCCGCATGGGCGGTCTCGATAACGCCACGCTCCGCGAGCTTGGCACTCAACTCGAATTTTTCCCCGGCGTGACTGATTTCTTTGAGCGCAGCAAGGGATGGGTGCGAGACAACGCCGCCTACCAAGCCTTCGACATCAAGCTCGAACACTACATTGTCAGCACGGGGCTGACGGAGATGATCAAGGGCTCGCCCATTGCTCCGTACATCGACGGCGTGTGGGGCTGCGAATTTCTGGAAGCGTCGGATACGAATGGCCGCCAGGTCATCTCAGAAGTCATCTACGCCATCGACAACACCACCAAGACCCGCGCGTTGTTCGAAATCAACAAGGGCGTCAACAAGCATCCCGAAGCGGTCAATGTGAACTCGTCGATTGCCGAAGACGAGCGCCGCGTGCCGTTCGCCAACATGATCTACGTGGCGGATGGCCCAAGCGATATTCCAGCGTTCTCGGTGGCGCGCAAGGGCGGTGGGCGCACGTATGCGGTCTACAACCCCGAGAGCCCGCGCTCATTCGAGCAGGCTGACAACCTGCGTGCCGATGATCGCGTCGACATGCTCGGCCCAGCCGATTACCGCGCCGGCTCGCCCACCGAGATGTGGCTCAAATTGCATATCGGCAAAATCGCTGACGCCATCGTCCACGGCAAGCAAGAGATTCTGCGCGAGACATCGCGCGGCATCCCGCAGCACTTTGTTGAGCCCAAGCGCAGCGCCTCGTAACCCATACCGAATGGATTCCTATGAAAGCGATTGAAATCACCCAGTACGGCGGCCCTGAAGTCCTGAAGCTTGGCGAGCGTCCGATGCCCGAGCCCAAGGCCGGCGAAGTGCTGATCCGCGTGCGCGCGGCCGGCGTGAATCGGCCGGATGTTTTTCAACGTATGGGCAACTATCCGGTGCCACCGGGCGCGTCTGATATTCCGGGGCTGGAAGTGGCCGGAGAAATTGTCGGCGGCGATCTGTCACACGCGGATAACCGCTATGGCCTGAAGGCAGGTGACCGCGTATGCGCGCTCGTGCAAGGCGGCGGCTATGCCGAGTTCTGCGCGGCGCCGGTTGGTCAGGTGCTGCCGGTGCCTGCGGGGTTGACCGACGTCGAGGCCGCCGCGCTGCCGGAGAACTACTTCACTGTGTGGTCGAACGTGTTCGATCGCGGCTTGCTGGGCCAGGGCCCGCACGGCAAGGCGGAGGCGCTGCTCGTGCAGGGGGGCTCCAGCGGCATTGGCACGACGGCGATCCAGATGGCATCCGCACTCGGTTATCGCGTGTTTGCCACGGCCGGTAGCGCCGACAAGTGCGCCGCGTGTGTGGAGTTGGGGGCCGCGCGCGCCATCAACTACAAAACCGAAGACTTCGCCGAGATCGTCAAGGCTGACACCGGGCGGGGCGTTGACGTGGTGCTCGACATGGTTGGTGGCAGCTATGTCGCACGCGAGATTGCCTGCACGGCTGACGATGGCCGCATCGTGCTGATCGCGCTGCTGGGCGGTGCCAAGGCTGAAGTGCCGCTGGGCGACATTCTGCGCCGGCGCATTACGCTCACGGGGTCGACGTTGCGCCCACGCCCGGTGGCCTTCAAGGCCGCAATCGCCGCCAACCTTTACGAGCATGTGTGGCCGCTGCTGGCGTCAGGGCGTATCAACCCTGTCGTGCACGAGGTGATGCCGGCCGCGCAGGCAGCGCAGGCGCACGCCTTGATGGAGTCGAGCGCGCACATCGGCAAGATCATGTTGGTTTGGGATTGAGTTCAAGGCGCCAAAATTGACCCCGTTTTTGCCGCCACGGTAGAATGCCGGGTTTATTTGACAGTCGACCGGGCGGAACAAGAACGTGAACGCAAGACCGAAGCTGGTGGTAGGCAACTGGAAGCTGCATGGCAGCCTGAGCACCAACGCCGCGCTGCTTGAGCAGATCAAGGCCGCAGGCAAGACCAACGCCACGCTGGCGGTGTGCGCGCCGTTCCCATATCTGGCCCAATGCCAGTCGCTACTCGCGGGTTCCGCGGTGGGTTGGGGCGCGCAAGATGTGTCGGCCGAAACGCGCGGCGCGTTCACCGGTGAGGTGGCAGCGTCGATGCTGTCGGAATTTGGCTGCGGCTACGCAATCGTCGGTCACTCGGAGCGTCGCACGTATCACGTTGAAACCGATGCGCAAGTGGCGTCGAAGGCACTGCGCGCACTGGAGCATGGCATCACTCCGATCGTCTGCGTAGGCGAAACGCTGGCGCAACGTGAGGCGGGCGAAACCGAGCAGGTGGTCGGCCGCCAACTGGATGCGGTGCTGGAGGCGCTGTCGATCGAGCAACTGGGGCGCATCGTCGTGGCTTACGAGCCGGTCTGGGCAATCGGCACCGGCAAGACTGCAACCAGCGAGCAGGCGCAGGCCGTGCACGCTTTCCTGCGCGCACGCATCGCAGCCCGTGATGCGGGTGTGGCACAGCGTCTGCAGATTCTGTACGGCGGCAGCGTCAAGCCGGACAACGCAGGTGAGCTGTTTGCGATGGCCGACATCGATGGTGGCCTGATCGGCGGTGCATCGCTGAAGGCCGAAGATTTCTTGGCGATCGGTCGCGCTTGAACGATTGATCGAGGTTGCAGCATGCGGCGCATGTGCAACCGCAACATATTATTGAGAGAAACGAAATGGCAATTCTGAAGACTCTGCTGCTGGTAGCGCAAATCCTGAGCGCGCTTGGTGTGATCGGTCTGGTGCTTCTGCAGCATGGCAAGGGCGCTGATGTGGGTGCTGCCTTCGGCTCTGGCGCATCGGGCAGCCTGTTTGGTGCGACCGGTTCGGCCAACTTCCTGTCGCGCACGACGGCTGTGCTGGCCACCGTGTTCTTCGTGGCCACGCTGGCGCTGACGCTGATCGGCACCAACAAGGGCAGCGTGTCGGCGGGTGTGATGGGTTCGGTGGCTCCGGTTGCGCCGTCCGCTTCGGCGCCCGCGGCATCGGCTCCGGCAGTTCCGGCTGCGGCCTCCGCACCGGCTGTGCCGAAGTAATTAGATGTAACGATTGCCGGCGCGCTGTTGATTTTTTCTGGTGCGTCGCGAGGTATAAGATTTTTGTTTGTGCATTGAACAAAAGCTTCGCTTTGCGGTAGAATGTGAGGCTTGAAACAACACGGAAAACGGCAGCGGCGTTAAGCCTGAACCGCGTTCCTGATAGAGTTTCATCCCCCAGCCGACGTGGTGAAATTGGTAGACACGCTATCTTGAGGGGGTAGTGGCGAAAGCTGTGCGAGTTCGAGTCTCGCCGTCGGCACCAATCAAATTCGGGGTCTGGCTAATGGGGCATTCCGCTTGGGGATGTTCCGTTCTGGCCCCATCCGCAAAGCGACACGCAGTTAAAGTGTCGTGAGGCTGCGGACCCGGCGCCTTCGATGGGGCGACAAGGCGCCGCCTGCGGGCAGTGCTGTTGCAACCATTCAAAAAGGCGGGCGTCCCTTGAACCTCGAAGCCTATTTCCCCGTACTGTTGTTCATCGTCGTCGGTGTTGGCCTTGGCCTTGCACTCATGACCATCGGCCGAATTCTCGGTCCGAACAATCCCGATCCTCAAAAGCTCTCGCCGTACGAGTGCGGCTTCGAAGCCTTTGAAGACGCGCGCATGAAGTTCGACGTGCGCTATTACCTCATCGCCATCCTGTTCATCCTGTTCGATCTGGAGACCGCGTTCCTCTTCCCGTGGGGCGTGGCGCTGCGTGAAATTGGTTGGCCTGGGTTCTTCGCGATGGGTGTGTTTCTTCTCGAGTTTCTCGTGGGCTTCGTCTACATCTGGAAAAAAGGCGCGCTCGATTGGGAGTGATGTGAAATGGCGATCGAAGGCGTACTCAATGAAGGCTTTGTCACGACTACCGCTGACAAGCTGATCAACTGGACCCGCACCGGGTCGCTGTGGCCGATGACGTTCGGCCTGGCCTGCTGTGCTGTGGAAATGATGCACGCGGGTGCATCGCGTTATGACTTGGACCGCTTCGGTGTGGTGTTCCGCCCGTCGCCGCGTCAGTCGGATGTGATGATCGTGGCCGGCACGCTGTGCAACAAGATGGCCCCCGCTCTGCGCAAGGTGTACGACCAGATGGCCGAGCCGCGCTGGGTCATCTCGATGGGCTCGTGTGCTAACGGCGGCGGCTACTACCACTATTCATATTCCGTGGTGCGCGGTTGCGACCGTATCGTGCCGGTTGACGTGTACGTGCCGGGCTGCCCGCCGACGGCTGAAGCGCTGATCTACGGCATCATCCAGCTGCAGGCCAAGATCCGTCGCACCAATACTATTGCGCGCAAGGGCTGACATGACCGAAAAGCTTGCCACCCTGAAGGCCGCGCTCGAAAAGACGTTGGGCAATCGCGTTCAAAGTTTGACCGAGGCGGTTGGCGAACTCACCCTCGTGGTGAAGGCTGCCGATTACCTCGACGTCATGCGTACGCTGCGTGATGACGCATCGCTTAAGTTCGAGCAGTTGATGGACCTGTGCGGCGTTGACTATGCCGACTACGGCGATGGTGCCTGGAATGGTCCGCGCTTTGCTGCTGTGTCGCATCTGCTGTCGATCACGAACAACTGGCGCGTGCGCGTGCGCGTGTTCGCGCCGGAAGATGATTTCCCGGTCGTGCCTTCCGTCACCACCATCTGGAATTCCGCCGACTGGTTTGAGCGCGAGGCGTTCGACCTGTACGGTCTGGTGTTCGAGGGTCACCCAGACCTGCGCCGCATCCTGACCGATTACGGTTTCATCGGCCACCCGTTCCGCAAGGATTTCCCCGTCTCGGGCTACGTTGAAATGCGTTATGACCCGGTGCAGCGTCGCGTGGTCTACCAGCCGGTGACCATCGAGCCGCGTGAGATTACGCCGCGTGTGATCCGCGAGGATCAGTACGGTGGTCTGAAGCACTGAAGGGCGCCCGATCATGGCAGATATCAAGAATTACACCCTGAACTTCGGCCCGCAACACCCGGCCGCGCACGGCGTGCTGCGCCTTGTGCTCGAGCTGGACGGCGAAGTCATTCAACGTGCCGACCCGCACATTGGCCTGCTGCATCGCGCGACTGAGAAGCTCGCCGAGCAGAAGACCTGGATCCAGAGCGTGCCGTACATGGACCGCCTCGACTACGTGTCGATGATGGTCAACGAGCATGCGTACGTGATGGCCATCGAGCGTCTGCTGGGCCTGGAAGTGCCACTGCGTGCTCAGTACATCCGCGTCATGTTCGATGAGATCACGCGGATCATGAACCACTTGATGTGGATCGGTTCGCATGCGCTGGACGTGGGCGCCATGGCGGTGTTCCTGTACGCCTTCCGCGAGCGCGAAGACCTGTTTGACATGTACGAGGCGGTGTCGGGTGCACGCATGCACGCGGCTTACTATCGTCCTGGCGGCGTCTACCGCGATCTGCCTGACACGATGCCGCAATACAAGGCATCCAAGGTGCGCAACGAGAAGGCCCTGGCTGCCCTGAACGAAACGCGTTCGGGTTCGTTGCTGGACTTCATCGAAGACTTTACCAACCGCTTCCCGAAGTACGTTGACGAATACGAAACGCTGCTGACCGACAACCGGATCTGGAAGCAGCGTCTGGTCGGCATCGGCGTGGTGAGCCCAGAGCGTGCGCTCAACAAGGGCTTCTCCGGCGCCATGCTGCGCGGCTCGGGCATTGCCTGGGACGTGCGCAAGAAGCAGCCGTACGAAGTCTACGACCGCATTGATTTCGACATTCCGGTGGGTGTGAACGGCGATTGCTACGACCGTTACCTGGTACGCGTTGAAGAAATGCGCCAGAGCAATCGCATCATCCGTCAGTGCATCGAATGGCTACGCAAGAACCCGGGTCCGGTGATCACCGATAACCATAAGGTGGCTCCGCCGTCGCGCGTCGAGATGAAGACGAACATGGAAGAGCTGATTCACCACTTCAAGCTCTTTACCGAAGGTATGCACGTGCCCGAGGGCGAGGCGTATGCCGCTGTCGAGCATCCGAAGGGTGAGTTCGGCATCTATGCGATCTCGGACGGTGCCAACAAGCCCTATCGCCTGAAGATTCGCGCGCCGGGCTTTGTGCACTTGGCGGCGCTCGACGAGATGGCCCGCGGCCACATGATCGCCGACGCTGTGACGATCATCGGTACGCAAGACATCGTGTTTGGCGAGATTGATCGCTAAGCCCGCAAGACATAACGGTTTGACGCGCAGGCAAGCGCGGCTGTGAAACGAGGACGCACGCCGGGGTACTTGTAGTTCGCCCCGCGTCCCGCACCAATCGCAACGAACATGCTATCAGCAGAAGCTCTCAAGGAAATCGACCGGGCGGTCGCGAAATATCCCGCCGACCAGAAGCAGTCCGCCGTGATGGCGGCGCTGGCGGTCGCGCAGAGCGAGAAAGGCTGGGTCTCGCCCGAAGTCATGCAGTTCGTGGCCGAGTACCTCGAAATGCCGCCGGTGTGGGTCGAGGAAGTGGCGACGTTCTACAACATGTACGACACCAAGCCGGTGGGTCGCTTCAAGCTGTCGGTGTGCACGAACCTGCCGTGCGCACTGTCGGGTGGTGAGCGCGCTGCCGACTACCTGAAGAAGAAGCTGGGCATCGGTTTCAACGAGACCACTGCCGACGGCAACTTCACGCTGAAGGAAGGCGAGTGCATGGGCGCGTGCGGTGACGCACCGGTCATGATCGTCAACAATACCAATATGTGCAGCTTCATGAGCAACGAGAAGCTCGACGCGCTGATCGCCGACCTCCAGGCGAAGGCGACCAACGGAGCAGGCAAGTAAATGACCTCTCTGCACGATCGACACATCCAGCCGTTGATTCTCGCCGGTCTGAACGGCGACAACTGGCACCTCGAAGACTACGTCAAGCGCGGTGGCTATCAGCAGCTCAAGCGCATCCTGACGGAAAAGATCACCCCCGAACAAGTCATTGCCGACGTGAAGGCCTCGGGCCTGCGTGGTCGTGGCGGTGCGGGCTTCCCGACCGGCCTGAAGTGGAGCTTCATGCCGCGCCAGTTCCCGGGCCAGAAGTATCTGGTGTGCAACACGGACGAGGGCGAGCCGGGTACGTTCAAGGATCGCGACATCATCCGCTACAACCCGCACGCGCTGATCGAAGGCATGGCCATCGGCGGCTATGCGATGGGCATCACCGTGGGTTACAACTACATCCACGGCGAGATCTGGAACGAGTACAAGATTTTCGAGCAGGCGCTTGAAGAGGCGCGTGCGGCAGGTTTCCTGGGTGACAACATCCTCGGCTCCGGTTTCAACTTCCAGCTGCATGCGCACCATGGCTATGGCGCGTACATCTGCGGCGAAGAAACCGCGCTGCTCGAGTCGCTGGAAGGCAAGAAGGGTCAGCCGCGCTTCAAGCCGCCGTTCCCGGCGAGCTTTGGCCTGTACGGCAAGCCGACCACCATCAATAACACCGAGACGTTTGCCGCGGTGCCGTTCCTGCTGTCGATCGGCCCGGACAACTACCTGAAGATGGGCAAGCCGAACAACGGCGGCTCGAAGATCTTCTCGGTGTCTGGCGACGTGGAGCGTCCGGGCAACTACGAGATTCCGCTCGGCACGCCGTTCTCCAAGCTTCTGGAACTGGCTGGCGGCATGCGCGGTGGCAAGAAGCTCAAGGCGGTCATTCCGGGTGGTTCGTCGGCGCCGGTCGTGCCGGCCGATCTGATGATGGCCTCCGACATGGACTACGACTCGATCGCCAAGGCCGGCTCGATGCTGGGCTCAGGTGCCGTGATCGTGATGGACGAGACGCGCTGCATGGTGAAGTCGCTGCTGCGCCTGTCGTACTTCTACTTTGAAGAGTCGTGCGGCCAGTGCACGCCGTGCCGTGAAGGCACCGGCTGGCTGTACCGCGTGGTCGATCGTATCGAGCATGGCAAGGGCCGCCAGGAAGACCTGGACCTGCTCAACAACGTGGCCGAAAACATCATGGGCCGGACCATCTGCGCGCTCGGCGATGCCGCCGCGATGCCGGTCCGCGGCATGCTCAAGCACTACTGGGATGAGTTCGCGTATCACGTCGAACACAAGCAGTGCATGGTGCCCACCTACATTTAAGCGTGGCAGAACATGGTTGAAATCGAAATCGATGGCAAGAAGGTTGAGGTTGCCGAAGGCAGCCTGGTGATGGAGGCGGCTCGTCAGGCGGGCACCTACATTCCTCACTTCTGCTATCACCGCAAACTGTCGGTCGCGGCCAACTGCCGGATGTGTCTGGTCGAGGTCGAGAAGGCGCCCAAGGCGCTGCCGGCCTGTGCCACGCCGGTCACCGCGGGCATGAAGGTCTTCACCAACTCCGAGAAGGCGGTGAAGGCGCAGAAGTCCGTGATGGAATTCCTGCTGATCAACCACCCGCTGGATTGCCCGATTTGCGATCAGGGCGGCGAGTGCCAGCTGCAGGATCTGGCCGTGGGTTACGGCAAGTCCGAGTCGCGCTACAAGGAAGAGAAGCGTGTGGTGTTCCACAAGAACGTGGGCCCGCTGATCTCGATGGAAGAGATGACGCGCTGCATCCACTGCACGCGCTGCGTCCGCTTCGGCCAGGAAGTGGCCGGCGTGATGGAACTGGGCATGCTCAATCGCGGTGAGCATTCCGAGATCACCACGTTCGTCGGTCAGACTGTTGACTCCGAGTTGTCGGGCAACATGATCGACCTGTGCCCGGTCGGCGCGCTGACCAGCAAGCCGTTCCGCTACTCGGCTCGCACATGGGAACTGGCACGCCGCAAGTCGGTGTCGCCGCACGATGGCCTGGGCGCCAACGTGATCGTCCAGACGAAGAACCAGCGCGTGATGCGCGTGCTGCCGCTGGACAACGAGGCGATCAACGAATGCTGGCTGTCCGACAAAGACCGCTTCGCCTATGAAGGCGTGAACAGCGACGACCGCCTGACCCAGCCCATGCTCAAGCAAGGCGGCCAGTGGAAGGCTGTCGACTGGACCACGGCACTGGAATACGTTGCCAACGGCCTGAACGAAATCAAGCGCGACCACGGTGCCGAACAGATCGGCGCACTGGCCAGCCCGCACAGCACGCTGGAAGAACTGTTCCTGCTGCAAAAGCTGGTGCGTGGCATCGGTAGCGACAACGTCGATTTCCGTCTGCGTCAGTCCGACTTCTCGGTCAAGCCGACGGGCGCTCCGTGGCTGGGTATGCCGATCGCCGATGTGTCGCTGTTGCAGCGCACGCTGGTGGTGGGCGCGTTCCTGCGCAAGGATCATCCGCTGTTGGCCGCACGTCTGCGTCAGGCCGGCAAGAAGGGCTTGCAGCTGAATGTGATCGGTGCCGGTGGTGAAGACCTGCTGACGCCCGCCACGCAGCTGCTGGGCGCACCGTCGCAATGGCTGTCGCTGCTGTCGCAAGTGGCAGTGGCGGTTGCTGCCGCTAAGAACGTCGCTCGTCCGAATGGTACCGATGGCGTTGAAGCAGGTGATGTTGCCAAGCGCATCGCCGAAAGCCTGGCTTCGGGTGAGCGCAAGGCTGTTTTCCTCGGCAACGCCGCTGTGGCACACCCGCAATTCTCGCAACTGCACGCGCTGGCCCAGTGGGTTGCGCAGCAGACGGGCGCGACACTGGGCTTCCTGACGGAAGCTGCCAACACCGTCGGTGGTTACATCGCTGGCGCACTGCCGCAAGGCAACGGCCTGGACGCCGCCGCCATGCTGGCGCAGCCGCGCCGCGCATACGTGCTGCTCGGTGCTGAGCCGGAATTCGATACGGCCAATCCGGCGCAAGCCCGTGCTGCACTGGACCAGGCTGACACCGTGGTTGTGCTGGCGCCGTTCGCGTCGCGCGCTGCGCTGGAATACGCCGACGTGCTGCTGCCGACTGCGCCGTTCACTGAAACCTCGGGCACCTTCGTCAACTGCGAAGGCCTGCCGCAGAGCTTCAGCGGTGTTGTTCGCGGCCTGGGCGATTCGCGTCCGGCCTGGAAGGTGCTGCGCGTGCTGGGCAACCTGCTGAACCTGTCGGGATTCGATTACGACACCTCGGAAGTCGTGCGTAACGACGTGCTGGCCAAGCCGGTGACCGATCGTCTGTCGAATGCGACGACGGCACAAATCGCCGCTCCCGCCGCCGCTGCTGCCGGCATCGAGCGTCTGGCAGATGTGCCCATCTATCACGCTGATCCGATCGTGCGTCGCGCTGGTTCGTTGCAACTGACGGCCGCTGCCCGTGCTGCGGTTCGCGCTGGTCTGCCGGCCGATCTGTTTGCGCAACTGGGCCTGGCCAACGGCGATGCTGTTCGCGTGACGCAAGGGCCGGGTAGCGTGGTGCTGCCTGCGGTGCTGGACAAGTCGCTGGCGTCCGGCGTGATCCGCGTGTCGGCCGCGACCGAGGTATCGGCCCAACTGGGTGCGATGTTCGGTGCAGTGAGCGTTGAAAAGGTTGAATCGTCCGCGCTGGCGGCTACGGTGTAAGGGTCAACATGATCGAGTCGATTACTTCTTTCGGCACGGCGACCTTCGGTGGCTGGTGGCCGCTGATCTGGACGCTGGTGCGTGCGGTCTGCATCATCCTGCCGCTGCTGCTGTGCGTGGCTTACCTGATCCTGTGGGAGCGCAAGCTGATTGGCTGGATGCACGTGCGTCTGGGCCCGAACCGCGTTGGCCCGATGGGCCTGCTGCAGCCGATTGCCGACGTGCTCAAGCTGCTGCTCAAGGAAGTCATGGTGCCGAGCCAGGTCAGCCGTGGCCTGTACATCATCGCGCCGCTGATGGTGCTGATGCCGGCTGTGGCGATTTGGGCGGTGGTGCCGTTCCAGGCCGAAGCTGTGGTGTCGAACATCAACGCCGGTCTGCTGTATGTGATGGCGATCAGCTCGGTGGGTGTGTACGGCGTGATCCTGGCCGGTTGGGCCTCGAACTCCAAGTACGCGTTCCTGGGTGCGATGCGCGCTTCGGCGCAGATGATTTCATACGAAATCGCCATGGGCTTCGCGCTGGTGACGGTGCTGATGGTGACGGGCAGTCTGAACCTGTCGGACATCGTCAACTCGCAGAACCGCGGTTTCTTTGCGGACCACGGCGTCAACATCCTGTCGTGGAACTGGCTGTCGTTGCTGCCGATGTTCGGCGTGTACTTCATCTCGGGCGTGGCGGAAACCAACCGTCACCCGTTTGACGTGGTGGAAGGCGAATCGGAAATCGTGGCCGGCCACATGATCGAGTACTCGGGCATGGCGTTCGCGCTGTTCTTCCTGGCCGAGTACATCAACATGATCGTTATCTCGGCGATGACGGCAACCATGTTCCTGGGTGGCTGGGCGCCGCCGATCGATGCACCGGTGTTCAACTGGATTCCGGGCTTCTTCTGGCTGCTGATCAAGGTTTTCCTGCTGCTGTCGGTCTTCATCTGGCTGCGCGCATCGTTCCCGCGTTATCGCTATGACCAGATCATGCGCCTGGGCTGGAAGATCTTTATTCCGCTCACCGTGGGTTGGCTGATCATCGTTGCCATCTGGCTGGTGTCGCCGTGGAACATTTGGAAGTAACGGGACAATAGGAAGGCACCATGTTGCTTGCCATCAAGGAATTCTTTAACAGCCTGCTCCTGAAGGAACTCTTCAAGGGCTTGGCGTTGACCGGGCGCTATCTGTTTGCGCGCAAGATCACTGTGCTCTTCCCGGAAGAGAAGACGCCGCTGTCGCCGCGTTTCCGCGGTCTGCACGCGCTGCGTCGCTATCCGAATGGGGAAGAGCGCTGTATCGCATGCAAGCTGTGCGAAGCCGTGTGCCCGGCCCTGGCCATCACGATCGAGTCGGACCAGCGTGACGACGGCACCCGCCGCACCACGCGCTACGACATCGACCTGACCAAGTGCATTTTCTGCGGCTTCTGCGAAGAAGCTTGCCCGGTGGATGCCATCGTCGAGACGCACATCCTGGAATACCACGGTGAGAAGCGCGGCGACCTGTACTTCACCAAGGACATGCTGCTGGCCGTGGGTGACCGCTTCGAGCCGGAAATTGCGGCGAACAAGGCGGCCGACGCGAAGTACCGCTGATTCAAGACACTCGCTGTGCAAGCGGCGAGTGGCGCAGTTGAAATTCCGGAAGGACAACGGCTCCTCGTGAGCCAACCAGCTACGGCGGCATCATGCCGCCGCGGCTTTGGACAAGCGCGTGCCGCAAAACGGCCCGCGCCAGGATCATGGAAATCACGACGATCATCTTCTACTGTTTCGCGCTGGTGCTGGTGCTCTCAGCGCTGAAGGTCATCACCGCGAAGAACCCGGTGCACGCGGCGCTGTTCCTCGTGCTGTCGTTCTTCACTGCAGCGGCGATCTGGATGCTGCTCAAGGCGGAATTCCTCGCCATCACACTGGTGCTGGTCTACGTGGGGGCAGTGATGGTGCTGTTCCTGTTCGTGGTGATGATGATCGATATCGACATAGAGCACCTGCGACGAGATTTCTGGACGTATGTGCCACTGGCGGCGTTCGTGGGCGTGGTCATCATCCTGGAAATGGCTGTGGTGCTGACCAAGACCTTCATGGGGCGCGTACAGCCTGTGCAGGAATTGCCCAAGGGCTTCAACGGCCCGAATACGCAGGCGCTCGGCAAGCTGATCTACACCGATTACATCTACGCCTTTGAAGTCGCGGGCATTGTGCTGCTGCTGGCGATTGTCGCTGCCGTGGCGCTGACGGCCCGTCGCCGTAAGGACGCCAAGACCCAGAAGGTGGCCGATCAGCTTCGCGTGCAGCGCAAGGACCGCGTGCGCCTGGTTTCGATGCCGGCTGAAAAGGCCGCTAGTACCGTATCCGGCGCAGCTTCGGCTGATTCCAAGAGCTGAGCCCCGGGAGTATCCATATGTCTTCGCTATCCCTCGCCCATTACCTCGTGCTCGGCGCGGTGCTGTTTGCCATCAGCATCGTCGGCATCTTCCTGAACCGCAAGAACGTCATCGTGCTGCTGATGGCGATCGAATTGATGCTGCTTGCGGTCAATATGAACTTCGTCGCGTTCTCCCACTACCTGGGTGACTTGGCGGGGCAGGTGTTCGTGTTTTTCATCCTGACGGTGGCCGCGGCGGAATCCGCGATCGGTCTCGCCATCCTGGTGGTGCTCTTCCGTAACCTGGACACCATCAACGTCGACGATCTGGACAGCCTGAAGGGTTAAACCCAGGGCTAACCTCCGCATCCACCTATAAGAAGCGTTCCAATGGCTACCACGCTCAACCCTAACCTGCTGCTGGCGATTCCGCTTGCGCCGCTGGCCGGCTCAGCGATCGCCGGGCTGTTCGGCACCAAGTTCTTCGGCGAGAAGATCGGCCGCAAGACGTCCCACAGCGTCACCATCCTCGGTGTGGCAATCGCCTTCGTCCTGTCGGTGCTGGTGCTGCTCGACGTCATCGATGGCGCTGGCTATAACGCGACCGTCTACGAATGGATGACGGTCGGCTCGCTGAAGATGGAAGTCGGCTTCCTCATCGATTCGCTCACCGCGATGATGATGTGCGTGGTGACCTTCGTCTCGCTGATGGTGCACATCTACACCATCGGCTATATGGCGGAAGACGACGGCTACAACCGTTTCTTCGCCTACATCTCGCTGTTCACCTTCTCGATGTTGATGCTCGTGATGAGCAACAACTTCCTGCAGCTGTTCTTCGGCTGGGAAGCGGTGGGCCTGGTGTCGTACCTGCTGATCGGTTTCTGGTTCAAGCGCCCGACGGCCATCTACGCCAACATGAAGGCGTTCCTGGTCAACCGCGTTGGTGACTTCGGTTTCGTGCTCGGTATTGGCCTGCTGCTGGCGTACAGCGGTAGCCTGAGCTACGCCGACGTGTTTGCCGCGCGTGACAACCTGGCGACGATCGGTTTCCCGGGCACCGACTGGCACATGCTGACGGTTGCCTGTATCTGCCTGTTCATCGGCGCGATGGGTAAATCGGCACAGTTCCCGCTGCACGTGTGGCTGCCGGACTCAATGGAAGGTCCGACCCCGATTTCCGCACTGATCCACGCGGCCACCATGGTGACCGCCGGTATCTTCATGGTGGCGCGCATGTCGCCGCTGTTCGAACTGTCGGACGCCGCGCTGTCGTTCGTGCTGGTCATTGGCGCGATCACCGCGCTGTTCATGGGTTTCCTGGGCATCATCCAGACCGACATCAAGCGTGTGGTGGCGTACTCGACACTGTCGCAGCTCGGTTACATGACGGTGGCGCTGGGTGCCTCGGCGTACCAAGTGGCTGTGTTCCACCTGATGACGCACGCGTTCTTCAAGGCGCTGCTGTTCCTTGGTGCCGGCTCGGTCATCATGGGCATGCACCACGATCAGGACATGCGGAACATGGGCGGCCTGCGCAAGTACATGCCGATCACGTGGCTGACGTCGCTGGTGGGTTCCCTCGCGCTGATCGGTACGCCGTTCTTCTCGGGCTTCTACTCAAAGGATTCGATCATTGAGGCGGTGGCGGAATCGCACCTGCCCGGCGCTCAATTTGCATACTGGGCCGTGCTGGGTGGCGTGTTCGTGACGGCGTTCTATTCGTTCCGCATGTACTTCCTGGTGTTCCACGGTGAAGAGCGTTTCGGCAAGGCCGATGCCCACCACCACGAACATCACGAAGAGGAAGACGGCGGCCACGAGCATCACGGCCTGGCGCCGGGCGAGAAGCCCCACGAGTCGCCGTGGGTGGTGACGGTGCCGCTGGTGCTGCTGGCGATTCCGTCGGTGGTGATCGGTGCCTGGGCCATTCAGCCGATGCTGTTCGGCGAGTTCTTCAAACACGGCGTGGCATTTGCACAGGTGATCTTCAACGGCGAGAACCACGAAGCCATGAAGGTGCTGGGCGAAGACTTCCATGGCTGGGTTGAGATGGCGGTGCACGGCTTCACCTCGGTGCCGTTCATCCTGCTGGTGTCAGGTGTGGTGCTGTCGTGGTTCTTCTACCTGAAGCGCCCGGACATTCCGGCTGCAATCGCCAAGCGTTTCTCCGGCATCTACAAGCTGCTGGACAACAAGTACTACATGGACAAGATCAACGAGATCGTCTTCGCCAACGGTGCGGTCAAGTTTGGCCGTGGCCTGTGGAAGGGCGGCGATCAGGGCGTGATCGACGGCGTGGTTGTGAACGGCAGCGCGCGTCTGGTGGGTTGGTTCGCGAGCGTCGTGCGCCTGCTCCAGTCCGGCTACATCTATGACTATGCGTTCGCGATGATTGTCGGCACGGTTGGCCTGCTGACGTACTTCGTGTTCCTGGCGGGCAAATAAGGGATAACAAAAATGGTTCTGTCTTTTGCGATCTGGCTGCCGATCTTCTTCGGCGTGCTGGTGCTGGCCTCGGGCTCAGACCGCAATCCCGGTTATGTCCGCTGGATGTCGCTGATCGGCTCGCTGATCAGCTTCGTGATTACGCTGCCGCTGATTACGCGTTTCGATAAGACGACTGCCGCGATGCAGTTCGTCGAGAAGTCGAGTTGGATCGAGCGCTTCCACATCAACTACTACCTGGGTGTCGACGGCATCTCGATGTGGTTCGTGGTGCTGACCGCGTTCATCACGGTGATTGTGGTGATCGCAGCCTGGGAAGTGATCACCGAGCGCGTGGCGCAGTACATGGCCGCGTTCCTGATCCTGTCGGGTCTGATGATCGGCGTGTTCGCGTCGCTCGACGGCATGCTGTTCTACGTGTTCTTCGAAGCCACGCTGATCCCGATGTACATCATCATCGGTGTGTGGGGCGGCCCGAACCGCGTGTACGCGGCGTTCAAGTTCTTCCTGTACACGCTGCTGGGCTCGCTGCTGACGCTGGTTGCGCTGCTGTACCTGTACTTCCACAGCGGTACGTTCGAGATCCTGCAGTGGCATCAGGTCAAGCTGTCGATGAACGAGCAGATCCTGATCTTCATCGCGTTCTTCATGGCCTTTGCCGTGAAGGTGCCGATGTGGCCGGTGCACACCTGGCTGCCGGACGCCCACGTGGAAGCGCCGACTGGCGGTTCCGTGGTGCTGGCCGCGATCATGCTGAAGCTGGGTGCCTACGGTTTCCTGCGGTTCTCGCTGCCGATCGCGCCAGATGCCAGCCATCACCTGTCTGCGTTCATCATCGCGATCTCGCTGATTGCCGTGATCTACATCGGCTTGGTCGCGCTGGTGCAGGCCGACATGAAGAAGCTGGTCGCGTATTCGTCGATCGCGCACATGGGCTTCGTCACGCTGGGCTTCTTCATCTTCAACGAGATCGGTATCGAGGGCGGTATCGTCCAGATGATCTCGCACGGCTTCATCTCGGGCGCGATGTTCCTGTGTATCGGTGTGCTGTATGACCGTGTGCACTCGCGCCAGATTGCCGATTACGGCGGTGTGGTGAACACGATGCCGAAGTTTGCCGCGCTGTCGGTGTTCTTCGCGATGGCCAACTGTGGCCTGCCGGCGACCTCCGGTTTCGTCGGCGAATTCATGGTCATCCTGGGTTCGGTCAAGTACAACTTCTGGATCGGCCTGCTCGCGGCTACCGCGCTGATCTTCGGCGCTGCGTATTCGCTGTGGATGGTCAAGCGCGTGATCTTCGGCGACGTGACGCACAAGCACGTGGCTGAACTGAAAGACCTGAACTGCCGTGAATTCTTCATGCTCGGCGTGCTGGCGATCGCAACGCTTTACATGGGCCTGTATCCGAAGCCCTTTACCGATGTCATGCATGCGTCCGTGGTGAATCTCCTCACCCACGTGGCTCAGAGCAAGCTGTAAGCGGGGAGAAGAAACCATGCAATTGTCCTCATCCATGGCGGCTATCGCCCCGATCATCTTCCTCGCGCTCGGCATCGGTGCCGTCAACTGGATTGACCTGGCGCGCGGTCAGAATCGCAGCAGCGTTGCCTATCCGGTGTCGCTGACGATCACGCTGGTGCTGACCGTCTGGTTTGCCATCAATGCGGCGGCCGGTGAAACGCACTACGTGTTCAGCAACCTGGCCGTGATTGACCCGATGGCCAACGTGCTGTGCTCCGTGGCGGCACTGGCGGTGTTCGTGACGCTGGTCTACACGCGCAAGTACCTTGCCGATCGCGGCATGTACAACGGCGAGTTCTACATGTTCGCGCTGTTCACGCTTGGCGGTCAGGTGGTGATGATCACCGGCAATAACTTCCTGACGCTGTATCTGGGCCTGGAACTGCTGTCGCTCGCTTCGTACACGCTGGTGGCGTTGCGCCGCGGCGCGAATGTCTCGTCGGAATCGGCGATGAAGTATTTCATCCTCGGTGCGCTGGCGTCGGGCCTGCTGCTGTACGGTATGTCGATGATCTACGGCGCGACGGGTTCACTGGATCTGGGTGAGGTGTTCCGCCAGATCAACACCGGCAATATCAACAAGACGATTCTGGTATTCGGCGTGGTGTTCCTGGTAGCAGGTTTGGCATTCAAGCTGGGTGTCGCACCGTTCCACATGTGGGTTCCGGACGTGTATCAGGGTTCGCCGACGGCTGTGACGCTGCTGATCGCCGGTGCGCCGAAGCTGGCTGCATTTGCCATGACGCTGCGCATCCTGGTCGAAGGCCTGCTGCCGCTGGCGTTCGACTGGCAAAACATGCTGATCGTGCTGGCTGTGCTTTCGCTGGCCATCGGTAACATCACCGGTGTGGTGCAGACGAATTTCAAGCGCCTGTTGGGGTATTCGACGGTCTCGCACATGGGCTTCCTGCTGCTGGGTCTGCTGTCGGGCGTGAGCGCCGGCAAGCCTGATCTGACAGCGCAGGCTTACAGCGCGTCGATGTTCTATGCCGTGACCTACGTGCTGACCACGCTGGGCGCCTTCGGGATCATCCTGCTGCTGTCGCGCAAGGGCTATGAGGCGGAAGACATTGCTGACCTGAAGGGCTTGTCGAAGAAGAGCCCGTGGTTTGCACTGCTGACGCTGTTCATGATGATGTCGCTGGCAGGTCTGCCGCCGACGGTCGGCTTCTACGCCAAGCTGTCGGTGCTGGGTGCGGTGGTCGATGCTGGCATGCCGTGGCTGGCCATCGTGGCAGTGCTGTTCTCGCTGGTGGGCGCGTTCTACTACCTGCGCGTCATCAAGGTCATGTACTTTGATGCGCCGACAGATGAGGGTCCGGTGGAAGCCACCTTCGGCCTGCGTTCGGTGCTGTCGGTCAACGGCCTGCTGGTGCTGCTGCTGGGCATTTTCCCGGCCGGCCTGATGGCCCTGTGCTACCAGGCAATCCGCCTGACGCTGGCTTCGTAATCGAGCGCATGCAATGAACGCATCGACGGGCGGCCTGTTTGTCATCGTGTTGGCACTGATCTGTGCCAACCTGCCGTTCGTCAATCAACGCGTGCTGGCCCTGGTGCCCATTCGTTGGATTGGCTGGCCGCGCAAGCCGTTCTGGCTGCGCGGCACCGAGCTGATCGCCATGTATGTTGTGGTGGGGTTGATCGGCTTCGGCATTGAATCGAGCCAGGGTAATGCCTTCCCGCAAGGCTGGCAGTTCTACGCAATCACTGCTTGCCTGATGCTGGTGTTCGCGTTTCCCGGCTTCACGTGGCAATACCTCGTTCGCCACTTCCGTTGATCACCCGCCGGGCAGGCACCCGCTGTCTCGGCATGAGAGAGCGCCATGTCCGATACCAATCCCGCATCTACGATCCCTGCATCTGCAGACACGACGTCTGACCCGGATGCCGGCCTGCGCGAGACCCAGGTCGCATCGGCCTTGATGCATCAAGGTAAGTTCCTCACGCTCAAGCAGGACATCGTCCGCCTGCCGGACGGCCGCAATGCCAGCCGCGAATACCTGATCCACCCGGGTGCAGTCATGATGATCCCGTTGTTTGACGACGGCACCGTGCTGATGGAGCGCCAGTTCCGCTACCCGATCGGTCAGGTGATGATCGAATTCCCCGCCGGCAAGCTTGACCCGCAAGAGGGGGCGCTGGCGTGCGGCAAGCGCGAACTGGTTGAAGAAACCGGCTACACGGCTGAACGCTGGGATTACCTCACGCGCATTCATCCGGTCATCTCGTATTCCACCGAGTTCATCGACATCTATCTCGCCCGCGATCTCAAGCAGGGCGAGGCGATGCTCGACGAAGGTGAATTTCTTGAGACCTTCATCACGCCGGCGGGCCAGTTGATCGACTGGGTACGCGCGGGCAAGATTTCCGACGTGAAGACCATCATCGGCACGTTCTGGCTCGAGAAGATTCTGTCGGGCGCTTGGACGGCAGGTGCTGCCTGAGCCTCTTGCGTAGCCGTCTGATCACGCCTTTTTCCTGTCGTTGTTACCATAGTGAACGGTCGTGCGAAAAAATTAGCACGACCGTTCACAAATTTTCGAATCGGGGATACACTCGTCCCCATGCGCTGGACCGATCATGAAAGTGCTGGACCTCCGCTGTGCCAATGACCACCGCTTCGAAGGCTGGTTCGGCTCCGATGCCGACCTGCAATCACAGCAAGAACGCGGGCTGTTGACGTGCCCGGTTTGCGGTCACAACGAGGTTGAGCGCTTGCCGAGTGCGCCGCGCCTGAATCTGTCGTCGTCACGTGCGGAGAACGCCCACAAAGGCGATACCGCCAAGACAGCGGAAGGCGAGGGCGGTGCGCCCGCAGCCCTGCAACAGCTCTATCTGAAAGCCGTGCGCCATGTCCTGGCCAACACCGAGGACGTTGGTGACCGGTTTGCAGAAGAGGCGCGTCGCATGCATTACGACGAGGCGCCGGAGCGGGGCATTCGCGGGACGACGTCTCGGGAGGAAGCGCAGGAACTGGCAGAGGAAGGCATCGAGGTGATGCCGCTGCTGGTGCCCGATGCGCTCAAGCAGCCCGTGCACTAGTCGCCTCGATTCCTGAGCCTGCTTACGATCCGTAGCGACCAACCTCGGGGCACGCAGTAGGATCGTGAGTAGGCTCGCAGGTCCGCGCCGGTCCGACAGAATGTGCTTCGCCGATTTGCCGCGGCGGAGCGCCAACCACAGGAGACAGGCATGGATCTGAACTACTCGGCGGCCGATGATGCGTTCCGCCAGGAAGTCCGCGGCTGGCTGCAAGCCAATCTGCCCAAGGACATCCAAGACAAGGTGTTGAACCACCGCCGCCTGAACCGCGAAGATTTCGTTCGCTGGCACAAGGCATTGGCGGGCAAGGGCTGGTCGGTACCGCACTGGCCTGTCGAGTGGGGCGGTACCGGCTGGTCCCCCATCCAAAAGCATATCTGGGACGAGGAGTGCGCTGAGATTGGCGCGCCTGGCGTGCTGCCGTTCGGCGTCAGCATGGTCGCCCCCGTGATCATGAAGTACGGCAACGAAGCGCAGAAGCGCTACTTCCTGCCGCGCATTGTCGATTGCACCGACTGGTGGTGCCAGGGCTACTCCGAGCCGGGTTCGGGCTCCGATCTCGCCTCGGTCAAGACCCGCGCCGTGCGTGAGGGCGATCACTACATCGTCAACGGCCAGAAGACCTGGACCACGCTCGGCCAGCACGCCGACATGATCTTCTGCCTGGTCCGGACCGACCCGGACGCCAAAAAGCAAGAGGGCATTTCGTTCCTGCTGATCGACATGAAGACGCCGGGCATCACCGTGCGCCCGATCATCATGTTGGACGAAGAGCACGAAGTGAACGAGGTGTTTTTCGACAACGTGAAGGTGCCGGTCGACAACCTCATCGGCGAGGAAAACCGCGGCTGGACGTACGCCAAGTACCTGCTCGGCCATGAGCGTACCGGCATTGCACGCGTGGGCAACTCCAAGCGTGAACTGGCGTTTCTCAAGCGCGTGGCATTGCAGCACCAGAAGAACGGCAAGCCACTGCTGCAGGACCCGGTGTTCGGCGCCAAGGTGGCCGCGCTGGAGATCGAACTGCTGGCGCTTGAGATCACCGTGCTGCGCGTGGTGTCGAGCGAGAACGCCGGCAAGGGCCCCGGCCCCGAGGCCTCGCTGCTCAAGATCAAGGGCACGCAGATTCAGCAGATGCTGACCGAGCTGATGGTTGAGGCCGTGGGCCCGTACGCTCAGCCGTTCGACCCGAGCTATCTGGAAGGCCAACACCAGCAGGCCGTGACCGGCGACAACGATGCAGCGCCGCTCGCGCCGTACTACTTCAACTATCGCAAGACCTCCATCTACGGCGGGTCGAACGAGATCCAGCGCAACATCATCTCGCAGATGATCCTCGGCGTCTGATCAGAACGGATAACGGAGACAACCATGGATTTCTCGTTCACCGACGAACAGAAGCAACTGGCCGATGCGGTGCGTCGCTTTGTCGACAAGGACTACGGCTTCGAGGCGCGCAACAAGATCGTGTACTCGCCCGAGGGCGTGTCGCAGAGCGCTTGGGACAGCATTGCCGAACTGGGCTTGACCGCGCTGCCGGTGCCGGAAGCGCAAGGCGGTTTCGACGGCCGCGCGATGGACCTGCTGGTGGTGATGCAGCAGCTGGGCCGTGGACTGGTGGTGGAGCCGTATCAGGCCACCGTGCTGGGTGCACAGGCGCTCAAGCTGGCGGGTGGTCAGGATGCGCTGCTGGAGCAGGTGGCTGGTGGTGCCGTCAAGCTGGCCATTGCCTTTGGCGAGCGCCAATCGCGCTACGAACTCTTCAACGTCACCACGCGCGCAGCGCAGCAGGGCAGCGGCTGGACGATCACCGGCGAGAAGGCCGTGGTCGTGCACGGCGCACAGGCCGACAAGCTGATCGTCTCCGCACGTACGGGCGGTGAGGCACGCGATACCGCCGGCCTGTCGCTGTTCGTGGTCGACCGCGATGCCGCAGGCGTGACGGTCAAGGACTACCGCACCATCGACAACCTGCATGCAGCCGACATCCGCTTCGACAACGCGCCGGCCACGCTGCTGGGCAAGGCTGGCGACGCATGGGAAACCATTGATGCGGTGGCCGACTTGGGTTGTGTGCTGCTGTGCGCCGAGGCCGTCGGCCTGATCGACGCGCTGAACGCCGCCACGCTGGAATACACGAAGACGCGTCAGCAGTTTGGCGTGCCCATCGCGCGTTTCCAGGCGCTACAGCATCGCATGGTCGACATGTTCATCCATGCCGAGCAGGCGCGTTCGATCACGTATCTGGCCGCTGCGCACTTTGAGGACGGCGATGTCGAGGCACGCCGCCGCTACGTGTCGGCTGCCAAAGCTCGCGTTGGCCAGGCGGCACGCGACGTTGGCCAGGAGGCTGTGCAGCTGCATGGCGGCATGGGTGTGACCAACGAATTGCCGGCCGCGCACATGTTCAAGCGGCTCACCATGATCAACACGACGCTTGGCGACGTGGATCACCACTTGGCACGCTTCGCAACGCTGCCGGGTTTCCAGAACGCGGCGTAACTGCAGTCATCGGCGCCCCGCTTCAACGCGGGGCGTTTGTCATTTGGAGGACGCGACATGACAGAAGCAACACGATCGTACGACTTCTATTTCGACGATTTTGAAGTCGGTCGTACGCTGCAGATGGGCACGTACACCGTTACCGAAGAAGAGATTCTGACCTTCGCGCGGCAATATGATCCGCAGCCGTTTCACGTGGATGCGGAAGCTGCCAAGCACAGCATCTACGGCGGCATCATCTCCAGCGGCTGGATGACCTGCTCGATCATGATGCGACTCATGGTGACGGGCTTTCTCGGCAAGGCGGCCAGCATGGGCTCGCCGGGCGTGGACGAAATCCGCTGGATGAAGCCCGTGTATCCGGGCGACACGCTGTCGGTGTCGAGCACGTGTATGGAGATCAAACCGTCGCAGTCGAAGCCGGATCGTGGCGTGGCGATCAACCGCTGGGAAGCGCGCAACCAGCGCGGTGAGCTGGTCTGCACCGTCACAGGCATGGGCCTGTTCGGGCGACGTCCTGCCGCCTGATTGGAATCGGCATCACACAACAACAAGGAGACAACCCAGATGCGCATCATTGAATCGCTCGACGAGCTGCAAGGATTGATTGGTCAGGAAGTCGCGGTGAGCGATTGGACCGAGATCACACAGCAGCAGGTCAACCTGTTTGCCGAGGCGACGGGCGATCACCAGTGGATTCACGTGGATGTGGAGCGAGCCAAACGTGAGTCGCCGTTTGGGGCGCCAGTGGCGCACGGCTTTCTGACGCTCTCGCTGCTGCCGATGCTGATGGCGAATGCGATCAGCATGCCGGACGTGAAGATGGGCGTGAACTACGGCTTGAACAAGGTTCGCTTTACGGCGCCGGTGCCGGTTGGTAGCCGCGTGCGTGCGCGCATGACGCTGCTGGAGATGGAAGTGCTGCCGCCGCTGCCGAATGCTCCTGCATTGGCCGGCGCGCAACTGACTTGGACAGTGACTATCGAACGCGAAGGGCAGGAGCGCCCGGTTTGCGTGGCGGAGTCGATCTCGCGCCGCTATTCCTGACGGGCGTTTCTTCGCAAGCTCACGGGCCGGCGCAATGCCGGCCTTTTCTTTTTGCGCACGGTTTTCCTTTGCGCTCTGCCAGTTCTGTGCTTGTCCGCGCGTGCCCCAAGCGCGCGCATCACGGCGGGGAAATGCGCGGACTTGGCGCACTTCTGGCACCGTTTTGGCGCGGATTTCCCTTCGAGTGAGCGAAAAGTGATGGCACGGTAGTTGCACTTTTAGCTCCCGGGAGTCGTTCTCGCCACCAATAGACCCAAGGAGCCGCAATGAAACGTCGTGCGCTGTTGAAGCTGTCAGCCGTTGGTGCTGCAGCACTGTTGTCCGTGTCGAATTTTGCGTTTGCTCAGGCAAAAGAGCCGATCAAGGTCGGCATCCTGCACTCGCTGTCGGGCACCATGGCCATCTCGGAAACGTCGCTGAAAGACGTGGCGCTGATGACCATCGATGAGATCAACAAGAGCGGCGGCGTGCTCGGCCGCAAGCTGGAGCCGGTGGTGGTGGATCCAGCCTCGAACTGGCCGCTGTTTGCCGAGAAGGCGCGCGGTCTGCTCACGCAGGACAAGGTGGCTGTCACGTTCGGCTGCTGGACGTCGGTGTCGCGCAAGTCGGTGCTGCCGGTGTATGAGGAACTGAACGGCCTGCTGTTCTATCCGGTGCAGTACGAAGGCGAAGAGATGTCGAAGAACGTGTTCTACACCGGTGCCGCCCCCAACCAGCAAGCGATTCCGGCGGTGGAATACCTGATGAGCAAGGAAGGCGGCGGCGCCAAGCGCTTCTTCCTGCTGGGCACGGATTACGTGTACCCGCGTACCACCAACAAGATCCTGCGCGCGTTCTTGCACAGCAAGGGTGTGAAGGACGGCGACATCGAAGAGGTCTATACCCCCTTCGGCCACTCCGATTACCAGACCATCGTTGCCAACATCAAGAAGTTCTCGCAGGGCGGCAAGACGGCGGTCATCTCCACCATCAACGGCGATTCCAACGTGCCGTTCTACAAGGAGCTCGGCAACGCGGGCCTGAAGGCCAAGGACGTGCCGGTGGTGGCGTTCTCGGTGGGTGAGGAAGAGCTGCGCGGCATTGATACGAAACCGCTGGCCGGCCAGCTTGCCGCATGGAACTACTTCATGTCGGTCAAGAACCCCGTCAACGACGACTTCAAGAAGAAGTGGGCCGCATGGGTCAAGGCCAACAACCTGCCTGGCGGCGACAAGCGCGTCACCAACGACCCGATGGAAGCCACCTACGTCGGCATCATGATGTGGAAGCAAGCCGTCGAGAAGGCCGGCACTACCGACGTGGACAAGGTGCGCCAGGCCATGTACGGCCAGCAGTTCAAGGCGCCGTCGGGCTTCACGCTGGTGATGAACAACAACCATCACCTGAGCAAGCCCGTGATGATTGGCGAGGTGCGCGGCGATGGCCAGTTCAACGTCGTGTGGAAGACGCCAACGGTGATCCGCGCCAAGCCGTGGAGCCCGTACATCCCGGGCAACGAAGGCAAGCCTGACATGGTTGCAAGCAAGTGATGTGATCAGGCAGATCGGCTGCACGTGATGTTGTGGCCGATCTTTCGAATGACGCTGTACGACGTGGCACCCGCTTGGTATCTGCGGGGTGCCACGCATCGGATTGCCATGATGCGTTTGTCTCGCTGGTTGTCTCTTTCTCTTGCCGCACTGCTGTGCGCGCTGTGCCTGGCCGCCGTGCCTGCTGCCTCGTCGTGGGCCGCAGGGCAACCGCTGACCCAGGCTGACCTCAAGCCCCTGGCCGAAGACGACTTCGATGCCAAGGTGAAGACGCTCAACGCATTGGCCGCCGCGCCTGCCGAACAGGCTGGCCCCATCCTGCAGGCACTGCAGAACGATGCGCTGTTCTTCGCACCCGCCGCCGGCATGGTGCGCCAGGATGGTGAACGCTATCTCGATGCGATCTCTGGCCAGCCGGTGACGGTCAAGGCAGACGATCTGCAATCCCTCACACTGAACAACGCGCTGCGCTCGCAAGTGGAAAGCGCGGCGAGCGGCTTCGTGCTGCAATCGCCGGACCGCGCCGTGCGTGCGCAGGCGGTGGATACGTTACTGACGCATCCGGAGACGGCCTCGCGCCCGATCGTCGATGCCGCGCGCAAGCACGAGACCGATGCCGCCTTGCGCGCCAAGCTCGATTTGCTGTGGGCCAACCTCGCGCTCGACGACGGCACGCATGCCGAAAAGCTCGAAGCCCTCAAGCTGCTGGCCAACGACACCGACCCGCAAACGCGTCAGCGCCTGCTGCCGCTGCTTGCCAAGGACAGCGGCGCTGATGACGAACTGCGCACCGCTGCACAACAGGCACTCGATAGCCTGTCTGCGCAACAACGCAAGACCGAACTGGTGGGCAACCTATTCGCCGGCCTGAGCCTGGGCTCGGTGCTGCTGCTGGCTGCCCTGGGGCTGGCCATCACCTATGGCCTGATCGGCGTCATCAACATGGCGCACGGTGAGTTCCTGATGATCGGCGCGTATGCCACGTATGTGGTGCAAACGATTTTCCGCGCGCACTTCCCGAATGCGTTCGACTGGTATCTGCCGGCGGCGCTGCCGGCAGCCTTCCTGGCGGCCGCAGTCGTCGGCTTTGCGCTGGAGCGGCTGGTGCTGCGTCACCTGTATGGCCGTCCGCTGGAAACGCTGCTCGCCACCTTCGGGATCAGCCTGCTGCTGATGCAGGCCGTGCGTTCGATCTTCGGCGCGCAGAACGTGGAGGTGGCCAACCCGAGCTGGATGAGTGGCGGCATTGCGCTGACTCCGGGCCTGATCCTGCCGTACAACCGGCTCGTGATCCTGCTGTTTGCGCTGGCGGTGGTGGCGATTGCTTGGGGCGTGCTCAACCGTACGCGCCTGGGCCTGTTCGTTCGCGCCACCACGCAGAACCGCACGATGGCCGCCTGCGTGGGCGTGCGTACGTGGAAGGTCGACAGTTACGCCTTCGCCTTCGGTGCGGGCATTGCCGGGCTGGGCGGCTGCGCGCTCTCGCAGATCGGCAACGTCGGGCCGGACCTCGGCCAGAGCTACATCATCGATTCGTTCATGGCCGTGGTGCTGGGCGGGGTGGGGCAGTTGGCCGGCACCATCATCGGTGCGTTCGGGCTGGGGCTCATCAACAAGTTCATCGAGCCGTTCTATGGCGCGGTGCTGGCGAAGATCATCGTGCTGGTGCTGATCGTGCTGTTCATCCAGAAGCGTCCGCAGGGCCTGTTCGCTCTCAAGGGCCGCAGCGCGGAGGCCTGATATGACGACGACGCAATTCAAACTCGATATTCCGGCGCGCATGCCGTTGCTGTCGCGGCGTGGGTGGTCTGCACTGGTGCTGGTGTCGCTCATCGTCTGCATTGGCGCACCGGTGTGTGCGTTGCTGGTGCCGGAGGGTAGCCCGCTGCATCTGTCGGCGTATGCGCTCACGTTGATCGGCAAGATCATGTGCTATGCGCTGGCGGCATTGGCGCTCGATCTGGTGTGGGGCTACTGCGGCATCCTGAGCCTTGGCCACGGCGTGTTCTTTGCGCTGGGTGGTTACGCCATGGGCATGTACCTGATGCGCTCCATCGGCCGAGAAGGCGTGTACAAGAGCGACCTGCCGGACTTCATGGTCTTTCTCGACTGGAAGGAGTTGCCCTGGTTCTGGCACGGCACCGAGCACTTCGCGTGGGCCATGCTGCTGGTGATTCTCGTGCCCGGTGTGCTGGCGTGGCTGTTCGGCTTCTTCGCGTTCCGCTCGCGGGTGAAGGGCGTGTACCTGTCGATCATCACGCAGGCGATGACGTACGCGGCCATGCTGCTGTTCTTCCGCAATGAGACGGGTTTTGGCGGCAACAACGGCTTTACCGATTTCAAGCGCATCCTCGGTTTCCAGATTTCCGCATTGCCGACGCGCACCGTCCTATTTGTCGCGACGTTCGTGGCGCTGGTGCTGGCGTTCATCGCCTGCCGCGCCATCGTAACGTCCAAGTTCGGGCGCGTGGTGACGGCCATCCGCGATGCCGAGGCGCGCGTGATGTTCTCGGGCTACAACCCGCTCGGCTACAAGCTGTTCGTGTGGACGTTCTCGGCGGTGTTGTGCGGCATTGCGGGTGCGCTGTATGTGCCGCAGGTCGGCATCATCAACCCGGGCGAGATGTCGCCGGGCAACTCGATCGAGATGGCGGTGTGGGTGGCCGTTGGCGGACGCGGCACGTTGATCGGCCCGATCATCGGCGCGTTCCTCGTCAACGGGGCCAAGACGCTCCTGACGGCATGGGTGCCGGAGTACTGGCTGTTCGTGCTCGGCGCGATCTTCGTGCTGGTGACGCTGTATCTGCCGAACGGCGTGCTGGGGGTGTTGGGCAAGCTGCGTATGCAGAAGCGCGCGCCTGCACAAGGCAAGGCACCTGAAGCCAAGGCGGCCGCTGCCGCACCGCCCGCCGGAGACCACGCATGAGCACCTTCACCGAACTCCCCGACCGTGCGGAGACCGGCACCGCCACCGGCATGGGCCACCTGGTCGAGCCGGACACAATCGACGTCTCGCACGGCGCCATCCTGTATCTCGAAGATGTGACGGTGCGCTTTGGCGGCTTTCGCGCACTGAACGCGCTCACGCTGTCGATCGACCACGGCGAGCTGCGCTGCATCATCGGCCCCAACGGCGCAGGCAAGACCACGATGATGGACGTGATCACCGGCAAGACCGGGCCGCGCAATGCCGATGTGACGGGGCGCGTTTTCCTCGGCCAGAGCATCGACTTGCTGCGCCTGACCGAGCCACGCATCGCGCAAATCGGTATTGGCCGCAAGTTCCAGAAGCCCACGGTGTTCGAGCAGCACACCGTGTGGGAAAACCTGGAACTGGCGATGAAGGCTGACAAGCGCTGGTGGGTGTCGCTGCGTGCGCGCCTGCTGAACGACGGTCGCCAACGCATCGAAGAGACGCTCGGCCGCATTCATCTGGAAGCAGACGCATATCGGCCCGCCGGTTTGCTCTCGCACGGGCAGAAGCAGCGGCTGGAGATCGGCATGCTGCTGATGCAGCAACCGCAACTGCTGCTGCTCGACGAGCCTGTCGCCGGCATGACGGACGAAGAAACGATGCAACTGGCCACGCTGCTCAACGGCCTGCGTGGCTCGTGCTCGATCATGGTGGTGGAGCACGACATGGAGTTCGTTGCCGCGCTGGCGGGGGAGACGGGGCGCGTGACTGTGCTGGCTGAAGGCAGCGTTCTGGCCGAAGGCACGCTCGATGCCGTCAAGCGCGATGAACGCGTGATCGAATCCTACCTAGGGCGCTAAGGACACACGCGATGCTCACCATTGCTCAACTGAACCAGTTCTACGGCGGCAGCCACATCCTGCGCAATGTCAGCTTCGAGGTGCCGGCAGGCAAGCTGACCGCGCTGCTTGGCCGCAACGGCGTCGGCAAGACGACGCTGCTCAAGTGCCTGATGGGCGTTGTGCCCACCGCCAGCGGCGCGATCGATTGGGAGGGGCATGCCATCCAGAAGCTGCCCGCGTACGAGCGCGTCTCGCAGGGTCTCGCCTATGTGCCACAGGGCCGCGAGATCTTCCCGCGCCTGACGGTGGAAGAGAACCTGCTGATCGGGGCCGCCGCCAAGCGTGCGCCGTCCAAGGTGCCGGATTCGATCTACGAGCTGTTCCCGGTGCTCAAGGAGATGAAGGGTCGGCGCGGTGGCGATCTGTCCGGCGGCCAGCAACAGCAACTCGCCATTGGCCGCGCGCTGATGAGCGAGCCGCGCCTGCTGATCCTGGACGAGCCGACCGAGGGCATCCAGCCCTCCATCATCCAGGAGATCGGCCGTACGCTGCGGCGTCTGGTGGACGAATTTGGCATGTCAGTGCTGCTGGTCGAGCAGTACTACGACTTCGCACGCAGCATTGCCGATCGCTACGTCGTCATGAGCCGCGGCGAGGTGATCGCCCAGGGCGACGGCGCCAACATGGAAGCCGATGGCGTACGTGATCTGGTCGCTGTTTGACGCACAGGTGTCTTGCAGAAAAAGTCGAGTGCGAAACCTGCGGCATCTGGCTATGATGGGAAAAATCCGAGCTGCAGTGCAGCACCACTGATGCGCCATCCCGATTTTCCTGTTCCGCCGCAGACCGATTCTTTCGCGTCCTGGGAAGCCTCCCTGCGGCTGGCGTTTGCGCGCCGGGGGGAGCGGACCGTGCTGGCCGAGTGCCGCCACCGTGGGCCGCTGCGTGTGCAGAAGGCGTTGTACCCGGAAGGCGAGCGTGTGTGCCATGTGGTTATGCTGCACCCGCCCGCTGGCATTGCCGGCGGCGACGTACTTGACATCGATATCGACCTGGGCGCCGATGCGCATGCCGTGCTGACCACCCCCGGCGCCACCAAGTGGTACAAGTCGCTCGGCCGTACGGCCACGCAGCGCGTTGCCATCCGCGCGGAAGCCGGGGCGCGGCTCGACTGGCTGCCGCAGGAGAACATCGTCTTCAACCAGGCGTGCCCGGTCATCGACCTGACGCTGGACTTGGCCCCCGGGGCTACGGCCATCGGCTGGGACACCACCATGCTTGGCCGTCACGCCGCCGGCGAGTCGTGGGCCGAAGGTCGCATCGCCATGCATACGGCATTGCGTTGCAACGGCCAGCCGCTGTGGATCGAGTCGGCGGCATTCGACGCGCAATCGCCCGTGTTGAACACGACGACGGGCATGGCGGGTTTCCACGTCGTCGGCACGCTGTGGGCGGTGGGTGAGGGCGCCACCGAAGCCCTGGCCGAAGCGATGGCCGAACACCTGCCGTACAACGACACCCTGCGTGCCGGCGTGACTTGTCTCACGCAAGACGTGCCCGGCCTGCCAAACCTTTTGCTGCTGCGCGTGCTTGCACGCCGGCCCGAAGATGCGCGCGCCTTGCTGTCACAGACCTGGCTGGCGCTGCGCGAACCGATGCATGGCGTGGCGGGCCGTCCGCTGCGCTTGTGGTCCACATGATGGCGACGTGACCCTGTGCCGTCCAACTGAACTCCCAAAGAACCTCACCGAAGAGAGCCCCTCGTGGAACTGACCCCGCGCGAAAAAGACAAGCTGCTGATCTTCACCGCCGCCTTGCTGGCCGAGCGCCGCAAAGGCCGCGGCCTCAAGCTCAACTACCCGGAAGCCGTCGCCTTCATCAGTGCCGCGATCATGGAAGGCGCGCGCGATGGCCGCACGGTGGCTGAGCTGATGCACTACGGCACGACGCTGCTCTCACGTGAAGACGTGATGGACGGCGTGGCCGAGATGATTCCCGATATCCAGGTCGAAGCCACATTCCCGGACGGTACCAAGCTGGTTACCGTCCATCACCCGATTGTTTGAACGCCCATCACAGAACGAGTCCTGCCATGACGCACACCCTGTCTCGCATCGTCCGGCCTGCTGTTGCCATTGCGCTTACGTTTGGCGCTTCCATTGCCTTCGCCCACCCGGGGCATCCGGGCCATACCGCTGAGGGCAGCCTGCTCGCCGGGTTCCTGCATCCGCTCACGGGTGCCGACCACCTGCTGGCGATGGTGGCCGTGGGCGTATGGAGCGCGCTGGCCTCGCGTTCCGTGCGGGATGCGCTGTGGGCGCCGGTCGCCTTTGTTGCGCTGATGGTCATGGGCGCGCTGCTCGGTGCAGGCGGCGTGGCGCTGCCGATGGCCGAACCGATGATCGCCGCATCGCTGCTGGTGTTCGGCCTGCTGATCGCCGCTCGCGCACAACTGCCGACGTGGGGCGGTGCGCTGCTGTGCGGCGCGTTCGCGCTGTTCCACGGCTATGCGCACGGCACCGAATTCCCGGCAGGCGCGCAGGCCATGTTCCCGTACTTCGTCGGCGGCTTTGCCGTGGCGACGGCGCTGCTGCATACCGCCGGTATCGGCGCAGGGTTCGCGCTCAAGCCGCGTCTGGCGTGGCTGGCGCGTCTGTCGGGCGTGGGTGTGGCGCTGTACGGCGCGGGCCTGCTGGCTGCGGCCGTCTGAGCGAGGCACACCATGATCCCCGGCGAACTCATCCCGCAAGACGGCGAACTCGAATTGAATGTGGGCCGGCCCACGATGACAGTCACGGTAGCCAACACCGGCGACCGCCCCGTGCAGATCGGCTCGCACTACCACTTTTATGAGGTGAACGACGCGCTGCACTTTGGCCGCGACGCCACCCGTGGCTACCGGCTCAACATTGCCGCCGGCACCGCCGTGCGCTTCGAGCCGGGGCAGGAACGCACGGTCGAACTCGTGGCGCTGGCCGGTGACCGTGTGGTCTACGGCTTTGCCGGCCGCGTGATGGGCAAGCTGTAAAGCTGACGCAGAAGGAACGGACATGACACTCAAGATCAACCGCCGCGCCTATGCGGAAATGTTCGGCCCCACCACGGGTGACCGCCTGCGCCTGGCCGACACCGACCTCATCGTCGAAGTCGAACGCGACTTCACCATCTACGGTGAGGAAGTGAAGTTCGGCGGCGGCAAGGTCATCCGCGACGGCATGGGCCAGAGCCAGCGCGAATCGAAAGACTGCGCCGACACCGTCATCACCAACGCGCTGATCATCGACCACTGGGGCATCGTCAAGGCCGACATCGGCCTCAAGAACGGGCGCATTGCGGCGATCGGCAAGGCGGGCAACCCGGACATCCAGCCCGGCGTGACCATCGTGATCGGGCCCGGCACCGAGATCATCGCGGGCGAGGGCATGATCGTCACTGCTGGCGGCGTGGATACGCACATCCACTTCATCTGCCCGCAGCAGATTGACGAAGCGCTCAACAGCGGTGTGACGACGATGATCGGCGGTGGGACGGGGCCGGCCACAGGCACGTATGCCACCACGTGCACGTCTGGCCCGTGGTACATGCAGCGCATGCTGCAGGCCGCCGATGCGTACCCGATGAACATCGGCTTCCTGGGCAAGGGTAACGGCAGCCTGCCGGGTGCGCTGCGCGAGCAGGTCGACGCCGGCGCCATCGGCCTGAAGCTGCACGAAGACTGGGGCTCCACGCCCGCCGCCATCGACTGCTGCCTGGGCGTGGCCGACGACACCGACACGCAGGTCGCCATCCACACCGATACGTTGAACGAATCGGGCTTCGTGGAAGCCACCGTCGCGGCGTTCAAAGGCCGCACGATCCACACGTATCACACCGAAGGCGCGGGCGGTGGGCATGCGCCGGACATCATCCGCGTGTGTGGTGAGTCGAACGTACTGCCGTCGTCGACCAACCCGACGCGGCCGTTCACCGTCAACACGCTGGACGAGCATCTCGACATGCTGATGGTGTGTCACCACCTCGATGCGTCCATCGCTGAAGACATCGCCTTTGCCGAGAGCCGCATCCGCCGCGAGACCATCGCCGCCGAAGACATCCTGCACGACCTGGGCGCGTTCTCGATGATCTCCAGCGACTCGCAGGCGATGGGCCGCGTCGGCGAAGTCGTGCTGCGCACCTGGCAGACCGCGCACAAGATGAAGGTGCAGCGCGGCAAGCTGGCCGGTGACCCGAACGATGCGCGTGGTGGGCACGACAACTTTCGCGTGAAGCGTTACGTGGCCAAGTACACGATCAACCCGGCGCTGACGCATGGCATTGCGCATGAAGTCGGCTCCGTTGAAGTCGGCAAGTGGGCGGACTTGGTGCTGTGGAAGCCCGCGTTCTTTGGTGTGAAGCCCAGCTTGATCTTGAAGGGCGGGATGATTGCTTCCGCTGCGATGGGCGATGCCAATGCGTCGATCCCCACGCCACAGCCTGTCCACTATCGGCCGATGTTTGGATCGGCGGGTGGGGCGTTGGGGCGGACGTCACTGACCTTCCTGTCGCAGTCGGCGGCTGCTGCCGGCGTAGCGGAGCAATATGGGCTGGCTAAGACCACTGCGGTGGTCAAGGGCACGCGGACTGTCAGCAAGGCGGACATGATCCACAACGACTGGCAGCCGGATATCAGCGTCGATCCGGAGACGTATCAGGTGATTGCCGATGGCACGGTGCTGACTTGCGAGCCGGCTGAGGTTCTGCCGATGGCGCAGCGGTATTTCTTGTTTTAGATTTTGGGGTGGGGGTTGGGCGCTGGTGGTCCATCCCCTTTTCGTACCCTGCCGGGCACGACACACTTTTCTTTGTCTTGCCAAAGAAAAGTAAGCAAAAGAAAGGCGCGCCCGAGATGGCGACACCCCCCTCGAATTTGCGTAACCGGGCGGGGAGGGAGGCAAACTCGCTGCGCTCAAACAAGCCTCCCTCCTTTATCCGCCCGCTTACGAAAATTCAAGGCGCCATCAAGGGCAGGAACGTCAAAGGCCACACCGACGGGGAACAAAAGTGGGCGCCAAGGCTCGGTTGATTGCGTGATTGCGTGATTGCGTGATTGCGTGATTGCGTGATTGCGTGATTGCGTGATTGCGTGATGCGCGGCGAAGACGCAAGACGTCGGACGGAGTGGTGCACGGGCAAGAGATTGTGTGCTTTACCTTGCCCTAGATGGCGCCTTGAATTTCTGTTGCAGGGAGGAAAAAGGAAGGGAAACTGTTTGAGCGCAGCGAGTTTTTCCCTTCCCCTCCCTGCGGCATAAATTCAAGGAGTGTTTCGCCATCTTGGGCGCGCCTTTCTTTGCTTACTTTCTTTGG
>NZ_ASZV01000023.1:0-49295 GCF_000442475.1 Ralstonia sp. AU12-08 | reverse complement strand
ACAGGGGAAGGCCCGCTACGCCGAGCGTCGAGCCTCAAAGCCCCAGCGCTGAGTCTTTGAGAGCCACCGATGGCACGCCGAACCTCAACGTTCGGTCTCTGGAACTGATATCCCGGTTGCAAATGGATACTGACAATGCTTTCCATCAATAAACACCTCCCCGTGCCGCACGGCCTGGCTTCCGTACTGGTCAAGCGTGCCCCCAAGCTCGTGCTGCCGTTCCTGGAGCGCAGCCGCAGCCGCCTGCGTGCGACGCTCGACGATGGCCGCGAGGTCGCCGTCGTGCTGCCGCGCGGCACCGTCATGCGTGGTGGCGATGTGCTCGTCGCGGAAGACGGCACGCTCGTTGAAGTGCAAGCCGCACCCGAGCAAGTGCTGCGCGTGAGCAGCGACAACCGCCTCGCGCTGATGCGCGCGGCCTATCACCTCGGCAACCGGCACACGCCCGTGCAGGTGAGCGCCGATGCGCTACAGCTCGAAGCCGATCCGGTGCTCGAAGACATGCTCGTGCGCCTGGGCGTGACCGTCGCGCATGTGGAAGCCCCATTCGAGCCCGAGGCGGGTGCTTACGGCGGTGGCCACCGCCATGGCCATGATGCGACGTTCGAAGAGGACTACGCCGCTGCACAGGCACTGTTCCAGGAGCATCACGGGCACGATCATGGTCACGCGCACGACCACGGGCACAGCCATGCCCATGGCCACGATCACGCGCACGATCATGATCACAGCCACGGTCATGTGCACGGCCCCGGCTGCGGCCATCACCATCATCACCATGACTAGCGTTGCCCAACTGACGGCCTTGCTGCACCTCGCATCCCCGGCGCTGCCGGTGGGCGCGTTCAGCTATTCGCAGGGGTTGGAAGCGGCGGTGGATGTGCGACACGTGGGTGATGAGGCCTCCGCAGCCACGTGGATTGCCGAAGGGCTCGACGTGCTCGCCGCGTGCGAGGCACCACTGTGGCTGCTGCAGTTTGCTGACTGGCAAGCGGGTCGTTTCGACGCCGTGGCCGAGCGCGATGCGTGGTTTCTCGCCACACGCGAAACGCGCGAACTGCGCCTGGAAACCTCGCAGATGGGCTGGTCGCTCAGCCGCCTGATCCAGCAGATGGGGTGGGGCGGCGATGCATTGCGTGCCGCACTGGCGGCGCGTGCATCGGTGACGTTCCCCACCGCATTTGCCGCTGCCGCCGCCGCACTGAACGTGGACCCCCACGACGGCGTGACGGCGTACTGTTTTGCGTGGGTGGAAAACCAGATGGCCGCGGCAGTAAAGGCGGTGCCGCTGGGGCAGGCAGCGGGGCAGCGCATTCTCTTTGGCTTGCATGCCGCCGTCGCAAAAGCCGTGGAGGAGGCCACACGCCGGGCGGCCTGTCATCCGCCTGAACTGTCAACGTTTTCGCCGGGGCTTGGTGTGCTGTCGGCCCGGCATGAGACCCAATACTCAAGACTCTTTCGTTCATGAACATCATGCGTACCAAGAAACTTCCAGCCTTGCGCGTTGGCGTGGGCGGCCCGGTGGGCTCGGGCAAGACCACGCTGCTCGAAATGCTCTGCAAGGCCATGCGCGAGCGCTATGACCTCGTGGCAATCACCAACGATATCTACACCAAGGAAGATCAGCGCTTGCTGACCATCTCCGGTGCATTGCCGGCCGAGCGCATCATGGGTGTGGAGACCGGCGGCTGCCCGCACACCGCCATCCGTGAAGATGCGTCGATCAACCTGGAAGCGGTCGATCGCATGCTCTCCAAGTTTCCGGATGCGGATGTGGTCTTCATCGAATCGGGTGGCGACAACCTCGCCGCCACGTTCAGCCCCGAGCTGTCGGATCTGACGATCTATGTGATCGATGTGGCAGGCGGGGAGAAGATCCCGCGCAAGGGCGGGCCGGGCATCACCAAGTCCGATCTGCTGATCATCAACAAGACGGATCTGGCGCCGTACGTTGGCGCCAACCTGGAGGTGATGGAGAGCGACACGCGCAAGATGCGCGGCGACCGTCCCTTTGTGATGTGCAACCTGCGTGCGCAGGGCGGGCTGGATGAGGTCATCCGCTTCATCGAGCGGCAGGGCATGCTGAGCGCTTCAGCTTCGGCCTGATACGGCGGGCACTCGCTTGAAGCGTTGCCGGTCAAACCGGCAGGGACGTGACGAGACGTGCGCCGTGGAGGTGAGTGATGAGGACGCTGCACGGAGTGACGCTGATGCTGGCGGTACTGGGTGTTGCTGCATGCGCGCCAGCCATCGTCGGGCCCTACTACACGATGGACGTGCGGCTGGCCGATGGAAAGCCGGTGCGCTGTGCCGTGAATCAGCCGGTACAGCTGCCTGATCCGATGCCCCCGCCATTGAGCACCCGTGAGCGCAACGAAGCCGAAGTGCTGGCCACGCAACCATTGCGGCTGCAAAGCGGGCCGCGATCACCCTATCCGACGGTGTACACGGCGCCCGACGTCCAGTGTTTTGCGTTGCCTGGTGGAAGCGCTCAGGCTTCCTCGGCCAGATAGCGCCAGAGCGCCTGTGCCACCGGGCCAACCGGGCGCCCACGCAGCCGTGCCGCCACGATGTCGAGCTTGGAACGCTTGAAGTGACGCCCCTCCAGCGACACCAGCTTGCCGCTGCGTAACTCCTTCTCGATCAGGTGCTGCGGCATGTGGCCCCAACCCATACCTTGCACGATCAAATCCTTTTTGGTGTGCTGATCCGCCACCGTCCAGTTGGGCGCATCCTTGATCACAAAGTAGTCGCGCTGCGGCTGCTGTGCCGTATCGCGGATGACCACCTGCACGTACGCTCGCATGTGCTCGGGCGTGAGGTTGCGTGTAGACGGCGCCGTTACATAGCCGGGTGCAGCCACCGGTACGAGCGTTACCTTGGTCAGATCGGTCCATTCGAAGCGGGTGTCGCTTTTGTCGATATGGTGAATGATGAGGTCGGCCTCTTCGGCAAGCAGGCGTTCCCACGGGCCGCCAATCACCTCGAAATGCAGATGCAGGCGTGTTTGCGGCCATGCACTGAAGAAGCGTTTCAGGCGCCGCAGCATCTCGGAAGTTGGGGTGAGGTCGCCCACGATCACGCGCAGGTCGGTCTCTTCGCCCTGGCTCAGTTGCTGGCACAACGTGTCAAGCGCGGCAGCCTGCCGCAGTACCGCCGCCGACTGCCGGCAGAACGCTTCGCCCGCCGATGTGAGCCGGACACGGTACTCACTGCGGTCGAGCAGGGCCACGCCCAGTCGTTGCTCCAGGTTCTTGACGGCGGCGTGCACGGCCGGATGCGTGCGGTGCAGCTTGTCGGCGGCGGCCTGAAAGCTGCCTTCCGCAATCACCGCCTCAAGACATGCGAGTTCGTGCAGGGAGAAATCCATTGTTCGCTCGACTTACAAAGATTGGCGCAATTATTCAATTTATTCTGACAGCCTGAAAACCTAGCCTAGCACCTCCCATTGCGAAAAGGAGGCAGGGACATGAAGGCAATCGTGCGGCAGCAATATGGCGGGCCGGAGCAGCTTCGCGTGACTGAGGTACCGGACCCGGTGGTAGGGCTGGACGAGGTGCTCGTGCGCGTGAAGGCGTTCGGCATCAATCGCGCGGAGCAGTATTTCCGGCAGGGCCAATGGGGCGAGGTGGCAGCCATTTCCGGCATTGAGTGCGCGGGTGAAGTGGTCAGTGACCCCAGCAGCAAGTTGCTGGCAGGGCAGCGCGTGTTCGCCCTGATGGGCGGTATGGGACGCTCGCGCAGCGGCAGCTATGCGGAGCTGGTGACAGTGCCAGCGGACAACGTCGTGCCCATCCGCAGCGCGCTCAGCTGGAGTGCGCTTGCAGCGATTCCCGAGTCGTATGCGACGGCGTGGAGTTGCCTGTTCGACAACCTGGCGTTGCGGCGTGGCGATACGGTGCTGGTGCGCGGGGCCACGTCAGCGCTGGGGCTGGCTGCGCTCAACCTGGCGGCGTACACGCAGGCCCACGTGGTTGCGACCGTGCGGCACGCGGACCGGGCGTCTGTCGCCAGAGAGAACGGCGCGGCTGTCGTGTTGATCGAGGGCGATGGCATGAGCGAAGCGTTGCGTGATCTCGCTCCAGTGGGTGTCGATGCCGTACTCGATCTGGTTGGCACCGGCACCATGCTGGAATCGCTGCGGCTGACGCGGCGTGGTGGGCGTGTCTGCGTTGCCGGTTTTCTTGGCGGGCATGTGCCGATCGCGCAGTTCGATCCGCTGCAGCATCTGCCCAGCGGACGGCACCTGAGCTTCTTTGGCAGTGCGTTCGTCTACGGCACCGCGGAGTATCCGCTCACTGACGTTCCCTTCCAGCGCATCGTCGATCTGGTCGAGGCGGGTGAACTGCGTGCCGAGCCGGCACAGGTGTTCGCTTTTGATGACATCCAGCGCGCGCATTGCATGCTGGATGCCGGTACGGCGGGCGGCAAGATGGTGGTGGAAGGCGCGCTGGCTGCGTGACGTTGATTTTTCAATGTTCTCGGAGATAGGCGAGCACCTTGTTCCGTTCGAGGCGCTGGCGGACGGCGGCTTTCTGGTGGCGCGGGCCGCCTCGCGCGAGGCGTTGGACGCCTTGCTGGCCGATGAGCCATGCGTGAAGGCCGGGAAGATGTGCTTCTCACGCGTGGTCGAGTTTGATGCCGCGCAGTGTCAGCCGGTGTTGACGGCGTGGTTTGGCAAGGAGGTGCGTCAGTAGAGCCCGGGAATCAAGCGCCAGGTCCTGGCACGGTACGCGTCGTAGGCCGCGCCGAACTGCGATTGCAGCAAGGCTTCCTCCGCGCGCATGCGTGCAACCAGCGGGGGAATCAGCAGCAGCGTCAGCACCACGCCGGCCAGTGCCCGGAAGCCCAGCCCCCAGCCCAGCGTACTGACGAGCAACCCCAGGTAGCTTGGGTTGCGCACGTATTGGTAGATCCCGCCGGTGACCAGCGTATGGCCCGGCTGGATCGCCACCAGCCCGCTGAACCGGTTGCCGAGCACGTGCACCGGCCATAGCCGCAGGGCGCCGCCCGCAGCGTAGAGCACGACGCCCAGCCACCGCACGGCATCGCCATCGAGGCACCAGAGGTCGTGTCGATCCGTGTACGCGGGCAGCCAGGCACTGACGATGCCGATCAGGCCGAACACCGGCAACACCCAGCGGTTGGATCGATCTTCGCGCTCGCCGGCGCTGAGGTTGCCGCCTGCAAACAGCGCGGCAATGGTCAGCGCGACCGTCACCACTACCAATGCCACGCGCGCGGGATGCGCCAACAGCGGACCAACGCCGCCCCAGCCCCACGCCGCCAGTGCGAGGTAGCCGAGTACCGAAATCACCGCTCCAAAGCCTAGCTTGGCCGATGCCGCCATGACTGCCTCAAGAGAATCCGAATGCGCCCAGTGTAGGCCCCGCGCCAATCGGTTGCATTGATGGCGTCCAAAAGAAAAGGCCGCATCAGATCACATCATGCGGCCTGTTTCTGAGAGCAAATACCCGCGGTTAACGGCGCTGATATTGCGTGGCACCGAAGAGGATTTCCTTCGCCTTGTCGTCTTGCACAACCGGGCGTTCCTTGGCCAGCACCTTGACCGCACGCTGCACGGCGGGGCGTTCTTCAATGGCTTCAAACCAGCGTTGCAGCTTGGGGTAATCCGACAGCTCGATGCCCTGGTTCTTCCAGCTGCGCAGCCACGGCCACGTGGCGATGTCGGCGATCGAGTAGTCGGCGCCGCCCAGGTATTTGGATTCGGACAGGCGCTTGTCGATCACGCCATACAGCCGCTTGGCTTCGTTGCTGTAGCGGTTGACCGCGTACTCGATCTTTTCCGGCGCGTAGATGCGGAAGTGGTGCGCCTGGCCCAGCATCGGGCCGACGCCGCCCATCTGGAACATCAGCCATTGCAGCACTTCGTACTTGCCGCGTACGTCTTCGGGGATGAACTTGCCCGTCTTGCCGGCGAGGTACAGCAGGATCGCGCCTGATTCGAACAGCGAGATGGGCTGGCCATCCGGGCCGTCCTGATCGACGATGGCCGGGATCTTGTTGTTCGGGCTGATCTTCAGGAAGTCGGGCTTGAACTGGTCGCCAGTGCTGATGTTGATGCCGTGGATGCGGTAAGGCAGCCCGCATTCCTCCAGCATGATGTGCACTTTGTGCCCGTTGGGCGTGGCCCAGCTATAGACGTCGATCATCGAAATGGCTCCGCAAGGGAAGAGACGTGCGGGCCACCAGTAGCCCGCAAAGTGTTCCATTCCAGCACAGAACGGAAAAACGCGCAGACGGCGCGCGCAGGCAAAAAAATCCCCGCCTGATGCGTACATTCGGCGGGGTTAAGGAGTGAACGGTACAGCCGTGCGACAGGTCAGGCGCCGCGCGTGACCGGCATGTCAGCCACATCGGACAGCTTGTGCAGGTGCTTGGCCAGTTCCAGCTTGGCGATGGCGGCGCGGTGCACTTCGTCCGGGCCGTCGGCCAGGCGCAGCGTGCGCTGGTGCGCGTAGAACGACGCCAGCGGGAAGTCGCCCGACACGCCGCCGCCGCCGTGTGCCTGGATCGCCCAGTCGACGATCTGGCAGGCGATGTTCGGGGCGACGACCTTGATCATCGCAATCTCGGCCTTGGCGACCTTGTTGCCGACGGTGTCCATCATGTACGCGGCCTTGAGCGTGAGCAGGCGGGCCTGTTCGATCATGCAGCGCGCTTCGGCAATGCGCTCGTGCCAAACGCTGTGCTGTGCGATGGCCTTGCCGAAGGCGATGCGCGTGGTCAGGCGCTTGCACATCAGTTCCAGTGCGCGCTCGGCAATGCCGATGCTGCGCATGCAGTGGTGGATACGGCCCGGGCCCAGGCGGCCCTGTGCGATCTCAAAGCCGCGGCCTTCGCCCAGCAGGATGTTGCCCACCGGCACGCGCACGTTCTTGAGGTCAACTTCCATGTGGCCGTGCGGGGCATCGTCGTAGCCGAACACCGTGAGCGGGCGCATGACGTTGATGCCCGGCGCATCGGCCGGCACCACGATCATCGACTGCTGCTCGTGGCGGCCAGCGTCCGGGTTGGTTTTGCCCATGACGATGTACACGGCGCAGCGCGGGTCGCCGGCGCCCGACGACCACCACTTGCGGCCGTTGATGACGTATTCATCGCCCTGGCGTTCGATGCGGCATTCGATGTTGGTGGCATCCGACGAGGCCACGGCCGGCTCGGTCATCAGGAAGGCCGAGCGGATCTCGCCGCGCAGCAGCGGCTCCAGCCAGCGGTCCTTGATCGCTTCCGAGGCGTAGCGCTCCAGCGTCTCCATGTTGCCGGTGTCCGGCGCGGAGCAGTTGAATACTTCCGGCGCCCAGGGCACCCGGCCCATGATCTCGCACAGCGTGGCGTATTCCAGGTTCGACAGGCCTTCCGGTGCGCGTGTCGAGCGCGGCAGGAACAGGTTCCACAGCCCGGCCTTGCGTGCCAGCGGCTTGAGCTCTTCGATCACCTTGGTCGGGATCCAGGCATTGCCCGCACGGCGGTTGGCTTCAATTTCTTCGTGGAAGCGGTTCTCGTTCGGGTAGATGTGCTGGTCGAAGAATTCGAGCAGGCGTGCCTGCATTTCCTTGACCTTGGGCGTGTAATCGAAATTCATGGTGTCTCCTCAATACATCGAACAGGCGTCTCGAACGGGCAATCCATCAAGTCGGTTCAGGCGGGCGTGGTGATACGGCCGCCGAGCACTGCAAATACGGCACTCGCGCGTGCAACCAGCCGGTCGCCGCGGTGGAAGAGGGCCTGCGCAAAGGCCAGCTTGCTGCCGGTACGCAAACCTTCCGGGGCGATCTCGATCCAGTCGCCTTCACCTGCTGAGGCGATGAAATCCACGGTGAGGCTGGCGGTGGACATGGCGATGGCGCCGCCTGTACCGTCGCCAGGTTCGGCCAAGCAGTAACCCAGCGCCGCATCGGCCAGGGAGGCGACCACACCGCCGTGCAGGATGCCGCGCCGGTTCAGGTGGTGCTCCAGCACATGGAAGCCCATCACCATCGACGGCCCCATGCCCTTCGCGTACACCGGCCCCAGCATCGTCAGGAAGGGGCTCGGCTTGTTCAGCAGGTCGAAGCCCACGGGTACGGTCAGGTTGGTGGCTGTGGTCATGGCACATGGCAGAACGCACATCAATGCACGCAGCTTAAGCCTTCACCTACAATAAGAGAAATGAATTTCGTAGATTGCCATTCATCAAAGCCATGCATATATCACGGGTCGACCTGAACCTGTTCGTCGTCTTCGATGCCATCTATACGGAAGGTGGGATTACGGCAGCGGCGCGCACGCTCAACCTGACGCAACCGGCCGTCAGCCATGCGCTGGGGCGGCTGCGCGAGCTGTTTGACGACCCGCTGTTCGAGCGGCGCGGGCAAGGCATGGTGCCGACGCCGCTGGCGCGCACGTTGATCGCCGAGGTGCGCACGTCGCTACGGGGCTTTGAGCGCACGCTGCGCGAGGGCACGCGTTTTGATCCGGCCACAAGTGAACGCCGCTTCACCATATCGATGCGCGATGCCTTGGAGGCGACGCTGCTGCCGCCCCTGATGGCGGCGATTGCCAAGGAGGCACCACGCATTGACGTGACCACGGTGCGGGGCGACCGCCGCCAGCTCGAAGCCGAACTGCTGGCCGGCACCATTGACGCGGTGGCGGACATTCTGCTGCCGGCGTCGCCTGCCATTCGTCATGCGCCGATCCTGTCAGACCCGATGGTGGTGCTGGCGCGCCCTGGGCACCCGATCACGCGGGGGGCGCTCACGCTCGATCGCTACCTGGACTGCGAACACGTGCAAGTGTCGTCAAGGCGGCGTGGGGCGGGGCTGGAAGACGTGGAGTTGCGCCGGCTGGGGCGCGAGCGCCGGGTGCGTCTGCGTTGCCAGCACTACCCGGCGGCGTGCCGCGTCGTCAGTTGCACCGATTGGCTCGTCACGCTGCCAATACGCTACGCGCGCATCGCCAACGAGCCGTACGGCAACGTCATGCTGCCGCTGCCGTTCAACGTGCCGGCGCTGGAGTTGTACCTGTACTGGCACGCCAACAGCGACCAGGATGCCGCCGGCCGCTGGCTGCGCGATCACATTTTCGCGGCGATGGCCGAGGTGGCGTTGGACGATGCCGTTGCCGCCTTTGCCGACGGACGTTGACGAACCCGAAGCCGAACGCAATCATCGGGGCTGCGCAGCGCAAATGGCTTAGCCATGCCGGTTTATGACAGATTGATGGCATTCGGCCGTCGAGCGTCTGCGCTTCCTGGCAAACCGTCTTCCCTCGTGATGTATGACTGCGACAGCGTCCGCGATCAGTTTCCAATCCGACAACACCGGTCTTATCTGCGGTTTTCGCTTCGAGCCGGGGCGGCCCGGCGTTGCCCTGGATTCTTCGCAGATCGGCGACGCGCTGGAGCGTGCCGGACACAACAATACGGAGTGCGCCGATGGCGCATTCATCTGGCTGCACTTCAACCTGTCGCGCGCCGGGTGCATGCGTTGGCTGCAAAGCCATCTCGACTTGCCGCAGCCGTTTCTTGAGATGCTGGGCGAGGAGGCGCACTCCACGCGCATCGAGCAGCAGGACGGGGCACTGGTTGCCGTCTTCAACGATGTGATCTTCGATTTTGAGCGCACGCCCACGCAGGTTGCAACGCAGTGGGTGTATGCGCATCGGCGCCTGCTGGTGACCTTGCGCCGCAAGCCGCTGCATTCGGTCGACAGGCTGCGCGAATGCGTGCGTAACGGCGAGACGTTTCGCTCGCCGGCCAACCTGCTGGGCCACCTGATGTGCGATCAGGCCGACCTGATGACGCAGATCGTGCGCACCACCGGTATCGACATCGACCGCATCGAAGACCGTTTTCTCGCTTCGAAAATCACCTCAGGGCGGCAGGAGCTTGCCGGCACTCGCCGGGTGCTGGTGCGCCTGCAGCGCATGCTGGCGCCCGAGCCGGGTTCGGTGTTTCGCCTGCTCTCGCGTCCGCCGGTGTGGCTCCATCCAGAAGATGTGCAGCAGTTGCGCGAGTCGACCGAGGAGTTTTCCGTCGTGCTGCGCGACATGAGCGGGTTGATCGAGCGCATCAAGCTGCTGCAGGAAGAGGTGATTGCGCGCCTGGACGAGCAGAACAACCGCACGCTGTTCACGCTGACGCTGGTCACGGTGCTCGCGCTGCCGATCAACATCGTGGCAGGCCTGTTCGGCATGAACGTCGGCGGCGTGCCCCTGGCCGAGAATCACCACGGTTTCTGGATGATGGTGGGGCTGGTCGCAGGATTTACTGCGCTGATCGCCTGGTGGGTGGTTCGTCGCCGCAACAACCAATAACGCGCAGGCCGGGTGATTACCGCTTCGCGGCGATGACCTTGGGCGACGTCGCTGCAGCCTTGGCTGACGGGAACGGATAGCGCGCGCTGAATTCTGCAAAGCGCGCAGCGAGAAAATCTGCACAGGCCGTCAGCCGCGCTGGGCGATGACGGCGCGCGAGGCTCACGAGCTGCAACGGTGTGGGCGCGTGGCTCCACGCCGGCAGTGCAACCTCCAACCGCCCCGCGTACACGTCCTGCGCCACATCCAGCCATGACTTGAATGCCAGCCCGCGCCCGGCGACGGCCCAGTCGCGCACGACGGCGCCGTCATCACATTGGAAATCGCCGCGTACGTCGATCGGGGCGGGGCCACTGGAATGCGTGAGCTGCCAGCGCGTAACGGGCTCGCCGTTGCGCAGCAGGATGAGGCAGCGGTGATCGGCCAGATCACTCGGGTGGGCGGGGCGGCCGTGTTGCTTGAAATACGACGGTGCCCCCACGATCACGCGCGGATGCGATGCCAGCGGCCGCCGCACCAGCGCCGAATCCTGCAGATGCCCGTAACGCAGTGCGAAGTCGAGGTCTTCACGCATCAGGTCGGCCAGCCGGTCGCCCAGCACCAGGGTGACGCGCACGCCGGGGTGTTCGTCGCAGAAGGCATCCAGCCACGGGCGCAGGATGTGCCGCCCCAGGTCTGATGTGGCGGCAATGCGGATGGTGCCCGCCAGTTCAGTGCGGTCTTGGCCGAGGCTTTCCGCGCCTTCGTCCAATGCTTCCAGCGCCTGCCTTGCATACCCTAGATAACGCTGGCCGGCTTCGGTGGGCCGCATGCTGCGTGTCGTGCGCTCGAACAGGCGGGCGCCCAGTTCGGTTTCCACGCGCTTGAGTGCCGCGCTGGCGGTGGCGGGCAGCCAGCCGAGCTGCCGGGCCGCGGCAGAGAGGTTGCCGGCGTCAGCAATGCGCACCAGCAGGCGGAGGTCGTCGAGGGCGATCATTGTCAAAGCATGTTTGGAGAACCATCAAAGCATAGACGGATTATCTTGTTTTTGTTTGATGAAAGAATCGCCCCCATCGGTTGACGGTTTTTTCTTTCTTCTCAAAGGAGCATCGGCATGACTTCGAAGACCTTGCAGGACCAGGCGGTGGTGGTGTTGGGTGGTACGGCGGGCATTGGGCAGGCTGTGGCGCGTGCGGCGGCGGCCGCTGGCGCCCGCGTGACAGTGCTGGGCCGCTCGGCCAAGACAGACGGCAGTATCCATGGGATTGCTGTCGACGCGAATGACACGGCTTCGCTGGGCAGTGCGTTGGTGCAGGCTGCGGACGGAGGCAAGATCGACCACCTTGTCATCACCATCGGCTCGCGCACGAGCCCGCCACCGGTTGCCTCGCTGCAACGCGCCGATCTGGAGCAGGGCTTCGGCACCAAGCTGTTTGCCGCGCTGATGGCGGTGCAGGCCGCGCTGCCGCATCTGGCCGAACGGGCGTCGATTACGCTCACCTCCGGCCTGCTCTCACGCAAGCCCACGGCGACAGGGCTGCTGCGCGCGTCCATCAACGCTGCGGTGGAAGCGGCGGCCAAGAACCTTGCGAAGGAATTGGCGCCGCGCCGCGTCAACGTGGTCAGCCCCGGTGTGGTGGATACGGAAGTGTGGGGCGCACCGGCGGATCGCGAGGCCATGCTCGCGCGCATCGGCAGCGGCTTACCTGTCGGCCGCGTGGGTACGCCGGAGGACCTCGCCCAAGGCTATCTGCTGGCCATGACCAACGGCTTCATGACTGGCGCCATTATCGATATTGACGGAGGTGGTTTGCTATGACGTCCGACAGCGACTGGACATTCGACCACGTGAACTTTCACGTGGCAGGTGACGCGCCCATCCTCAAGTTCTTCGCTGAGGTGCTTGGTTGGAAACCAGGGCCGCGCCCGGCGTTTCCGTTTCCCGGCACGTGGCTGTACCAGAACGGCGATGCGCTGGTGCATCTGGTGGACAAGGAGGGTCGGGAGGACGACAGCCCGGAGCTGGTGTTTTCGCACGTCGCCTTTCGCACGAAGCGGGATGCGGCTGATGTGTTGGCCGCCGTACGCGAAAGCGGTATGCCGCACCAGGTGCGCAAGCATCCCGATCGGCCGGCAGCGCAGATCTTCGTGCAGTTGGCTGGGGTGGTGCTTGAGCTGGAAGCGCCGCTGTCCGGTCCGTTGGAAGCGGCGCGCGAGTACGAGTGAGCCGCTGAATCAGGCGCCGGCCTGCTGGGCGTATTTCCAACCCAGCTCGGCCATCGGGCGGGCGCGCTTGCCAGCCTCAAGCGCCTGTGCGGAAGACGCGGTGCCGTCCACCACGCGCTTCATGATCCCCTGCAGGATGCCGGCAATGCGGAACATGTTGTAGGCGAGGTAGAAGTTCCAGTCGCCCGTGATGCGACGGCCGGTGCGTTCTTCGTACTGGCGGATGTATTCGGCTTCGGAGGGAATACCGAGGGCCTTGAAGTCCAGCCCGGCCACGCCGCGGAACTGCCCCGGCTCGATGTGCCAGCTCATGCAGTGGTAGCTGAAGTCGGCCAGCGGGTGACCCAGCGTGGAGAGCTCCCAATCGAGGATGGCCAGCACGCGTGGTTCGGTCGGGTGGAAGATCAGGTTGTCGAGCCGGTAGTCACCGTGGACGATGCTGGTGATTTCTTCAGCCTCTTGCGGCACGTGCTTGGGCAGCCATTCGATCAGGTTGTCCATCGCCGGAATCGACTCGGTTTCCGACAGCTTGTACTGCTTGCTCCAGCGCTCGATCTGGCGCGCGAAGTAGTTGCCGGGTTTGCCGTAGTCGGCGAGTCCAATCGCGGCATAGTCCACCGTGTGCAGCGCGGAGATGACGCGGTTCATCTCGTTGTAGATGGCGGTGCGCTCGGCGGGCGCCATGCCGGGCAACGCCTGGTCCCACAGCACGCGGCCCTGCACGAATTCCATGATGTAGAAGGCGCGGCCGATCACGGCTTCGTCTTCGCACAACGCAAACATCTTCGGGGCCGGCACGTCGGTGTTGGCCAGCGCATGCATCACGCGGTATTCGCGTTCGATAGCGTGCGCAGACGGCAGCAGCTTCGCCTTCGGCCCCGGCTTGGCGCGCATCACATAGGTGCACGAGGGTGTGATCAGCTTGAAGGTCGGGTTCGATTGGCCGCCCTTGAACTGCTCCACGGTGAGCGGGCCGGCAAAGCCCGTCACGTGTTCGCGCATCCACGCCTCCAGCGCGCCGATGTCGAACTTCTGCTGGTCTGCCACCGGCCGCGTGCCTTCGAAGGCCGAGAAATCCTGCTGCGTCATGCTGTGTCTCCGAATCGTGTTCTGTTGTGGTTCAGGCGGGATTGCGATAGCGAAGGTATTGCTGCAGCAATACCTCCATCGTCGTCAGCCGCGAGCCAAAGTGCACAGGCGAGGGCGGCGAAAAGTTGCTCATGCGCAGCACCCAGTCGCTTGGGCTCTCACCCACATCGAGTGCATTGATGCAGCCGGCCGTCTGCGCGAGGTTGCCGAAGAACACACGCTCGCCACCCGTGATGGCGTGCGAGAGGATCGCGCGGTTGGTGCCGCCGTGCAGCACCAGCAGCACGGTGTCCCAGTCGGGCAGGGCGCGCAGATGCGTGAGCACCGGGATCACGCGGTTGAGAAATTCGCCGATGCTCTCGCCGTTCAGGAAGCGGCGTTCTTCCGGTACGGTGCCTTCGAATACGCCGATGAACGCTTGCGCCAGTTCGTGCTCGGGAATCTCTCCCAGCTTGCCGCCACGGATTTCCTGCAGCTCAGGCCATTGCTCAAGCGTGATGCCGCGCGCCTGCATCGCGGGCATTTCCGCCAGCACGCGCTGTGCGGTTTCCACCGTGCGCGGCAAGCCGCTGACGATCACGCGATCGAACAGGATGTTCTCCGCCGCAAAGGTGCGCCCAGCAGCAGTCGCTTGCTTGCGGCCCTCTTCATTGAGCGGCACGGTGTCGGGCTCGATCGGGCGGCCGGTCTCGTCAAAGTACGTGACGGCGCCGTGGCGCATCAGGTAAATGCGACGCCGGTTGGGTGTCGGGAACGGAATCATGCTCAGCGACTCAGCGGTATTGCGGTTTGCGCTTCTGCAGGAAGGCAGAGATGCCTTCGTTGCCATCGGCATGGTGCAGCGCTTCGACAAAGCTGTGCTGTTCGGCTTTGAGGTGATCGTGCAGTGAAGCGTCTTCCGCGTTGGCAATCAGGCCCTTGATGCGGCCGACCGCATGTGGTGATTGCGCCGCGAGTTTCTCTGCCAGCAGCAGCGCATGGTCCAGTGCCTCGCCGGGTTTGACGACTTCGTTGATGAGGCCGAAGTGCGCGAGTCGTTCTGCACCGACCGGCTTGCCGAGCATGATGATCTCGCTCGCCAGCGGACGCGGCAGGAAGCGCGCGATGTGCCACGAGCCGCCACCATCCGGCGTGAGTGCCACGTTCACATACGCCATCACGAACTTCGCATCCGATGCGGCAATCGCAAAGTCGCAGGCCAGCACCAGCGAGAAGCCCGCGCCCGCTGCCGGGCCTTCCACCGCCGCGATCACCGGCTTGGGGAAGGTGCGGATCGTCTCGATCCAATGGTTGAGCGCGTCGATGCCTTCTTCCTGCACGCTCTTGGGCTTGCCGCGGTTTTCCAGCAGGCGGTTCAGGTTGCCGCCCGCGCAGAACGCATTGCCCGCACCGGTGAAGATGACGGCGCGGATCTCGTTGTCGTTGGCGGCGCGGTCCAGCGCTTCCATCGACGCGGTGTACATCACCGGGTCCAGCGCGTTGCGCGCGTCGGGGTTGGACAGAACAAGCACTAGCGTTGAGCCGATGCGTTGGGAGAGCAGTTGCGCGGTCATGGCAATGGCCTCGTGTCGGGAGGGAAGGGGTTAGGCGTCCAGCGTCAACAGCGACATACCAAGACGGGCGCGTCGCAGCAGCCACGGGCTCGGGCGATAACGCGGGTCGCCATAGAGCACGTACAGGTTCTGCAGCACTTCAAGGATGGCGCTCGTGCCCAGCGTGTCGCCCAGCGCCAGCGGCCCTTGGGGATAACCGAGGCCCAGCGTAACGGCGAGGTCGATGTCCGTCGGCGTAGCAATGCGCTGCTGCGCGATGTCGCATGCGATGTTGACGATGCACGCGACGATGCGCTGCGCGACAAAGCCACCCGAATCGCGGATCACCGTCACCGGTACGCCATCGGAGGCGAGCAGGCCATGCGCGGCATCGCGATAAGCGTGGTCGGTAGCTGGCGTGGTCATCAGCGTACGGCGCTTGGTGGCCGCAAACGGATAGAGCGTGTCGAGCGCCACCGTGCGGCGCGCATCCAGCCCTTCGGCAGTCACACACGCAGTGGCATCCAGCCCGCGCGGCGTGACGATGATGAGCGCATCGGCAGACGGTTTGGAACCGGCCTCAGGCGTGACGCCCAAGTCGAGCATCAGGCGTTGTGCCGCGGCGTGACCGGCTTCGTGCGCGCGGCTGATCCATACCGACGACGGGCGTGCAGTCGGCACAGGCGCTTCCGCTGGCACCTGCTTTTGTCCTTCGGGATAGCGATAGAACCCTTCGCCCGTCTTGCGGCCCAGGATGCCGCCGGCAAAGCGCACCGCCGTGATCTGCGAGGGGCGGTAGCGCGGCTCCTCATAGAACTGGCGGTAGACCGATTCCATCACCGGGTGCGAGACATCCAGCCCGGTCAGGTCCATCAGCTCGAACGGCCCCATCCGGAAGCCCGCCTGCTCGCGCATGATGGCGTCGATGTCGGCATAGGCGGCCACGCTTTCCTGCGCCACGCGCAGGCCTTCGGTGTTCATGCCACGCCCGGCGTGGTTGACGATGAAACCCGGCATGTCGATGCAGCGCACGGCCGTATGGCCCATGCGCTTGGCCAGTGCGGCCAGGGCTTCGCCGGTGGCAGGCGCGCTGCGCAGGCCGTCGATCACCTCGACCACCTTCATCAGCGGCACGGGGTTGAAGAAGTGGAAGCCGGCCACGCGCTCGGGGTGCTTGCAGGCCGTGGCAATGGCCGTGATCGACAGTGACGACGTGTTCGATGCCAGGATCGCATCGGCGCGCACGATGTCTTCAAGCTGGCGGAAGAGGTCGCGCTTGACCTCCAGTTTCTCGACGATGGCCTCAACGACGAGATCGCAGTCCGCCAGATCTGTGAGGGCGCCGGCAGGGATCAGGCGCGCCACGGTGGCGTCGGCTTCCTCCGCCGTGAGCTTGCCCTTGGCGGCCAGCTTGGCCAGCGTGTCGGCCAGTGCGGTACGCGCCGCTTCCACGGCGGGCGGGTTGGCGTCGAACAGCTTGACGCGCAGGCCGGCCTGCGCCGCGATCTGCGCAATGCCGCGCCCCATGGCGCCGGTTCCTACAATCCCGATAGTCTGCATATGAAATTCGCTTCGATCGAAAGAAGTCTGGCTAAAATAGCACGAGCGTGCGATTTCTGGCATCCGCACCGACCATAACAGGCAGCCACCCAACCCAAGGAGACTGGTTCATGCTGACGCTATACGGCTTTGCTGCGAGTAACTACTACAACAAGGTCAAGCTCGCGCTGATGGAGAAGGGCATTGCGTTCGAGGAAGCGCTGCGCTGGCCCGATCAGACCGACGGCGAGATCTCGCCGCTGCACAAGGTGCCGTATCTGAAGGATGGCGATCACGGCATGTGCGAATCGCAGGTCATTGTCGACTATCTGGAGGCGCGCTATCCGGAACATCCGCTTGTTCCGGCTGACCCGTTCAAGGCGGCCAAGGTGCGCGAGATCGTGACTTTCCTGGAGCTGCACCTGGAGTTGGTGGCGCGTCAGCTGTTTCCCGAAGCGTTCTTCGGCGGCAAGATCAGCGACAACCTGAAGGTCAAGGTGCGCGAGCAACTGGAGAAGAACATCCCCGCCGCGGCCAAACTGTTCAAGTTCGCGCCGTACGTGGCGGGCGATACGTTCACCATTGCGGACTGCGCGGCCATCGTGCACTTCCCGCTGGTGAGCCAGGCTACCAAAATCATCTACGGTGAAGACCTGCTCGCGCAGGTTGAGGGCGTGAAGCCGTACCTGGCCGCGATGGCCGAGAACCCCAACGTGCAGAAGATGCGGGCGGACAGCAAGGCGAACCTGGAGGCGATGCTGGCGCATTACGCCAGCAAGCGGGCCTCTTGATGGCTGTTGCCGGAATCGATTGTCACATGACAACTGTTTGCGACACGTTGACTTGAGTCTTCTGTGCGGGTCACATGAACGCCCAAGTCATCTCCGCCGTTGGATGGTTTGCATTGCGGATGGGAGCGGGCACTGCCTCTAACGCAATGTTCGCTCCGGCCGCCTGCTTTTCTGTGACAAGTCGAAAGGCGGCGGATGCCTCGATCTCAGCCGCGAACTTGACCAAATCTTCTCGGCACCAGCAGACCCACAAGCTATTCGATGGTGGCAGGCGGAAGATGTCCAAGTCGGGCTTGTACCCAACCGACAAACGTAGGCGTTTCGCGGTCGTCCATCCGCAGCTATCCTCATCCTTGGGGGTGATTGGGGCTCGCAGGACTCGGTTGATGCCAAACTCAAAGACAATCGTTTTGCGCTGCATGACTGCGAAGTAGGCGACTAATCCGTCTCCCTCTCCATCACGCACCTCGGAAACAGGCGTATTCGCATAGAAGTCCGTTGCGAAACCGAGAGCTTCTCGCGCACCCAGCGTTTTTAGGGTTCGACCTTTGTCACGGATCGATTTCCGCAAAGCTTGCTCAATACTTTCCATCTTCGTCTGCCGCCATAGCTATACCGATTGCGTTACACCTTCGCCAAACGCTCCAGCGCAAGTTGGAGCGTTTCGTCTTTCTTGGCGAAGCAAAAGCGCACCACGCCCGATTCGTGCTGCTGCGAATAGAACGCCGACACCGGGATCGCCGCCACGCCAATCTCGCTCGTCAGCCACTTCGCGAACTCCGCCTCCGGCAGGTCGGAGATGCCGCTGTAATCCACGCACTGGAAGTACGTGCCCTGGCAGGGCAGCAGCTTGAAGCGCGTCTTCTCCAGCCCAGCGCGAAACAGATCACGCTTGTGCTGATAGAACGCCGAGAGATCCAGATACGGGCGCGGATCAGCCATGTAGTTCGCCAGCCCGTGCTGCACCGGCGTGTTGACCGTGAACACGTTGAACTGGTGCACCTTGCGGAACTCCGCCGACAGCGCGGCGGGCGCTGCCACGTAGCCGACCTTCCAGCCCGTCACGTGATACGTCTTGCCGAAGCTCGACACCACGAAGGCGCGCCGTGCCAGTTCCGGAATGCGCGCGACCGATGCATGCGGCACGCCGTCATACACCATGTGCTCGTACACCTCGTCGGAGAGCAGCAGCACGTTGGTGGGCGCCAGGATCTCGGCCAGCTTCTGCATGTCGTCCGCATGCCAGACGGTGCCCGTCGGGTTGTGCGGCGTGTTGAGCATGATCAGGCGCGTGCGCGGCGTGATGGCCGCGGCCAGCGTGTCGAACGGGATGCGGAAGTCCGGCGCGTTCAGCGTGATCGGCACGACCTTACCACCGGCCAGTTCGATCGACGGGATGTAGCTGTCGTACGTGGGCTCGAAGACGATGACTTCGTCGCCCGGATGCACGCAGCACAGCACGGTGGTCAGCAGCGCCTGCGTGGCACCGGCGGTGATGGTGATTTCGCGGTCAGCGTCGTAGGTGTGGCCGTACAGGTTGGCGACTTTCGCGGCGATGGCCTGACGCAACGCGGGCACGCCCGTCATCGGCGGGTATTGGTTGAGGCCGGCACGCATCGCGTCCGACACCGCATCGACGATGCGCGGGTCGCAATCGAAATCCGGAAAGCCCTGACCGAGGTTGACGGCCTGCTTTTCTGCAGCCAGCGCCGACATCACGGTGAAGATGGTGGTGCCGACATTCGGCAGCCGCGAGGGCGGAGGAGCGATGGGCGCGAGCGATTCAGCGGACACGGCGGTAGCGGTGGTCATGGCAATACGGGTTCAGGCTTGGGCGAGGAGAGCGGTTTCCAACTGGACAAGCGCTACAAACTGCTTGGGTGGCAGCACAGCTACGTCGCAGTACTTGGCCATGCGGCGCTTGAGCTTGAGCACAGCCTTGTCCTTGGAGACCAGATAGGTGGCGTTGGCGGCATCGGCCAGCGCGAGGAATTTTTGGTCGTCGCGGTCTTTGCAGCGCGGGACGAACGGTTCGCCTTGCGCGCGGGCAGCGTCTTCCGGATCGGCCACCGAGCGCGTGACGCGATCGACCCAGGCCAGTGCGGCCTGCGCATCGACGGCATAGTCCGCGAACTGCGGATAGTCGAGCACGCGGCGCAGTTCTTCGCGGCACGCGGGGCTGATGATGGCATCCAGCCGGCCGGCTTCCAGCGCGGCGCGGATCGGGCGCGCAACGGCGTCGTCAAAGATGAGGATGTCGACCCAGATGTTGGAGTCCAGCACCACGCGTGGGGCGGTGGCCAGGGTCGGGGCAGCAGCGTCTGCCATTCGATACAATTCCAGACTTGTGAACCGCGATTCTGACATGATCATCGTCCTCTCGCCGGCCAAGTCGCTCGACTACGACACCCCGCCGCGCATCAAGACCCACACGCTGCCCGATTTCATCGCGCGCTCCGCAGAACTCATTGAAGTGCTTCGTAAGCTGTCGCCGGCGCAAATCGGCACGCTGATGAAGATTTCCGACCCGTTGGCTGTGTTGAACGCGACACGCTACGGCGATTGGTCCACCGAATTCACCGCCGAGAACAGCAAGCAGGCCGCGCTGGCCTTCGATGGCGACGTCTATGGCGGGCTCGATGCGAATTCGCTATCGGCGGATGATCTGCAGTTTGCGCAGAAGCATCTGCGGATTCTGTCGGGGCTCTATGGCGTGCTGCGCCCGCTCGACTGGATGCAGCCGTACCGCCTGGAAATGGGCACGCGCCTGGCCAATCCGCACGGCAAGGATCTGTACGCGTTCTGGGGCGATGATGTGACGCTCGCGCTCAATAAACTCTTCAAGCAGAGCCCGTCCGATAGCGACCCCGTGCTCGTCAACCTCGCGTCGGAAGAGTATTTCAAGGTGGTGCGGCCCAAGGTGCTCAAGGCGCGCGTCGTTATGCCTGTCTTCGAGGATTGGAAGAATGGGCAATACAAGATCATCTCGTTTTACGCCAAACGCGCGCGCGGCCTGATGGCGCGCTACGCGATCGAGCATCGCATCACCGATCCACGCAAGCTCAAGGCGTTCGATGTCGACGGGTATGCGTTTGACGCAACTGATTCCGACGACGAACGCTGGGTTTTCCGCCGCAAGCTCACTTGAGAACAGGATTCGACATGACTGCCACCCAACCGCATATCTCCAGTTCGTTCGACAGCGGCGCCATCGAGATCGTCGATGCCACGCGCGCGGATGCCATCCGCCTGCGCATCCGACGTGATTCGTACGCCGACTTCACGCAGTGGTTCCACTTCCGCCTGCAGGGCGTGCAAGGGCAGGCGTGCAAGCTGGCGCTGGAAAACGCCGGCGAATGCACGTACCCCGCCGGCTGGAAGGACTATCAGGCCGTCGCCTCATACGACCGCGAGCACTGGTTCCGTGTGCCGACGCGCTACGACGGCAAGACGATGACCATCGAAGTCACGCCCGAGCACGACAGCATCTGGTTTGCGTACTTCGAGCCGTATTCGGACGAGCGTCACCTAACGCTGGTGGCCGCCGCGCAGGTCCGACCCGGCGTGCGCACGCAGCGCCTCGGCAGCACGGTGCAGGGGCGCGACATGACCAGCATCACCGTCGGTGAACCCGGCCCCGGAAAAAAGAACGTGTGGATCATCGCGCGCCAGCATCCGGGCGAGACGATGGCCGAGTGGTTCGTCGAAGGGCTGCTTGCGCGCCTGACGCGTCAAGGTGTTTGGGGCGGTGATCCGATCGGCCGTGTGCTCGCCGAGCGCGCCGTCTTCCATATCGTGCCGAACATGAACCCGGATGGCTCGTCGCTTGGCAACCTGCGCACCAACGCCGCCGGTGCCAACCTGAATCGCGAGTGGATGGAACCCGACGCGCAGCGTAGCCCCGAAGTGCTGTGCGTGCGCCAGGCCATCGAGCAGACCGGCGTCGATCTGTTCTTCGACATCCACGGCGATGAGGCGTTGCCCTATGTGTTCGTCGCCGGCAGTGAAATGCTGCCGGGCTTTACCGATGCGCAGCGTGCCGATCAGGACCGCTTCGTGGCAGCCTTTCTGCGTGCATCACCGGATTTCCAGACGCAATACGGCTACGAGGCCAGCAAGTACAACGAAGATGCGCTCAAGCTCGCCTCCAAGTACATCGGCCACACGTATGGTTGTCTGTCGCTGACGCTGGAAATGCCGTTCAAGGACAACGCCGATCTGCCCGATGCACGGGTAGGCTGGGATGGTGCCCGTAGTGCTGCACTGGGTGCGGCAATGCTGCAGGCGATCCTGGAATATCTCGGCTGAGCGATCGCGCCGAGGTCACCAATGCAAAACGCGCCGCCAGGGTTCTGGCGGCGCGTTTGTTTTTACTGGCCGGAGGTCGACTTCTTCGTCGTCTTCTTGGCCGTCGATTTGGCGGTGGTCTTGCCAGTCGGTGTCGACTTGGTCTTGGCCGTGCCGTTGCTCTTCGCAGACTTGGCCGTGGACTTCGTCGCGGCTTTGCCCTTGGCAGTGCTCTTGCTGTGGACCGCCGAGGTGGTTGTGCAGCGATGGCCGCGGCGGCAGTGCGTGCGGGTTGCCGTTGACGACGGTGCGGCGGCCGGTGCTGCAAACGGCTGGCCATTGGCGTCGAGCAGTTCGTACGCCAGCATCATCCCTTCGTCATAGCCGCAGCGCACGCGCACCGGCTCCCATTGGTCATTGCCTGTGCCGCGCTTGTGCACAGCGGCATTGAAGCTGATGACGCTCGATACCTTGACCGCGCCTTGCTTGCTCGACGAGAAGCGCGAGTCCCATGGCTCGACCTTGGCTTGGTCATTGGACAGCGCGCCAGTCGGCAGGCGGAACTGATCGAAGTTGGTCGAGCGCGGGATGATCCAGCTCGCATGTGCGGCGCAGTCGGCCACGTCGGGGCGGGCCCCTTCGGATTGGATCAGGCGGTCACGGGTTTGCGCGCGGTACTCCGACAGGCTCATCTTGTCCTTGGCCGGCAGGTTGACCGTGGTGGTCCCGCTGGCATCGGTCGAGCCGAAGACGATCGGCGGCGTGGTCGGTACGGGCTGCGTGGCCGGCTTGGCTTGCGCGGCTGAAGTGCTCGGCGTGGCGTTGGTGGCCTGGGCCGACTGAGCCGACGCGTTGGTCGGTTCGGTCTGCAAGTTGGAGCAGGCGGCCAGCAAAGCGACGACGCCGAGACAGAGTAGTTTGGGTCGCAACATCACGAGTGTTACAGGGTGTCGGCGTGGAAAATCGCCATGATAGAGGAAAGCTAAGGCCGAAAGTTCCTGTAGCTTTCCCCAATGCGGCACATCAAGCGATTTTGCTGTAACAGCGCGTTACGGCACGGTGTTGGTTACCAAGTGATCATCATTGCTTGGTGAACAACCATGCGAGCGACCATTCGTCGGTGCGCGCCTCATAGCGGATGCCTTTACGCATTGCCCATGTAGCGAGCTGATGGTGCGACGGAATGATCGCGTAGTCGGTCTGCGCAAAGCGCGCGGCGGTCTTGGCGGCCTGCTCGTGGGCTTGTTCGCTCGTTACCGTCGAGAGCGACGTCTGCACCAGCTTGTCCAGTTCCGGATTGCTGTAGCGGCCCCAGTTCCAGCTGCCATAGCCGGTTTGTGCATTCGGCGTGCCGAGAATGCTGCGCAATGCCACGTCTGCCGCCACCGAGCCCCAGCCCAGCATCATGAACGAGAACTCGCCCTGGCGCGCACGCGTGAAGTACGCCGCCACCGGCAGCGTTTCCACCTTGGTCTGGATGCCGACGCGCGTGAGCAGTTGCGCGGTGGTTTGCGCGACCTGTGCGTCATTCAGGTAACGGTTGTTGGTGGCGTGCAGCGTGAGCCCGAAACCGTTTGGATAACCTGCCTCGGCCAGCAATTTCTTCGCGCGCTCCGCGTCATACGGAATCGGCTTGCCGCCCGGGTGCCCGAAGATTTGCGGCGACACGATGCTCGATGCCACCACGCCCTGGCCCTCGAGCACACGCGAGACGATGGCATCGCGATTGATGGCGAGTGCCACGGCTTCACGCACGCGGTGGTCCTTGAACGGGTTCTTGGCGAGCGGCTTACCGGCCTTATCCGTGATGAACGGCGACACATCGCGGCTCTGGTCCATCTGCCAGAAGATCGTGCGCCACGATACTTGCTGCTCCAGGTGGAACTTCGGGTTCTGCTTGATGCGCGGCACATCCGCGGCGGGCACGGCCTCCACGACATCCACATCGCCGGAGAGCAGGGCAGCCGTACGCGCGGCGTTGTCGGTGATGATCTTGAAGGTGACCTTATCCCACTGCGGTACATGGCCCCAGTAGTTCGGGTTCTTCTTCAGCACGATCTCCTGCCCGCGCGTGAAGTGGTCGAACAGGAACGGGCCCGTGCCGATCATGGCGCGGCCGGCATCGAAATCCGCCTGTGAAGCCTCTGCGACCTTCTTGGGGATGATCGGCAGGCTGTTCAGGTCGTTCGGGATGCTGGCGTAGTTCGGAATCGACACCTTCAACCGCACCGTGAGCGGATCGACGATCTGCACCTCGGTGATCGACTTGGTGTAGCTCGTGAACGGGCCGGGGCTGTTGGTCAGGCGTGCCGGGCGCTCAATCGAGGCTTTCACGTCTTCACCGGTGAAGGGCGTGCCGTCGCTCCATTTCACGTTCGGGCGCAGCTTGATCTCCCACGTGTTGGCGTCGACAGCCTTCCACGAGGTGGCCAGGCCCGGCGTGTAGCGGCCGTTCTTGTCGAGGAAGACCAGCGACTCGAAGACGTGCAGCGCCATGGCGTTGTTGGGGCCGGCGTTGTTCCATTGCGGGTCCATCGACGTGACGTCGGCGGACAGACCGATGCGCAGGTCGTCGGCCTGGGCGGTAGGCGACAGGATGCCGCAGGCAGCGGCCACGGCAAGCGAAGAGAGGGCGGGGGTGAGCAGCCGGCGCAGGAAGGGTCGCATGATGAAGAACCTTGTGTGATCTATCGTTGCGGGCATTGCCGGGCCTGAATGAGAGTCAGGCGGGCCGGCATCGGGTTGCCAGTGTATCGCCGCTGCAGTGTGCTTGCAGCGCCGCAATTGACGATTCTTATGCAAATTTTGCTTTGTTCACGTCTCTTTTCTGGTTATAGTCGCGCCGTTTTCAACACTGCGGAGACCCCCTGTGGGCCCTTGCTCAATCGATGGTAGTTGCCCGGTACTTTGTGCCGGTCGCCGTTCGGCAAGCTGACGCGCAGTGTTTCGCTGCTGTTATCTCGCCGGGCGCGGGATGATGGTGGCAACCGTAGCCAGTTCAGGCTGCGTGATTTCCCCCTTTCCTTTTCTTACCTGAAGGCAGGTGTGTGGACGGCGCTTGGCCGTAGCTTCCACCTGCAATGACGATGCCTGTGCAGCGTGCATTGCCACGTTGCCAATGCGTCGGCCTGTGTGCGTACGCAACATCACAGGGCAAGGCTGGCCTGCAGATTGGCTCCGCTCCTCACGTGCCAGGAGCGCCCGTCATGCAATCGACCCAATCACGCCAATCCACGCGGTATGGTGCCGCCTTTCCACCACGTGCCGACCATGTCCGCACGTTGATGGCGCTCGCCTGAGTTCATCTGCAACCCGAGGGCCCGTCATGATCTTCCAGGCACTGAAAGAATTCTTCGCCGGCTTCGTGCGCAACCGCGCGATTGGCCGGCATTTCCGGCGGCTGTTGATGCTGGAGTCATTTGATACTACGGAGCAGAACCGTGAGGTCGCGCAGGCCATTTCACAGTCGCTGATCGCCGCTTCGCGCAATGATGCGGACACCCAGATCAAGCTTTTGCGCTCGCACCCGCAGGGGCTGACGGCGCAGCACGCGCAGTCGCTGCTGGCGCGCGTGGGCCCGAACGAGGTCGAGCACGAGAAGCCGCTGTCGTGGTGGATGCACCTGTGGCGCTGCTACACCAATCCGTTCAACCTGTTGTTGACCGTGCTGGCAGCGATCTCGTTTGCCACCGACGACATGCAGGCCACCGTCGTGATCACCACCATGGTGGTGCTGTCGACCCTGATCCGCTTCTGGCAGGAGGCACGCTCCAACAAGGCGGCCGACAAACTCAAGGCGATGGTCAGCAACACCGCCACGGTGATGCGCCGCGAGGCCCCGGACACCCGCCTGCCTGCCGCAGTGCGCTGTGTCGAGGTGCCCATCCGGCAACTCGTGCCGGGTGAACTGGTGGTACTGTCCGCCGGCGACATGATCCCTGCTGACTTGCGCGTGCTGTCTGCCAAGGACCTCTTCGTCAGTCAGGCGGCCATGACGGGCGAATCGCTGCCGGTCGAGAAGTTTGCGGAGCAGAAGAGTGTGCAGACGGCCACCGTGCTGGAACTGGACAACATCCTCTTCATGGGGACCAACGTGGTGTCGGGTTCGGCGACGGCCGTGGTGGTGGAAACGGGCAGTCGCACCTACTTCGGCACGTTGGCCCAGCGGGTAACGGCAGTCGACCGCATGCCCACGGCCTTCCAGGCGGGCGTGAACCGTGTGAGCTGGTTGCTGATCCGCTTCATGCTGGTGATGGCGCCGCTGGTATTGTTTATCAACGGCTTTACCAAGGGCGATTGGGTGGAGGCCTGCCTGTTCGCGCTGTCGGTGGCGGTGGGGTTGACGCCCGAAATGCTGCCGATGATCGTCACCTCCACGCTGGCCAAGGGCGCCGTGGTGATGTCGCGCAAGAAGGTCATCGTCAAGCATCTGGATGCGATCCAGAATTTTGGCGCCATGGATGTGCTCTGCACCGACAAGACCGGCACGCTCACGCAAGACAAGATCTGCCTGGAGCGACATACCGATGTGTTTGGCGAGACCTCGGACGATGTGCTGCGCATGGCGTATCTCAACAGCCGATACCAGACTGGCCTGAAGAACCTACTGGACGTGGCGGTGTTGGAGCACGCGGAAATATCGCGCCAGCTGGAGCCGTACGACTGGCGCAAGGTCGACGAGATTCCGTTCGACTTCACGCGCCGCCGCATGTCGGTGGTCGTGGCGCAAAACCCGGCCACGCATGTGCTGATCTGCAAGGGCGCGGTGGAAGAGATTCTTTCCGTGTGTACCCATGTGCGCCACGGCAACACCAGCGAGCAGATGACGGCCGCGCTGCTGGAGCGCATCGGCAAGGTGACGGCTGGTTTGAATGCCGAGGGTCTGCGCGTAGTGGCCGTGGCTATCAAGGAGACGCTGCCGTTCAAGGACACCTACGGCGTGGCCGATGAGAGCGAACTGACCTTGCTCGGTTACGTTGCCTTCCTGGACCCGCCAAAGGAAACCACCGCCCCCGCGCTGGCCGCTCTGCGCGAGCACGGCGTGGCCGTGAAGATCCTCACCGGTGACAACGCGCTGGTGACCGCCAAGATCTGCCATGAGGTCGGGCTGGACACCTCGCTGGTGGTGCTGGGTGCCGACGTGGAGCGCAAGAGCGATGCCGCACTGGCGGAGTTGGTTGAGCGTTACAACGTCTTCGCCAAGCTCACACCTGCGCACAAGGAGCGCGTGGTGCGTGCGCTCAAGGCCAACGGCCATGTGGTCGGCTTCATGGGTGACGGCATTAACGATGCGCCGGCGCTGCGCGCGGCCGATATCGGCATTTCGGTGGATACGGCGGTGGACATCGCCAAGGAAGCCGCCGACATCATCCTGCTGGAAAAGAGCCTGATGGTGCTGGAGGCCGGCGTGCTGGAAGGGCGCCGCACCTTCGCCAACATGCTCAAGTACATCAAGATGACGGCCAGCTCGAACTTCGGCAACGTCTTCTCCGTGCTGGTGGCGAGCGCCTTCATCCCGTTCCTGCCCATGCTGCCGATGCAACTGCTGGTGCAGAACCTGCTGTACGACATCTCGCAGATCGCCATCCCGTTCGACAACGTGGATGCCGATCAACTGAAGAAGCCGCAGCGTTGGCAACCCGCAGAGATCGGCCGGTTCATGCTGTTCTTCGGGCCGATCAGCTCGGTGTTCGACATCACCACCTTCGTGTTGATGTGGTTTGTATTTGGCGCAAACGCGCCGGAGCACCAGATGCTTTTCCAGTCGGGCTGGTTTGTGGTCGGCCTGCTCACGCAAACGTTGATCGTGCACATGATCCGTACGCAGAAGATTCCGTTCATCCAGAGCCGGGCCGCAGCGCCGTTGCTGATGATGACGGGGATCATCATGGCGATCGGCATCTTTCTGCCGATGGGGCCGCTGGCGGGGTATTTCAAGCTGCAGCCGTTGCCGCCCATCTACTTCGCCTATCTGGTGGCGATCCTGGTGGGCTACATGACGCTCACGCAGTGGATGAAGCGTGTCTACGTGCGCCGCTACGGCTGGCAGTAAACCGCGATTTACCACATGAAAACGGACGACCGAGGTCGTCCGTTTTTTTTGCTCGCGAGGCCGCGTCAGTGGAACAGCGGCTGCTGTGTCGGCGCGTCTTCCGGCATCTCTGCATGCACGATTTCGGCAGCGCGGTCGGCATAGAGCGGCGCACCGCAGTCTTCGCAATATTCCGGCTCGAAGAGCTGGCCGTGGCGGAAGATGTCTTCGATGCCGCAGGCACGCAGCTCGTCGCAGATCTGCTCCAGCGGGCTGCCGGGCTCGCCTTCCGCGGCGACATCGGTGGCGCCGCCATCGCGGCCGTAGACGGGCCAGACGATGCCGTAGATCAGTTCTTTCTCGCCGCGCACGGTAAAGGCCACGCGGTACTCTTCGATCTGCTCCTCCCCGAACGCGCCGATGATCGCGCCAAAGCGATTGGCCGGCAGATCCAGCGCACCTTGCAGGTAGTTGACGGCGGCACGCACTGTCAGCGGGCGGATCTGCTTGTCGGATTCGCGGCAGGACAGGAAGAAGGCGTCCGGCAGCAGCAGTTCGAACTCGCAGCCCGGCATCAGCGTGGAGATGGTCGGCGTGACTTGCTCGCGCCATTGCTCCAGGCAGGTGGAGCGCTCGGCGTGGTGTTCCTTGGCGTCTTCCTGCCAGCGGAACAGCGGTTGGCCGTGCTGAGCCACGACGATGGCGACCAGGTAGCGCGGGTCGGCCAGGATGGGCGCCGTTTCGGGCATGTCGCGCAGGTCGACCTTGGGCTGTTGGCCCGACAGAGCATACGCCGCCAGCTTGTGCGTGAGCGCAAAGGTGTCGGAGTGCGTGCGTGGGAGCTGGTCGATGCTGTAAAGATAGGGCGCGAGCGCCACGCGGGCGCCGGACGCCATCACGTGCGCCTGCAGATGCACCTGCAGCGTCTGCGCCAGTTCCGGCTTGATGGTGCCCGACGGAATCATGTAGCGCGTGTGCGCGAGGATGGGCGCCGCAATCAGCAGCGCATCGTACTCAACACCCCCAGAAGTGAACACCGCCGATTCGGCCAGTGTCTCGGCCTGTTCGGCCAGCACGTCGGAGGCTTCCTCGTTGTGCTTGAAGAGATGGTCGAGTGCGGCGTCGAGTGCGGTCTGGCTGCCGTTCTTGAGCAGCCGGGAAAGACGTTCGGACAGCCGTTGTTCCCAGTAGACGTCTTCGATACGACTGCCTGACGCATCGAGCGCCAGGGCATCGGCGACGAGCCGTTCTGCATCGGGGGAAAGACGTTGGGGGGCCTTGGAGCGGAATCCTGCCATGCTGTGCCGTACCGGTCGATTGGAAAGAAGGGGCGTTATTTTACCCTTGGTCACTGCTGTGTGATGCTTTGTCGGCGAAACTCCTAAGGCTTGGCAGCGGGCGCCGATGCTTCGGTCGCCACGTCATGGGCTGCTGCCGGGGCGGATACGGCAACCGGTTCCGATGCTGCCGATGCTGCCGATGCTGCCGGTGCGCTCGCGGGGACGGTAGGCGCTACAGCAGAAGCGGGGGTCTCCATCGGCGGGGGTGGCGGTACGGGCGCGGCCGTCACGGCAGGTGAGGTTGCTGTTGCGGCAGTCGGTGCCGGAGCATCGGTCTGAGGTGCCTTGAACAGGATGTAGAACACGGCGGCCGCCACGACGAGTAGGGCAAGGACCACTTTGACCATGGGTGCGAAGCTCCTGCTGGTGAAACCATTGTGCGATGGCCGGGGGGACTGCCGGGGGGACTGCTTTACGCGGCCTAATCAGCACACTCTACCAAAGCCCGGGCACGGATTGGGGCATCGTCACCTTGTTTGATTTCGTTCGGCAATAAAAAAGCCGGCTCCTAAGAGCCGGCTTCCGATCGACAGCGCAGCGGTGGTTTAGGCCGCCAGCAGCTGACGCAGCACGAACGGCAGGATACCGCCGTGCTTGTAGTAGTCGACTTCGATCGGCGTATCGATGCGCAGCAGCACTTGCGCGCGGGTGGTCTCGCCGTTGGCGCGCTTGATCACCAGAGTGACGTCCTGTTGCGGCTTGATTTCGCCTTCCAGGCCTTCAATGTCGAAGGTCTCGTCGCCGACGATGCCCAGCGATTGCACCGAGTCGTTGCCCTTGAACTGCAGCGGCAGCACGCCCATGCCGACCAGGTTCGAGCGGTGGATGCGCTCGAAGCTGCGTGCGATCACGGCCTTCACGCCCAGCAGTTGCGTGCCCTTGGCGGCCCAGTCACGCGAGCTGCCCGTGCCGTACTCTTCGCCACCAAACACCACCGTCGGCGTGCCTTCAGCGATGTACTTCATGGCGGCGTCGTAGATCGACATTTGCTCGCCGCTCGGCTGGAACAGCGTTTCGCCGCCCTCCACGCGCGAACCGTCGGCCTTCGGCGGGATCATCAGGTTCTTGATGCGCACGTTGGCGAACGTGCCGCGCATCATCACCTCATGGTTGCCGCGGCGCGAGCCGTAGCTGTTGAAGTCGGCCTTGAGCACGCCGTTGGCCAGCAGGTACTTGCCGGCGGGCGACGTTTCCTTGATCGAACCAGCCGGGGAGATGTGGTCGGTCGTCACGGAATCGCCAAACACGCCCAGGGCACGTGCGCCCGACACCGATGCCGAAGCCGCGGCCGGCGTCATGCCAAAGCCTTCGAAGAACGGCGGCTCGGCGATGTACGTCGACTTCGGCCAGTCATAGACCTGACCCTTCGTGCCCTTGACGTTGGCCCACAGCTTGGACGGCTTCTTGACCTGCTCGTAGTTCGTGCGGAACGTGTCTGCGTTCATCGCGAACTTCATCAGCTTGGCGATCTCGTCCGAGGTCGGCCAGATGTCGCCCAGATAGATGTCGCGGCCATCGTTGCCCTGGCCAACCGGCTGGGTCATCAGGTCGCGCGTGACGTTGCCGGCGATGGCGTAGGCCACGACCAGCGGCGGCGAGGCCAGGAAGTTGGCGCGGATGTTCGGGTGGATGCGCGCTTCAAAGTTGCGGTTGCCCGACAGCACGGCAGCCGCCACGATATCGTTCTTCACGATGGTCTCGTTCAGCTCCGGCGTCAGGTCGCCGGCGTTGCCGATACACGTCGTGCAACCGTACGCCGTCACGCCGAAGCCCAGCTTTTCCAGGTACGGCAGCAGGCCAGCCGCTTCCAGGTACTTCGTCACCACGCGGCTTCCCGGGGCGAGCGAGGTCTTGATGTGCGGTGCGACCTGCAGACCGGCTTCCACCGCCTTCTTGGCCAGCAGGCCGGCGGCCAGCAGCACGCTCGGGTTCGAGGTGTTCGTGCACGAGGTGATGGCCGCGATCAGCACGTCGCCGCTCTTCACTTCGATACCGTCGGTTGTCGTGTAGCCCTTGTCGAGATCGTCGGCGTTCTTGTTGAAGCCGTTTTCGGCCACAGGCTTGGAGAACAGCGACGAGAAGGTCGACTTCACGTTGCCGATTTCGATACGGTCTTGCGGGCGCTTCGGACCAGCCAGCGACGGGGCCACCGTGGAGAGGTCCAGCGTCAGCGTCTTGGTGTAGTCGATCTCACCGGCCTTCGGCACGCCAAACAGCTTCTGTGCCTTGAAGTAGGCTTCGAACGCGTTGATTTCTTCCTTGGTGCGGCCCGTGCCCTTGAAGTAGTCGATGGTCTTGCCATCAACCGGGAAGAAGCCCATCGTGGCGCCGTATTCCGGGGCCATGTTGCCGATGGTCGCGCGGTCCGGCAGCGACAGGCTGGCCGTGCCTTCGCCGAAGAACTCGACGAACTTGCCGACAACCTTCTCCTTGCGCAGCAGCTCGGTAATGGTGAGCACCAGGTCGGTGGCCGTGCAGCCTTCGCGCAGGCTGCCCTTCAGTTCCACGCCCACCACGTCCGGCGTCAGGAAGTACACCGGCTGACCCAGCATGCCGGCTTCCGCCTCGATGCCGCCCACGCCCCAGCCCACCACGCCGATCCCGTTGATCATGGTGGTGTGGCTGTCGGTGCCGACCAGGGTGTCGGGGTAGTACACGCCGCTCTTCTTATGGACGCCACGTGCCAGGTATTCCAGGTTGACCTGGTGGACGATGCCGAAGCCCGGCTGCACCACGCCAAACGTGTCGAATGCCTGCATGCCCCACTTCATGAACTGGTAGCGCTCGTTGTTGCGCGAGAACTCCAGTTGCATGTTCAGATCCAGCGCCTTCTTCTCGCGGAAGTGGTCGATCTGCACGGAGTGGTCCACCACCAGGTCGACCGGCACCAGCGGCTCGATCTTCTTGGGGTTCTTGCCCATGCGCTCGGCCACGTTGCGCATGGCGGCCAGGTCGGCCAGCAGCGGCACGCCGGTAAAGTCCTGCAGCACCACGCGGGCGACCACGAACGGGATCTCGTCAACGCGCTCGGCGTTCGGCTTCCAGTTGGCCAGTTGCGCGACGTGCTCTTCGGTCACCTTCTTGCCGTCGCAGTTGCGCAGCACCGATTCCAGCACGATACGGATCGACACCGGCAGGCGCTCGATCGCCACGCCCAGTTCCTTGCCCAGTTGTGGCAGGGAATGGAACTTGCCGGTCTGGCCGCCGTTGATCTTGAATTCCTTGAGTGTTTTTTTCAGGTTGTGGGGCATGGCATGACTCCAGGCTTGAGGATGCGCAGGGCACCGGAGTGCCCCTTGCGGATACATCAGATCGACCAACTTAAATTTAAATCACATACAAATCGACATACGCATTGACCGGCATCGCTTCCAGAGCCTTCTGGTCCAGCGATACCGCCAGGATCGCGTCCTGCTGCCTGGCCGGGAAACGGCGGGCCAGGTTGGTCCTGAACTTCTCGACCAATAGTGGCATGCCTTCCTTGCGCCGCCGCTGATGGCCGATCGGGTACTCCACCACGACTTCCTTGAGCGTCTTGCCATCCTTGAACTGGACGGTGATCGCATTGGCGATCGAACGCTTCTCGGGGGCGTGGTAATCCTGAGTGAACTGCTTGTCTTCCACGCAGACGATCTTCTTGCGCAGCGCATCGATGCGCGGGTCGCGGGCGACGGTGTCTTCGTAGTCTTCCGCCGTCAGTCGGCCGAAGATGAGCGGCACAGCGACCATGTACTGGATGCAGTGGTCGCGGTCTGCCGGGTTGGCGAGCGGCCCCTGCTTGTCGATGATGCGCAGCGCCGCCTCGTGCGTGCGGATCGTGATCTTTGCAATGTCGTCTACGGTCTTGCCGGCCTTCGCAAGTGCCTTGTGCAGTGTCATGGCCGCTTCCACAGCGGTCTGCGCATGGAATTCGGCCGGAAAGCTGATCTTGAACAGTACGTTTTCCATCACGTACGTGCCGTATTTGCGCTGGAACTTGAACGGCTGGCCCTTGAAGGACACATCGTAGAAGCCCCAACCCTTGGCAGTGAGGGCAGAGGGATAACCCATTTCGCCCGTTTTGGCCATCAGCGCCAGGCGCACGCCGCGGCTGGTCGCATCGCCTGCTGCCCATGATTTGCGGCTGCCGGTATTTGGCGCGTGGCGGTAGGTGCGCAGCGCCTGGCCATCGACCCACGCCAGCGACACGGCGTTGATGATCTCGTCACGCGATAGCCCGAGCAATTGCCCGACCACCGCGGTGGTGGCCACTTTGACCAGCACGACATGGTCCAGCCCCACCTTGTTGAATGCATTTTCGAGCGCGATGCAGCCCTGGATCTCGTGGGCGCGGATCATCGCGGTCAGTACGTCTTTCATCACCAGCGGCTTCTTGCCGTTGGCGAGGTTTGTGCGGGACAACCAATCCGCCACGGCCAGAATGCCGCCGAGGTTGTCCGACGGGTGGCCCCATTCGGCTGCCAGCCACGTATCGTTGAAATCCAGCCAGCGGATCATGGCGCCGATGTTGAACGCTGCCTGAACCGGATCCAGCTGGAATTGGGTGCCCGGGACCTTCGCGCCGTTCGGCACGATGGTTCCCGGCACGATGGGCCCCAGGAGCTTGGTGCACGCCGGATACGACAGCGCCTCCAGCCCGCAGCCCAAGGTGTCCAGCAGGCAATGGCGGGCCGTTTCATAGGCCGTCTTGCTGGTGAGCTTGGACTCGGTCACATAGTCAACGATGTCGACGATGACCTTGTCAGGTTTCGGGCGGATGTTCGCAACCGGTGCGGACATGGGGGGGGCTCCTACGGGCCTCTCGCGTTGATTCTCGTTACTGCTTGGCCGGCTGGGCAGCGTCCGGCGCGGGGGCCGGTGCCGGAGCAGCGTTGTCTTGCAGCATCAACGGCAGGCCGGCCGGAGCGCGCAGGGCGCCGGCTTGCGTGGGCGCCGGTGCGCCAGCGGCCATTTCGGCGGTCTGGCACTCGTCGGCCAGGCGGTGGCCTTCGTTGCGGTCAAACAGCATGGCCTTGGCCGGGATGACCACCAGGTCGAAGCCGGTCTTCTGGTCGAAGTAGCGGTCGGCGCCGGTGCGGGTCAGCTGGCGCGGCAGGTCGTAGTTCTTGCCCTTCCAGTGCAGCTTGATGATCTGATCGCGCGTCATGTCGCCGGCGACGTAGAACTCGTTGCCGAGTTCGCACTTCCATTGCACGCCATCCGGCTTGGCTGCGGCAACGGGCGCCGCCTTCTTGGCGGTCTTCTTGGCCGGGGCCTTCTTGGCAGCCGGCTTGGCGGGCGTGGTGGTCTGGGCGGCTGCGTATTGCGACGCGGCCAGCGAAAGAACGCCGGCGCAGGCGCCCACGATAAACTTGTTCATAAAGTTTCCTTCGGTAGAACAGGATGGGGGAGGCGACAGCCGCAGTCTGGGATTGCCACGGCATTTCGCGCACCGGCCGGTATTTTGACCGATTTGCACGCCGTGCCCAACGTTCTGTTACATGGCAACGCAACCCTTCGCCCAAACGGGGGGTATTGGCCACGCACAGCCCGGTACCGGGCGACGTTCCTCTTGCCTTTCTTGCCCTGGCCGCTCTCCTTGTCGATGTGTGGTGATGGACTCGAGCAAACGTCGCTCAGCCGCGGTTCTGCGCGAACAGCGCGTCCAGCTTGGCTTCGTACTCGTGGTAACCAATGCTTTCGTACAGTTCCACACCGCCGCCCGACAGGGTGATCGCGCGGTAGCCGGCCCGCTTGACCAGCAGGGCATGGTTGGCGTTGATGGTGCCGACAACCTGCAACGGTGCTTCTTCGACCAGGGCCTGGCGGAAGCGGGTGCCTGCGCCGGTTTGGTTGTTGTCGGTCATGGCCATTTCCTCTTACTCGAAGAAGCGCTTGGCGGCTGCAGGCGGCATGTCGACGCCGGTGGTGTGCGCACGTTGCAGCACGGCCCACCAGTAGCGGTAGCTTGCGCGGTCATGCAGACGCCCGTCGTGCTGGATCGGGCCCCACGACGCATCCTGCGCCGCCACAAGAATGGCGGCTGCCTGTGTCACTTCTTCGTGCGACGGGCGGAACGCGGAAACGATTGGCGCGATCTGGTCCGGATGGATGCTCCACTTGCGCAGATAGCCAAATTCATTTCGGGCGCGTGCGGCATCGCGGCCGGCGCGGTCCGGGTGCTTGATGTCGGTGCTGACGTTGTGCGACGGGACCTTGCCGTGGGCGTGGCATGCAGCGGAAATGTCGGTCAGTGCGCGGCGGATCAGCGGATGCTCGAACTGCTCCGGCGAACCCATCGCCGCACCCGGAATCGCACCGTTGTGCGCGGAGACGAAATCCATCAGCCCGAAACTCAGGCATTCCACCTGCACCAGCGATGCAATGTCGAACACCTGCGCCAGCGCCCCATGCGTTTCGATCAGCACGTGGATCGGCAGGTGTCGCGCGATGCCGGCTGCACGCGCGGCCTGATTGACTCGATCGGTCACGCGGGCCACCTCCACCACGTCGCGCACCTTGGGCACGGTCACATAGGCGAGGCGGCTGCCGGCCTGGCCGACAAGGATGTCGACGTCTTGCGTCCACGCATCGTGGTTCGGGTCGTGGATGCGTACGCCGACGCGATTGAAGCGGTTGTCGTCGCTGTTGATGAGCGCGGCGGCCAGTTCGGCATGGGCGCGTTCCTGGCCGACGGCGGCGCCGTCTTCGCAGTCAAACGTGATATCGAAGACGGGGCCAAGGGTTTGTTGCAGGGCAAGCGATTTGCGCATGAGTTTCTCTGCGCCTGCATAGTGATCGCAGACCGGCAATTGGGCCGGGGCGGCGTCGTCCTGGAACAAAACCTCGGTGGGGTGCACTGCGTCGTATCGGGTTTGTGGCGTGCGTGACGCCTTGTTGGTGTAAAAAAACCGGAGGGTTCGTTGCCGATCCACTCCGGTTTTTCGTCAGATCATGCGTTTCAGCCCAGCAGGTGCTGCACGCCAGCGCGCTCGCCTTCCAGCTCGTCGAGCGTGATCTTGATCTTGCCTTGGCTGTACTCGTCGATCTCCAGACCCTTGACCACTTCGTACTTGCCGTTGGCGGTCGTGACCGGGAAGCCGAACATCACGTCTTGCGGGATGCCGTAATCGCCGTTGGACGGGATGCCCATCGTGACGATCTTGCCGTTCGAACCCAGCAGCCAATCGCGCACGTGGTCGATGGCAGCGCCGGCAGCCGAGGCAGCCGACGACAGGCCGCGTGCTTCGATGATGGCAGCGCCGCGCTTGCCGACGGTCGGCAGGAACACGTCGTTGTTCCACACCGGATCATTGATCATGTCCTTGACGCTCTTGCCGTCGATCGTGGCGTAGCGGTAGTCGGCGTACATCGTCGGGCTGTGGTTGCCCCACACGAACAGCTTCTCGATGCTCGACACCGGCTTGCCGGTCTTGGCGGCGATCTGCGACAGGGCACGGTTGTGGTCCAGGCGCAGCATGGCGGTGAAGTTCTCGCGCGGCAGGTCCGGCGCCGACTTCATGGCGATGTAGGCGTTGGTGTTGGCCGGGTTGCCGACCACCAGCACCTTGACGTTGCGCGAGGCAACGGCGTTCAGGGCCTTGCCCTGCGCCGTGAAGATCTGGGCGTTGGCGGACAGCAGGTCTGCACGCTCCATGCCCGGGCCGCGGGGGCGGGCGCCCACCAGCAGGGCCACGTCCACGTCCTTGAACGCGGTCATCGGGTCGGAGTGGGCTTCCATGCCGGCCAGCAGCGGGAAGGCGCAGTCGTCGAGCTCCATCATCACGCCCTTGAGCGCCTTCTGGGCCTTCTCATCCGGGATTTCCAGCAGTTGCAGGATGACGGGCTGATCCTTGCCCAGCATTTCGCCGGACGCGATACGGAACAGCAGGGCGTAACCGATCTGACCAGCAGCGCCGGTCACTGCGACGCGCATGGGTGCTTTTGCCATGAGAACTCTCCAAATGGGTGTGAAAAGCGGATCGCACTGCGCGCGGCGGGGCATCCTGGCGGGATGTCGGTGCAGCCTCGCAGGCATTGCCGGCAACGGTCGGCGCCTCGTGGGCGGTCGGCTCGGATTGGGCAAGAGCCTCGCAGTTTACTGCCTCCGCATGACGATGTGGAAACACCCTTGCGATGGATCTTGAAGCCTGCCGACGCGAGTGCGAAGCCCGTCGTCCGGAACAGGCGCGAGTGTAGGGCTGGCCTCGTTTGAAAGTCAATTGATCTTCTGTCTTATATAAGACATAAGACATTCTATAAACGGGCTGGACGCGTTTGCGGCTTTTGTGGTGAAATCGCCAGTTATGTCGAGTACATCCAGCCCTCAATCCGTCGTCGTGCCGCCGTCCAGTGGCGGTGAGGCGAGCGCACAGCCTGCGTCTGCGGGCGCTGGGGGCGGGTCACCCACGTTCAGCCCGCTGTATCAGCAGATCAAGACGCTGATCCTGCAAAGCCTGCAAGCCGGCGAATGGAAGCCGGGCGAAATGATCCCCAGCGAAATGGAATTGGCCGCCCGCTACAAGGTGAGCCAAGGCACCGTACGCAAGGCGATCGACGAACTGGCTGCCGAAAACCTGGTGGCACGCCGGCAGGGCAAGGGCACGTTCGTCACCACACATTACGAAGAGGGTGTGCAGTTCCGCTTCCTGCGATTGATGCCAGAGCAGGGCGAGCAGCACTACCCGAGCAGTCGCGTGCTGGAATGCAAGCGCATGCGCGCGCCGGCCGAGATTGCCCGTCTGCTCGATCTCAAGGCTGGCGACAGCGTTGTGCAGATCCGCCGCGTGCTGTTTTTCTCCAGCGAGCCGACGGTGTTTGAGGAGATTTGGCTGCCGGGCGCCAGTTTCAAAGGGTTGACGGCTGAAAAGCTGACCGAGTGGAAGGGCCCGATGTACGCGTTCTTCGAGGCGGAATTCGGTGTGCGCATGTTGCGTGCCACCGAGCGCATCCGCGCCGTGGCGGCCGATGCGGCCACGGGAGAGTTGCTGTCGGTGCAGGCAGGATCGCCGCTGCTGTCGGTGGAGCGCGTGTCGCATACGTTCGGCGACAAGCCTGTGGAGCTGCGCCGTGGCCTGTACGTCACGACGCGGCACTACTACCAGAACGAGTTGAATTGATGACGCGCCGCCAGCCTGCCATGCGGGTTGGCGGCGTCTTGATTTGTGAGGCGCGCAACGGCGTATTGCGCGTCACGAAGAAGGTGTAGAACAGATAATTGCCCGCGCATCACGCCACTGGCAGGCGAGGGCAGGAAGCACAAAAATGGAGCGCGCCGAGTGGAATTATTGGTGCGCTGCGCAACAAAAGCGCGATAGAATCGTGCGGATTTTTGCAAAGCAGTTTTGTTAGTTGATTAGCCAATGGGGTCTGACATGGCAGAAGCCGTCAAGAAAGCCAGACCGGAATTCAGGAACATCGGTTTGGGCGATCTCGCCCGCTACCGTTTGCCCTGGGCCGGTAAGGTGTCCATCCTGCATCGTGCCAGCGGTGCACTGATGTTCCTTCTTCTTCCGTTCGTGCTGTACTTGCTCGAGCAAAGTCTCACGTCGGAAATCAGTTTCGCCAAGTTCACGGCGCTTCTGTCCGGTGGCTTCGCCAAGATTGTCGTTCTCGCACTGATCTGGGCTTACCTGCACCACTTCTGCGCCGGCATCCGCTACCTCCTCCTCGATCTGCATGTCGGTATCGACAAGGCCACCTCGGCCAAGTCGGCTGTGAGCGTGCTGATCGTCAGCCTGCTGCTGACCGTTGTGTTCGGCGCCAAGCTGTTCGGCCTGTTCTGAGGAGTCCCAGATGGCAAATAACAATATCGGTCCCAAGCGCCTCGTCGTTGGCGCGCACTACGGCCTGAAGGATTTCCTCGCGCAACGCGTCACTGCCGTGATCATGGCGGTCTACACCGTTGTGCTGCTGGCCGCGTTCCTGCTCTCGAAAGACACGTCGTATCAAAGCTGGGCTGGCCTGTTCGCCAACCAGTGGATGAAACTGCTGACGTTCGTAGCCTTCCTGTCGCTCACGTATCACGCCTGGATTGGCGTGCGTGACATCTGGATGGACTACGTGAAACCCGTGGCAGTGCGTTTGACGCTGCAAGTGTTGACGATTCTGTGGCTCGTTGGTTGTGCGGGCTACGCAGCTCAGATTCTCTGGAGGGTTTAAGACATGGTCGCAGTCAAGACTGGGCTGCCGCGCCGCAAATTCGACGTCGTGATCGTCGGTGCGGGCGGTTCGGGCATGCGTGCATCGCTGCAGCTCGCAGAAGCCGGCCTCTCCGTGGCCGTGCTGTCCAAGGTTTTCCCCACCCGCTCGCACACCGTGGCGGCGCAGGGTGGTATCGGTGCTTCGCTGGGCAACATGAGCGAAGACAACTGGCACTATCACTTCTACGACACCATCAAGGGTTCCGACTGGCTCGGCGACCAGGATGCGATCGAGTTCATGTGCCGCCAGGCGCCGAACGTGGTCTATGAGCTGGAACACTTCGGCATGCCGTTCGACCGCAATGCCGACGGCACGATCTATCAGCGTCCGTTTGGTGGCCACACGTCGAACTACGGCGAGAAGCCGGTGCAGCGTGCCTGCGCCGCCGCTGACCGTACCGGCCACGCACTGCTGCACACGCTGTATCAGCGTAACGTGCGCGCTAAGACGCACTTCTTCACGGAGTGGATGGCGCTCGACCTGATCCGCGATCAGGAAGGCGACGTGCTGGGCGTGACCGCGTTGGAAATGGAAACCGGCGAGGTCTACATCCTCGAAGGCAAGACGACGCTGTTCGCCACGGGCGGTGCCGGCCGTATCTATGCCGCTTCCACCAACGCCTTCATCAACACCGGTGATGGCCTGGGCATGGCAGCACGCGCTGGCGTGCCGCTGGAAGACATGGAGTTCTGGCAGTTCCACCCGACCGGCGTGGCCGGCGCGGGCGTGCTGATCACGGAAGGCGTGCGCGGCGAAGGCGGCATCCTGCGTAACAAGGATGGCGAGCGCTTCATGGAGCGCTATGCCCCGACGCTGAAGGATCTGGCACCGCGTGACTTCGTGTCGCGCTCGATGGACCAGGAAATCAAGGAAGGCCGCGGCTGTGGCCCGAACGGCGACTACGTGCTGCTCGACCTGACCCACGTCGGTGCCGAGACCATCATGAAGCGTCTGCCGTCGATCCGCGAAATTGGCCTGAAGTTCGCCAACGTCGATGCGATCAAGGAACCGATTCCGGTCGTGCCGACCATCCACTATCAGATGGGCGGTATTCCGACCAACTATCACGGCCAGGTCGTGGTGCCGAAGAACGGCAGCCCGAATGAAGTCGTCAATGGCTTCTACGCCATCGGCGAGTGTTCGTGTGTGTCGGTGCACGGTGCCAACCGTCTGGGTACGAACTCGCTGCTCGACCTGGTGGTGTTCGGCCGTTCGGCGGGCAACCACATCATTGCGCAGAACCTGAAGAACCGCGAACACAAGCCGCTGCCGGCTGACGCCGCTGACTTCGCACTGTCGCGCCTGGCCAAGCTGGATTCGTCAAGCTCGGGCGAGTACGCGCAGGACGTTGCCAACGACATCCGCCGCAACATGCAGTCGCACGCGGGTGTGTTCCGCACGCAGGCCCTGATGGACGAAGGCGTCCAGCGCATCATGGAAGTGGCTGAGCGCAGCGCCAACATCCACCTGAAGGACAAGTCCAAGGTGTTCAACACCGCGCGCGTTGAAGCGCTGGAAGTGGCCAACCTGGTGGAAGTCGCCAAGGCGACGATGGTGTCGGCTGCTGCCCGCAAGGAATCGCGTGGCGCCCACGCCCACAGCGACTTCCCGAACCGCGACGACGAAAACTGGATGAAGCACACGCTGTACTACAGCGAAGGCAACCGTCTGGAATACAAGCCTGTGACGATGAAGCCGTTGACGGTAGAAAGCGTGCCGCCCAAGGCCCGTACGTTCTAACCGGAAGGACCCACAAAAATGAAGCGTATTTTTGAAGTCTATCGCTACGATCCGGACAAGGACGCAGCGCCCCGCATGCAGACCTACGAGGTCGAACTCGACGGTCACGAGCGCATGCTGCTCGACGCGTTGGTCAAGCTGAAGAAGCTGGACGAGTCGATCGCGTTCCGTCGTTCATGCCGCGAAGGCGTGTGCGGTTCCGACGCCATGAACATCAACGGCAAGAATGGTCTGGCCTGCCTGACCAACATGCGTGAACTGCCCGAGAAGATCGTACTGCGTCCGCTGCCGGGGCTGCCCGTGGTGCGCGACCTGATCGTCGACATGACGCACTTCTTCAACCAGTACCACTCGATCAAGCCGTTCCTGATCAACGACGAGCCGCCGCCCGAGAAGGAGCGTCTGCAGTCGCCGGAAGAGCGTGAAGAGCTGGACGGTCTGTACGAGTGCATTCTGTGCGCGAGCTGCTCGACGTCGTGCCCGTCGTTCTGGTGGAACCCGGACAAGTTCGTCGGCCCGGCTGGCCTGCTGCAGGCTTACCGCTTCATCGCCGACAGCCGTGACCAAGCGACCAACGAGCGCCTCGACAACCTCGAAGACCCGTACCGCCTGTTCCGCTGTCACACCATCATGAACTGCGTCGATGTGTGCCCGAAGGGTCTGAACCCGACCAAGGCCATCGGCAAGATCAAGGAATTGATGGTGCGCCGCGCGGTGTAAATCGCAACGCACCCAGCGTCGCCGGAGCGGTTTTCCGGCGACGCGTCCTTTTGAGAAGCATGACCGCTGTGACTACCCCGACGTTCTCTCACCAATCCGATCCGCACAAACGCGCGCGTTTGCGCTGGCGTGCCCGACGCGGTTTGCTGGAGAACGATATCATCGTCGAGCGCTTCTTCAACCGCTACGAGACGGAGCTGTCAGATGATGACGTTGCTGCACTCTCGCAGTTGTTCGAGCTGCCCGACAACGACCTGATGGATCTCCTGCTTGCACGCAAGGAGCCGGAAGGTGATCTCGACGTGCCGGAAGTCAAGCACGTCCTGACCTTGCTGCGTTCGGTCTGATTGTTCGACCGCAGGCCAACGCGCGAGAGGTTGCCGCAAGACGAATCGGTCTAGCCGCCCCCACGGCACCCTGCGATCCGTCTGGCGGGAATCTCCCGACTTCATTTTCATAAACAGCAGAGAAGGAAACCGACATGACGCCGTCCGAAGTGAAAGCCACCCTATCGTTTTCCGATGGCTCGCCCAGCGTTGAGCTGCCGATCTACAAGGGCACGGTTGGCCCGGACGTGATCGACATCCGCAAGCTGTACGGTCAAACGGGCAAGTTCACGTACGACCCCGGCTTCATGTCGACCGCGTCGTGCAACTCCAAGATCACCTACATCGACGGCGACAAGGGTGAGCTGCTGTACCGCGGCTACGCCATCGACGATCTGGCTAGCAAGTGCGATTTCATGGAAATCTGCTATCTGCTGCTGAAGGGCGAACTGCCCAACGCCAAGCAGAAGGAAGAGTTCAACCATGTGGTGACGAATCACACCATGGTGCACGAGCAGATGCAGTTCTTCCTGCGCGGCTTCCGTCGTGACGCACACCCGATGGCCGTGCTGACGGGCCTGGTCGGTGCGATGAGCGCGTTCTACCCGGATGCTGCCAATATCAACGACCCGCGCGAGCGCGAGATCTCGCAGATCCGCCTGATCGCCAAGCTGCCGACGCTGGTGGCCATGGCGTACAAGTACAACATCGGCCAGCCGCTGATCTACCCGCAGAACAACCTGTCATACACCGGCAACTTCATGCGCATGATGTTTGCCACGCCGTGTGAAGACTACAAGGTGAATCCGGTGCTGGAGCGTGCTCTGGACCGCATCTTCATCCTGCACGCAGACCACGAGCAGAACGCGTCGACCTCGACGGTGCGTCTGGCTGGCTCGTCGGGCACGAACCCGATCGCTGCCATCGCTGCCGGTATCGCTTGTCTGTGGGGCCCGGCGCACGGTGGTGCGAACGAAGCCGCACTGAACATGCTGGAAGAGATCGGCTCGGTGGACAAGGTTCCCGAGTTCATCAAGCAGGTCAAGGACAAGAACAGCGGCGTGCGCCTGATGGGCTTTGGCCACCGCGTGTACAAGAACTACGACCCGCGCGCCAAGCTGATGCGCGAAACCTGCCATGAAGTGCTGAACGAACTGGGCCTGCACAACGACCCGCTGTTCAAGCTCGCCATGGAGCTGGAAAAGATCGCGCTGGAAGACGAGTACTTCGTCAGCCGCAAGCTGTACCCGAACGTCGACTTCTACTCGGGTATCGTGCAGCGCGCGCTGGGCATCCCGTCGTCGATGTTCACCTGCATCTTCGCGCTGGCCCGCTCGGTGGGCTGGATCTCGCAGTGGGAAGAGATGATTACCGATCCGGAATACAAGATCGGCCGTCCGCGCCAGCTGTTCAACGGTGCCGCCACGCGCGAAGTGCCGGCGATCGACAAGCGCTAAGCTGTTCGGTAACGCGCTGGTCAGAAACCCCGCCTGGGAAACCGGGCGGGGTTTTTTGTCGCCCGAAGATTGCCCGGGCGAGCTTTCGTGAAATGACGAAACCCCCTTTCGCCAGTCACGTCCGGTGTGCAATGCACCGGGTGGCATAATCGATCACTCCCCACGAAACTGCTCGCGCAGCCGCCGACTATGGCGCGTTGTGCACGGATCGCATCATGGCCAAGACGCTCTACGACAAACTCTGGGACGATCACGTCGTTCATACCGAAGATGACGGCACGACCGTGCTCTACATCGATCGTCAACTGCTGCACGAGGTGACGAGCCCGCAGGCGTTCGAAGGCCTGAAGCTGGCGCAGCGTCCGGTGTGGCGCATCAGCGCCAACCTGGCTGTGTCGGACCACAACGTGCCGACCACCGATCGCTCGCACGGCATTGCTGACCCGGTCTCCAAGCTGCAGGTCGACACGCTCGACGCCAACTGCGATAGCTACGGCATCACGCAATTCAAGATGAACGACAAGCGTCAGGGCATCGTGCACGTGATCGGGCCGGAGCAGGGCGCGACGTTGCCGGGCATGACGGTGGTCTGCGGTGATTCGCACACCAGCACGCATGGCGCGTTCGGCGCGCTGGCGCACGGCATCGGCACGTCGGAAGTCGAGCACGTGCTGGCCACGCAGACGCTGCTCGCCAAGAAGAGCAAGAACATGCTCGTGAAGGTGGAAGGCATGCTGCCGCGCGGCTGCACCGCCAAGGACATCGTGCTCGCCATCATCGGCAAGATCGGCACGGCGGGCGGTACGGGTTATGCCATGGAATTCGGCGGTTCGGCCATCCGCGCGCTGTCGATGGAAGGCCGTATGACGGTGTGCAACATGGCGATCGAGGGCGGCGCGCGCGCCGGCATGGTCGCCGTGGACGACGTCACGCTCGAATACATTAAGGGCCGCCCGTTTGCCCCGCAGGGTGTGGAGTGGGAGCAGGCCGTTCAATACTGGCGCACGCTGCATTCTGACGAAGGTGCGCACTTCGACCATGTGGTCGAGCTGCGCGCTGAAGAGATTCGCCCGCAAGTGAGCTGGGGCACGTCGCCGGAAATGGTGGTCAGCATTGAAGACCGCGTGCCGGATCCCGAAAAGGAAAAGGACCCGAACAAGCGCAACGCCATGGAGCGCGCGCTCGAATACATGGGCCTGCAGCCGAACGTCGCCATCAGCGATATCAACATCGATAAGGTCTTCATCGGCTCGTGCACCAACAGCCGTATCGAAGACATGCGCGCTGCTGCGTGGGTCGTTCAGAAGCTGGGCAAGCGCATTGCCTCGAACGTGAAGCTGGCGATGGTCGTGCCGGGCTCGGGCCTTGTGAAAGAGCAGGCCGAGCGAGAGGGGCTCGACAAGATTTTCAAGGCGGCAGGTTTTGAATGGCGCGAGCCGGGTTGCTCGATGTGCCTGGCGATGAACGCGGACCGATTGGACCCTGGCGAGCGCTGTGCATCGACCTCCAACCGCAACTTCGAAGGCCGTCAAGGCGCGGGTGGCCGCACCCACCTCGTGAGCCCGGCGATGGCCGCTGCGGCCGCGCTGGAAGGCCACTTCGTCGACGTGCGCAAGCTCGCTTGAGCGGCAGGATAGAGAGAGCAATCATGGAACAATTCACCATCCACACCGGCCTCGTGGCCCCGCTCGACCGCGAGAACGTCGACACCGACGCCATTATTCCGAAGCAATTCCTGAAGTCGATCAAGCGCACGGGCTTCGGCCCGAACCTGTTCGACGAGTGGCGCTACAAGGATGTCGGCGAACCCGGCCAGGACAACAGCAACCGCCCGCTGAACCCGGACTTCGTGCTGAACCAGCCGCGCTACCAAGGCGCTTCGGTGCTGCTGGCGCGCAAGAACTTCGGCTGCGGCAGTTCGCGTGAGCACGCACCGTGGGCGCTGCAGCAGTACGGTTTTCGCGCCATCATCGCGCCGAGCTTTGCCGACATCTTCTTCAACAACTGCTTCAAGAATGGCCTGCTGCCGATCGTGCTGACAGAGTCGCAAGTCGACCACCTGTTCAACGAGACGCAAGCCTTCGTCGGTTATCAACTGACCGTTGATCTGGACAAGCAGGTTGTCGTCACGCCTGGTGGCACGGCCTATCCGTTCGACATCACGGCGTTCCGCAAGTACTGCCTGCTCAACGGCTTCGATGACATCGGCCTGACCCTGCGCTATGCCGATCAGATCAAGGCGTATGAAGCGCAGCGCCTGGCCAAGATGCCGTGGCTTGCACACAAGCTCGTCGGCTGAACTCGTCAACAGAACACGCAGAACAACAAGGAAATACGCATGACCAAGATTGCAGTGTTGCCGGGTGACGGCATCGGTAAGGAAATCGTGGCCGAGGCCGTCAAGGTGCTGAATGCACTGGGCGAGTCGTTCGAGATGGAATTCGCGCCCGTTGGCGGCGCCGGCTATGAAGCCAAGGGCCATCCGCTGCCGGAAGACACGCTCAAGCTTGCCAAGGAAGCCGACGCCATCCTGTTCGGCGCCGTGGGCGACTGGAAGTACGACACGCTGGCGCGCGAACTGCGCCCCGAGCAGGCGATCCTCGGCCTGCGCAAGCATCTGCAGCTGTTCGCCAATTTCCGTCCGGCGATCTGCTATCCGGAACTGGCCGGCGCATCGAGCCTGAAGCCGGAGATCGTCGGTGGTCTCGACATCCTGATCGTGCGTGAACTGACCGGTGACATCTACTTCGGTCAACCGCGCGGTGTGCGTGCCGCACCGGACGGCCTGTTCGCCGGCGCGCGCGAAGGCTTCGACACCATGCGCTACAGCGAGCCAGAAATCCGCCGCATCGCGCACGTCGCCTTCCAGGCCGCCGCCAAGCGCGGCAAGAAGCTGTGCAGCGTCGACAAGGCCAATGTGCTCGAGACGTTCCAGTTCTGGAAGGACATCGTCACCGATGTGCACAAGGAGTACCCGGAAGTCGAGCTGTCGCACATGTACGTCGACAACGCCGCCATGCAACTCGTCAAGGCGCCGAAGAACTTCGACGTGATCGTCACCGGCAACATGTTCGGCGACATCCTGTCGGACGAGGCCGCCATGCTGACGGGCTCGATCGGCATGCTGCCGTCGGCGTCGCTCGATGCGAACAACAAGGGCTTGTACGAGCCGTCGCACGGTTCGGCGCCGGACATCGCGGGCAAGGGCGTGGCCAACCCGCTGGCGACGATCCTGTCGGCGGCGATGATGCTGCGTTACTCGCTGGGCAAGGCTGAGCAAGCCGATCGCATCGAGAACGCCGTCAAGAAGGTGCTGGCTCAGGGCTATCGCACTGGCGACATTCTGACGCCGGGCTGCAAGCAGGTCGGCACGGTGGAGATGGGCGAAGCTGTGCTGGCTGCCCTCTAAGCTGAGCCACGCGTTGCGGCACCGTCACATGACGTGCCGCAACCGTATTTTTTCGGCGGACGCATGCTGCAGCGCATTGTGCGCGCCGCCAAATCGTGTATATTTTTGCAGATGATCTCGACCGCGCTCCCCGTCCTCGTACTGGGCATTCTGGGCACCCTGGCTATCGCCGCCAAGGGCGCCGCTGCGCGCGCTCGCTTGACGCCTGTCGAGATTCGCACGACCACCAAAACCATTACGAAAAAAACGATCTCGTAGATCGTCCGGTCGTGTCCGCCTGCCTTCCCCGCGCGGTCACCGCCGGGCGCACGAGGCGGGGAAAATCACTAAGGGTTCCACATCATGAAGGTAGGTCTCGTCGGTTGGCGCGGCATGGTCGGCAGCGTGCTGATGCAGCGCATGCAGGAAGAAAAGGATTTCGACCTGATCGATACGGTGTTTTTCAGCACCAGCAACGCTGGCGGCAAGGCGCCTGCATTCGCCAAGACGGATGCGCCGCTGGCCGACGCCAACGACATCGAAGCGCTGAAGGCCTGCGACACGATCATCACGTGCCAGGGCGGTGACTACACCACCGAAGTCTTCCCGAAGCTGCGCGCCGCCGGCTGGAACGGCTACTGGATCGACGCCGCTTCGACGCTGCGTATGGAAGACGACGCCGTGATCGTGCTGGACCCGGTCAACCTGGGCCTGATCAAGAACGCGGTGGCGGCCGGCACCAAGAATTTCATCGGCGGCAATTGCACCAACTCCATCCTGCTGATGGGCGTGGGCGGTCTGTTCCGCGAAGGCCTGGTTGAGTGGGTCAGCTCGATGACCTACCAGGCGGCTTCGGGCGGTGGCGCGAACCACATGCGCGAACTGCTCAAGGGCATGGGCGTGATCCATGGTGCCGTGGCTGACGAGCTGGCCAACCCGGCATCGGCCATTCTGGACATCGATCGCAAGGTCGCCAAGACCATCCGCGAAGATGTGCCGACCGAGTTCTTCCCGGCGCCGCTGGCGGGTGGTCTGATTCCCTGGATCGACAAGCAACTCGACAACGGCCAGTCGAAGGAAGAGTGGAAGGGCCAGGCCGAGGTCAACAAGATTCTGGGCAACGCGCAGCCGGTTCCGGTGGATGGCCTTTGCGTGCGGATTGGCGCGATGCGCTGCCACAGCCTGGGCCTGACGCTCAAGCTCAAGCGCGACCTGCCGCTTGAAGAGATCGAGCAGATCATCCGCTCGGGCAACCCGTGGGTGAAGTGGGTGCCGAACGATCGCAGCATCACTGAGAAGGAACTGACGCCGGCGTCCATCACCGGTGGCCTGCAGATCGGTGTGGGCCGCGTACGCAAGCTGAACATGGGGCCGGAATACGTGAGCGCCTTCGTGATCGGCGACCAACTGCTCTGGGGCGCGGCGGAACCGCTGCGTCGCACGTTGCGCATCCTGCTGGGCAAGTGACCCCGGCTTTGCATTCGTTGTCGGGTCGGGTGGCGGCGATTGTCGTTGCGGCCTGACAACAGAAAGTGCGCTTTTTCTACCAACGCCGCGCGGCCTGCGCGGCGTTGTGCCATCTGGCCGCCCACGGGCTGTAACGTTGGTACACAATAGCGGCCAGAATTGCGGTATGAAAGCCGTCCACCCTTTCGTGGGGTGGACAGTTACGGGGAATAGTTAGCGCCACGTCGAAGCATTCGCATTCCGGGGGGTACGTCGGATGCTTCAGAATCTCGCCAATTGTGTCGTTTTGATAAAAATCGACGGCGGTTCGAACCCTCAGCTTTTCGCCTATTGGGTGAACTTGCTGCGCTAACTCGTTGATGTTAAGTTCGTTTGCACATTAAAAGATAACGGAGTCGAAGGTGAGGGTGAGCCAATACCGCCGGAGAGAAACGTCCCATCGCAGTCCTAGCTGGTCGGCCGTCGCCATTGCTGCGGCAAGCCTGTTGCTGATCCAGCCCGCAGCGCATGCAGCTGGTTTCGGCGCGCTGCATGTGCGTTCCAGCCTTGGCCAGCCGCTGCAGGCCGAAATCGATCTGACCGGCGTGACGCCCGAAGAGGCGCAGAACCTGGTCGCCAAGCTGGCTACTCCGGATGCCTATTCGCGCGCCGGTCTGAGCTACAACCCGATCGTCTCCTCGCTGCGTGCGTCGCTTGAGCGCCAGTCGAATGGCAACTACGTGGTGCGCCTGCGATCCACCCAGCCCGTCGCCGAGCCGTTTGTTGACGTGCTGGTCGACCTGAACTGGGCAAGCGGTCACGTTTCGCGCGCCTATACCTTCCTGTTGGACCCGGTGGGCTCCAGCAATACCGCTCAGAATTTTGCGCCGACGCCGGTGGTT